>CAMBPV010000042.1 GCA_945869695.1 Prosthecobacter debontii
TGATTCACCCGCCTTTCCTTTGTCAATTTTTGTCGCTTTCCCGGTTAGAGGGAGGGGAGAAGCGGGTTGGGACCTGCGTTGACTCCGCCCCCCGCTCCAGCGTCTCCAGAAGAAGCAGGCGCAACAGGTTGGCGGATATCTGCACCCGAAGGATCGATCAACCGAGCCGTGACGAAAATCATCAGGTTACGTTTGAAGTGATCCTCGGCCTTGGTTTGGAACAGGCGGCCCAAGATGGGGATGTCTCCGAGAAGCGGAACTTTGTCCTCCACATCCTGCACATCTTCACGAATCAATCCCCCCATAACCACCGTGGAACCATCAAAGACAGTGACGGAAGTTTTCAAGGTCCGTATCGAGAACACCGGTTGATTGATGACGTTTTCGGTCAAAGTCAATGTGGTCGAAACGCCTAGTGCATTCTGCGCAGTGGTTTGGATCGGGCTTCCGTAGTTGATGAAACCTTCGAACTCCACAACTTCAGGTGCCAAATTGAGGTCAATCGTGTATCCATCAGCACCCACGGTCGGTTCGACTTCCATTCTTACACCCACTTTGCGCATGTCGAATGCCGTAGGGGTGGTGGGAGTCACAGGGAACCCACCTGCACCGGAGGACTGCCCAGTGAGAAGATTTGTTGTTCCACCGCCAACTGCACCAAACTGCTGAGGAATCTCCGGTGGCTCAAACTCGGTTGGATAGATGAACTCGCGAACAACCTCAACACTTGCTTGCTGGCCGCTCTTTGTCGTCACACTGGGTGCACTCATCAGATCCACACCTTTTTTCTGGCTCAAAGCACGAATCACAACCTGGAACTGAGGATCCGTGAACACACCAGAGAACGCCAGAACACCTGGAGCAAGGCTACTTGCCAAAACCTGATTGGAAATCAATCCGTCGATGGAGTCCGAACTGATGGCCGCGTTACCCGAACGATTGCCCGCTGTAACTGGGTTCTGGCCCACAGGGATGTTCCCACCTCCGGGATTTGCAAATGGATAATTGATTGGATTCAAATCTCCGTTCGGCGAATTGCCGGTGTTACCCCCAGAACCAAAGACCCTGCTGCTCGATGGAACGTTAAAGGGCCCAAGCAACCAATCGAACCCGAGCTCATCGGTATTTTTCTGGGAAACTTCCACAAACTTGGAAGTGATGAAAATCATCTTTGGCTTTTGATCGATGATGGACTGCACAAATTGCTCCACCAAATCCAGATTGGGCTGCGTGTTTTTCACGATCAGCTGGGAGGTAACCTTGTTAAACACAGCGGAGGCGGTGTCTGAGAACTGGATGCCCTGCTCCTTCAAGATATCGATGGCTGATTTTCTCTTGATCAGGGTCGGAGCGGCTCCGCCGCCGGCACCGCCGCCAGCTGCAAAAGGATCAGGCGCAGCACCGCCACCAGCGTCAGCGCCGACGTCCCCACCACCGAGACTCAGGAAATCTGGCGGAACGCGGTAAATGCGGGTGTATTGCTCACTCGTGGTTTCCGAGAGCGGCACCACCAGGACGGCATACGGCTCCACCTTGTATTTCATGCTGGCCAGTTCAGTGATGTAGCGCAGCGCTTCGGACATTGGCACATCCCTCAAATCAAGAGTGATCTGAGCCGTGACAGGAGTGTCGCCAGTCCGGAGGATGATGTTCACTCCCTTTTTCTCAGCGATTTTTTCTTGAGTATCGAGGTCCTTACTCTTCACCCTCAAAAACTCAATTGCTTCCTCAAGCGTAGCGCCCGTGAAAGTGACAGACGGGAAGACAATACGATCCATCTTGTCCTTGATGTAAGCAGATGGCTGGGTGCCGGTGCTGAAGTCAGTGGTGATCTGGAGACCGGCCACCGGAACTTTGCTTTCCCATTGTTCATCCACGTCCGCGAGCATCTTCGCACGGGTGTGGTCTCTGGCAGTATCATAATACTCACTCCGTGCTTGCTCCGCACGCTCCATTCCGCGACGAGCCGACTTGTTGTAGGGGTCCTTACGCAGAACCTCCTGATACTCGATGATCGACTTATCGAGGTCGCCAATTTCGCGATAGCTGTTGGATTTTTCCAAACCCCGCTCGACCTCAGCCACCATGGCAACGTGCTCGGGAGTCAGTGCGCGAGGGTAGCGGTCTGGGTCATCCAGTTCCTTCATGAGTTTATTAGCTCCCTTGTGCTCAGGATTGAAGGCAAGCGCTCCGGTCAACAACTCCCTGGCCTCTGGATATCGACCATTTTTGGCCCGCTCCCGGGCCAGAGCCACTGCACAATCCGCATACTTTGCCTCAGCCAGATCACGCCAGGCTTGGGTCATAGGTGCGTTCGGCAGGGCATCGATTGCTCCCTTGTACTCGCTAAGGGCGGTCTCGTAATCGCCTTCAGCGTAGGCTTTGTCGCCGCGCTCCATTGCCTGTCTGGCATCTTCTTGACGAGCAAGTCTCCTTGCGATCTCGCGTTCTGCGATGCTCGAAACACCACCTCCGCCTGTGCCTGAAAATGCAGAGGGACTACCAACGGTGACGGCGAGAGAAAAGAGGAGAGATCGGCTGAGGACCAAACGAGAGTTCAGGGTCATGGTGATGTAATGAGAGATTTTCAGGTAGGGATTGATTAAATAGCCTGATTTGGGTTGTCTTGGCGAGGATATTTTGCAATTCGATGGGTATTTTTTTATCAACGCTTCGTAATGGGCAGTTTCTCCCCTGGAGATCCGTCCGGTTTTGTGGATTCAATCAGGGCATTGGCCTCTTCAATCTCGACCAATTTGAACTTGGTTGGCACCCCGGGAATGTAGAAGTCGGCTCCTTTTTTGCATTTAACTTCCTTGACCTCTTTGTGCCTGAATTCAAAAACGGCATAGTAGTCAGCGAGATTTTTCTCCACGCCCTTAACCAACACAATCGTCGAATTGGTTGCGCGATCCAATATCGTCATTTCCGACGCATCTTTGGTGCCCAAAACTGGATCAGGAATGTCTTTCTTCGCAAACCCCTTCGCTTCAAAGCGCTCATTGATTTGCCGGGTAATCGGATCCTTAAATCCAAAGTTCTTGGGGAAAGGCGGCTGGATGTAGGCACTGTCGCGGCGCGGGGCAGTCAGGATCACTTGATAAGGGTCCTGACTGCTGTTCAGCTTCAAGATGTAGTCATCAGCTGTCCGCTCCTTCAAGAAAAGGTGATCGGTGAACGGCGGGTGTTCTTTGGCATCTTTCGGATTGGTGCCTCGCTTGAATTCCTCCAAATTCGTGAATCCATCGTCATCAGGATCCAGATCACCCACATTGGGAGAGAGGAAATCAGGGATGGTGTTTTTGACCAAGAACTCGTTGGTGATGGGGTCACGGAGTTTTGGCTCAGGAACATACAAGTCGACCAGACTATCTCCCTTCAGGATGACCAGAATGGATTTGTTGAGCGGAACAGGTTTCCCGTTCTTGGTCGGGGAAGCCCAATTGAAAACCTGGCCTAAAAGTTTGGTGGCCTCTTGCACGCTTGTGAGAGGCACCTCTCCCATCTCTTTTCGGGGAGCGACCACCCGCTCACTCAGCGATTCGGAGAAGCCTTGAGACAAGTAGATGAGGTAGCCGCTCACACCCAAGGCAACGAGTGCCATGATGGTGAGTAGAGTCTTTTCAAAATTGCTTTTCTTTTGCATGACGTGACTTGTCGGAAAATTCGAATACTCCAGTTTTGAAACAGTCTAGGCCGCGGCTGGTTCAAGGTATCGCACGATATCGATCTCGAGGTAGACCTTCAATTTCTCGTCGCCAAAGACTGCCTGTGCATCGGGCGTGGCAGGTTTTGCAGCTTCGATGACTTCCACCTTCGGCGCTGCTGGAGCGTTCGGGTCGGGGGTTCCCGCCGCCGCCGGCTCCGCAGTGCCTGGTGAGCCCGGTTCGGGCGGCGGCGCGATGGTCAAACTGCCGCGAAGAGGCCCTTCTTGTTTTTCATTTTCGATCCGCAATTGCCGCACCACGGTGAAGTATTGCATTTTTGATGGACTCGCGAGTTCATTCATCAAGCTCTGCAGAGGGGCCTGATCAGCCGTCAAAGTCAGAGTGAGTGTCCGGCGCTCAACGACCTTGGCGATCTCTTTGACTGGCTTGGCGGCTGCTTTGCCGGGAGGAGCTTTTGCTCCCGGTCTCCGGGTTGTGGGCGCAGGAGGGGGTGGCGGAGGAGCGCCCTTTTCAATTTGCAGTTCAGATCGGCTGATGCTGTCGATCGAAGCAACACCACTCTTGATGGCGAGATCCGTTACGGCCTTCACCGCAGCCAAGTAATCACCCAGATCGGTCGCCGCTTCAGCATTCTTTGGCAGGCTCGATGTGTAAAGATCAAAGCCAAAAGCGAACTCCTTCGGCAAAGCAGTGGCCTTACCTGCCGAAGCTCTCACTTCAGCAATTCCAGTTTTGAGCTTTGCCTGAAACTCCGTTTCACTGAGGGGGGCCACTGGTTGTTGGAGCTTCAGAAGCACCGTCCCAAGTGTTTTGACCGCGTTCTCGTACTCGGCAACAGCCGCTTCTTTTTCCTTCACATTCTCCTCACTCGGAAACAGCTTGGCACCCTTCAGTGTCGCAACGGCATTCGATGCCGTTTCGAACTGTTCCATCGAGGAGGTGAAACCCATGTATGATGTCACCAGAAGCGCCACCAGACCCAGTCCACCCACTACCATCACACCAAGGATGGCTGCTAACGATTTGTTTTCCTTAATCACGTCGATTACTTCTTAAATTCCATGGACTGACGAAGAGGCAGCCTGATGTCAAACTTGTAGGCGTACCGGTCTTCTTCGACGCCTGTTTCTGCGTTCACATACTTTTGAAGATTGTCCGCAATGTCGCTGACGTTGAAGAATTCTGACTTGGCCAAAGATTTGGCAAAATCATACACCACTTGCTGCTGACCCACATCGTTCTTCCGATAGAGCCCCTTCAGTCTCAGTTCATAGACCGGCGCAACCGGTGTTCCGGGAGGGCCCGGGGGCGCTGCGGCAACAACCGGAGCTGTTGCTTGCGCCTGCCCTTCTTCTGGAGCAGAACCTGTGATCAATTCAGGGGTAACCGATTTCCCATCTTTCAAGGGTTCGATCACTGTGAGCCACAACACATCGCTCTCGTATTTGTTGTTCAACTCAGCAAGCAACCTGACCCACCATGAGCGGTCCTTGATTGCTTCTTCCAATTGAGCACTTTGTCCCTTGAGGTCTTCGAGACTCTTTTCAAGGTCTCTGATGGTATCCGAATGCCCCTGGAGTTCCTGTCGTTTGATCTCCGACTGAGCGATGCGGTCTTGAACGACGCGATCCGCTGACTTGAAGTAAACCGTGGCTGCAGTCAAAGCAGCGAACAAACACAAAGTGGCCAGGATCAAGGCTGGAGCTCTTTTGGCGGCATCACGACTTCTCGCGAGAGCGTCCGGCACCAGTTCCAACTCAATGGGACAACTGCCTGCACCACGCAGGGCGAGTCCTACCAACTCCCCCATTGCAGAGGAGTCAGCGGCAACCCCTTCCGAATCAACACCCCGATCCAATTGAACTCCACGCAACGGATCAAAGATCTCCACCGGCAGCTTCAGCTTCTCTTGAAAGAACTCAACAACGCCGGGAAGGCGAGCGCCACCACCCGCCAAAAAGACTCGCTGAGGCGGGCTGCCAGCCTGCTGAGTCCTGTAGTAATTGATCGTGCGCGTCACTTCACCATGAAGGCGAGTCATCGCATTCCGAATAACTTTGGACATGGCCGCAATGGCGGGATCCGCGTGCTCTTCAACGGCACCACCAAACGCCACAAAACCCTGATCGCGCTTCTGGCTCTCCGCATCTCCAAATCCGAGGCCAAATTCTTTTCCGATCGCCCCCGTCACGGTGGCACCACCCACGAGAATATTCCGAGTGAAGACTTTCTGCCCTTCAGCAAAGATTAGATTGGTAGACCGAGCACCCAGATCAACGATCACGACGGGCTCATCCACCTCAGGATAGCTGTAACGGAAAGAGTTGAAGATCGACATCGGCGAGAGATCAACCCCCGCGCCCTTCATCCCCCCGGCTTCCACCTGATCATTGATCTCATTGAGGGAGTCCGACTTCATCGCCACGAGCACCACTTCGGGCTCGATGGCGTCCTTCTCTCCCACGAGTTCATAGTCCCAGACCACCTCATTGATCGGAAACGGAACATTCTGCCTAGCTTCAAATTCGACGATCTGCTCCAGCTTATCTCCCTGCACGGGAGGAAGCTTCACAAAACGGGTGAAGACAGTGTGCCCCGCCACCGAGTACCACACGCTACTTTTCGAGAGCTTCAGCCGATTCGCTAAATCCTCCAGCGTGACCTTCAGTTGGGGAAGCCTCGTGGCGTCGATGGTAGGATCCCCCGCCATCTCCATGATCTC
Organism: Prosthecobacter debontii; assembly: GCA_945869695.1. Taxonomy (GTDB): domain Bacteria; phylum Verrucomicrobiota; class Verrucomicrobiia; order Verrucomicrobiales; family Verrucomicrobiaceae; genus JAIBCL01. Next base: position 6,391 of record CAMBPV010000042.1, read on the forward strand.
ATATCTCTTGAGGGTCAGATCACCCCCTGACGTTTTGCTAAAAACGGCTCCTCCCACTCTCTGGGATCCGAGATTGAGAACGACGATATTCTTGCTGTCAGCCATGCGATACGATTCGGGGGGATTTGAAAATGAAGAGCACTCAGGCCGCTAAGGCTGCGCTTTCGACTGGAGGTCATAGTCGCCCCAGAGCGGTGCAAAAGGCGTCTTTGACTTGGGGATGACGGCACCGTCTTGAAACTCAAACTTGGTGCTGTCGGGCAATTTGTCAGCGCCAATCCACCAAGGGCTACCGGTGCTCGAGAAATAGGCCCCCTGCAGCATCTGACCGCCCGAATGAATTTCGATGCCGATAGCTGACACATCCGCCTTTCCACCATTGTCTTTCAATAAGACTTTCTTCAGTGTCGCGGGCGTCACGTAAGCGAGTGCGTGGCTCGTATCCCCAGATCTCGAAGCGGGAACATTTTCATACGTCAAGCTTCCGGATAAGACGATGTTCTTACCCTCTTTGGTTTTCTGATTCACCGCGATGAAATACTTGAACTCAAGCGATGGGTAGGTGCCCTCTTTCCCTCCCAGATCGGCCGCGATGTCCACGTCCAACTCGGCATCAAGTTCGATCCACTGCTTCGGCTTCCAGCGCTTTTCGACGACGTTTTGCACCACCATCTGGGGCGTCTGTTGCTGCTCGATCTTCACCCCTTTGACCTTCACTTTCACCTGTGAGTTCGCATCTTGCGCATTTGCACAGACTGAAAGTAACGCAATGGAGGTAATGGCAAAAACGTTCCCGAGTTTCATGATGTAATTAATTGGCTTGGTAATAACACTGTTTTAGCAGGTTCTGCCCGTATTCATCAAGCAGGGAATTCGTGAATTGAAGAAAATCTTCTACGGAATCCCCGTCCATGAAAAGTGGAGCGGCCCTTGATGAAAAAGTTTGACCTTTTCTGAGCGACCTCAATTCGACACAAAACCAGCAGATTGAGCGGTGCGCACTGCTGCCGGAATCCCTCGTTGAACGATTCCGGCACCCCTGCACCTTCGTCTAGGAAGCACGACCCAAGTACGTGCCGTCTTCCGTCTTCACGGTGATTTTGTCACCGGGACCGATGAAAAGCGGCACCTGCACGGTCATTCCAGTTTCCGTAATGGCTGATTTGTAAACATTATTGGCCGAATCACCCTTTACGCCTTCTGGCGCTTCGGTGATCGACATCACGACCGACGCTGGCAGTTCAATGCCTGCCACCACACCGTCGGCCAGCAGAATCATGTATTTCTGCCCCTCAATGAGATAGTTTTTCTCATTTTTCACCATGTCATCACCCATCAATACATCTTCGAATGTGGTGGGGTGCATGAAGTGATAGCCGTCTGTATCTTTGTAACTGTATTCATGGGCATCCCTGGAAAGATTCACGGACTCCAGCGACTCATTCGAAGTCATTCGGAGGTTGTAGAGTTTTCCAATGGTGATGCTGCGCACAGACATCTGAACAAAGGAGGCCATCCGAGGTGGCGTTTTAAGCTCAAAATCAGACACGATGCACACATCGTTATTGTAACGGACCGCATGTCCTTTGCGGAGATTGATGACAGGAGTAGAAGCCATAGCCCGCAGTGCATAAACATCTCCGGAGCGATTGCAAGAGAATCCTTTTCTCGAATTTAAACCCGATGGAGGCGAGGAACGTATGTTGAAGGCGATTATGCCACCGATCTCTCCCATGGACCCCATCAATGTCGACCTCGCCCAGATAGAACCGAGGGGCAACTACCTGCCCTACCCCGTATCTCGCCTAGCCGCCAAGATCATCCCACAAGACCTCACCAACTTCAAAAGCCGAGGCGTCAGCCGCGTCGAGAGGGAACTCCAGCAAGAATTGATCGAGCTACGAGAACGCTATTTATCGGTCATTGATGCCTTCAACTGGAACAAACTGATCTACGAGGCACAATTCCGATTTGAGCCCGTGATTGGCGAGATTTACCACCTCTACAATGTCGAGGAGAAGCACCACTTGAGTATGATCGAACCCGAATCGTGGCACCAAAAGTGGGTCGGCACCTTCCGACTCAACGCGGATGGGCGATGGGAAATGGTGAAGATCGCCCCCGATTTTGACCTTCGCGCCTGGATCGGGACTATGGATGCCTGATTAGCCTGATGCTAACAACTGGTCGGCAGACGTTGTGCCAGTTTGACGGCGTGGTCGACTGCTCCCCTCACAAAACTTAGGCACTCCACTGCCCCCTTTGGCTTTCCAGGGAGCGCAATGACAAACGAAGTCCGCACTACCGCCGCCAGACCTCTGGACAGAATGGCGTTCGGCGTGATCTCGAAGGACCTCTGCCTCATGATTTCACCGAAACCCGGCACTTCGGTGCGCATGATGGCCCGAATCGCCTCTGGAGTAACATCCCTCACCGCAATGCCTGTTCCTCCCGTCGTCAATATGAGCCCACAGCCCTGAGAATGGAATGAGAGAATCGCTTCTTGAATAGCCTCCTGTTCGTCGGGAACGATCGCCTCAGCGGCAACGACCCAGCCGTATCCTTCAGCCGCCACTCGAAGAGCGGGGCCACCCAGGTCCTCATAGGCACCGACACTGGCTCGGTCCGACACCGTAATGATCCCCACGGTGATGATTGATCCTGATTTTTCACTCATGAAAGCAGTTCGCTCTTGGTTTTCGAAAGAAGACGAATGCCCGAAATGCACATCGACTTATCGACGGCCTTGCACATGTCATAGATCGTCAGAGCCGCAATCGAAACGGCGGTGAGCGCCTCCATTTCGACTCCCGTTTGAGCCACGGTTCCTGCCGTCGCAGTGATTCGAACTCCGGTGGCATGGACCTCGAATTCAAGACGAACCTGAGAAAGGGGAATCTGGTGACACAGAGGGATCAAATGCTGAGTTTGTTTCGCCGCTTGGATTCCCGCAATTCGAGCAACCGCCAGGACATCACCCTTTTTGATCTGGTTTTGGCGGATCAAGGCCACTGTCTGCTCAGCCAGCGTGATGACCGCCTCGGCCGTGGCCTCCCTTTTCAGGGGGGGCTTTCCCGAAACGTCCACCATCGAAGCAGAACCAGCGGCGTCCAGATGGGTCAGCCCAATCTCTACGCCTTCGCTCATGGGCACCATGGAGACAAAAACCTAGTTTGCAGCCTGTTTCGGTTTGTCTCCCGTGCCTGCGGTGGTCGGCGCAGCACCACCGAGTTCAATCAAGTCACGCATGATGTGGATCGTCTCCAACTTCACCGGCTCCAATCCATAAGGGAATTTCGACCCGGCGCTCCGGCCCTCGTCATCATCCCGGCTGGCGGCCAATCTCATGCCCGTGCTCTGCTCCCGAGTAAAATCAGACTCGAGCACCAGTTCAGGCTTGTCGACATTATCCAAGGTCAGGCTGTAGGTCAGCACCCCTCCACCCTTCAGTGAATCCGCAACCTTCTTGGTCCGCTCAGCACGTTCATCTTCCTGCTTCTTCCGGCGCTGCTCATTGTCCAGACGCTCCTGCTCTCTCTCCTTCTCATTGAGACTGATGGTATTCCGATCAATCCGCTCCTTGAGGCGCCTCGACTCATCGACAATGAACTGAAACTCGGGGTTCACTGAGATCCGGCTGTTCACCCTCGATTGGAGGTCAGAGCCGGGGAACGGAGATTTACGAAAATAGGTGTAGGTTCGCGCCGGAATCTCATCATAAGGAAGCGCATTGTCAGCAGAGGCTTCCCCGATGTCCATCACGTCACGGATGGAGGGCAACACCACATCGGGCACCACACCTTTTAATTGCGTGGAGCCTCCCGCGATCCGGTAAAACTTTTGGATCGTCACCTTGAGTGCACCCGCACGCGATTTGTCACTGAAGAACGGCATGTAACGCTCGACCGGAAGGATCGTCTGCACCGTGCCTTTGCCGAAGGTGGACTTATCGCCAACAATGAGCGCCCGATGCGCATCTTGGAGCGCTGCAGCCAAAATCTCGCTGGCAGACGCACTGGCTTTGTCCACGAGCACAATCATCGGCCCGGAATAGACGGCACGCTCGTTCTCGCACTCCCTCCACGTGATGTTGTCACGCCAGTCTTTCGCCTGCACCACAGGTCCAGCGGGAATGAAGAGACCGGTGAGTTTGATCGCCTCTTCCAGCGATCCACCACCGTTACTCCGGAGATCGAGCACCAGTCCATCAATGCTTTCTTTCATCAAACGACGGAGGAGCTTTTCCACGTCCGTCGTGGTGCTTACCGTTCCATTTTCCATGTCCGCGTAAAATGAGGAGAGGTTGATCCAGCCCAACTTCATCGGATCGCCCAGAGCCTCCGGGGTCTTGATCAGCTCCGCGTTAGCGATCTTCTCTTTCAAGGCCACCTCACCCCGAACGATGGAAATTTCCGTCTGAGAGGTCGGGTCAAGCGCAGGCACCACTTTCAGCCTGACGGTTGTGTCAGGCTTGCCTCGGATCATATCTACAATGTCCTGAAGCTTCTTGTACTTCACGTCCACGTATTCGCCCTTTTCGCCCTGAGCCACCGCGACGATCCGGTCATCCAACGAGAGCTTGCCTTGCTTGTCAGCCGGGCCACCGACCACGATTCCCTGGATCTCCGCTCCATCGTCCTTCTTTCCCAGCAGGGCCCCGATACCCACCAGAGAGTGCTTCATTTGAATGTTGAAGTTATCCATCTCCGTCTGGCTCATGTATTCAGTATGCGGGTCATAGGCTGTTGCCAAACAGGACAGAAAGTAATTCACCACCTCCTCCTCTGAGCTGTTCTCATTCACGCTCTCAAGCAAGCGATCGTAGTCTTTGGCGATTCGCTGTGCGGGTGTTAGCTTGGAATCAGCCTCTTCTTCCTTGGAGACAGGTTTTGGCTTGGCTTCAGCCACGGTCTTGCCGTCCTTCGCCCCTGCACCAGCAGCCTTTTCTGCAGCTTTCTTGGCGGCCTCAGCCTCCTTCTTCTTCTCGGACTCGATCCGGGATCTGTCGATCTGACGCTCCTGAATCAAATTGTCCTCCAGCAGGTTCAGCCACATCGCATCGGACGCGGCTTTGTCCGCCGGCCAGGGTAACTTATCCCGCTTCACCTCAATCTTGGCTTCGGAGTCAAAACTGAACTTATGGGTTTCCAAAGCCTTTTTCGCAAAGCTGACACGCTCCGTCACTCTCTGCTTGTATACGTCATAGATCTCCAGTGCCGGCTTTACATTCCGCATGAGAACATGGTCGTCCAAAGTGGTAGCGTAGGCTGCCCTGAACTTATCCACGTCTTGCTGGGTGAAGAAAATATGCCGGAAGTCCAGCATGTTGAAGTAGTTTTCCAGCAGTTTGGTCGAGACCGCATCATCGAAGTCCTTGTGACTGTAGTGGTGATTCTGCAGCATGTAGGCGACATGCATGGAAACTTGTCCAAAGTTGGTTTCCGCCTTGGTTTCTGGCGCTGCTGCGAGTAAGCCAAAAAAGGCCGCAGCCAGAAGGGGTGGGGTGAAGCGAGTCATGATGTCTGTAGGATACGACGAAACTAACCACATTGACGCCAGAGTTCTTGCGTCGATTCGATTTGGATTTTCGCGGTTAAGAGTTGAAAAGTCCAACTGTTTCAGACTCTTTCACGCTAGTCATGTTAAATCTTACTTCTTTCACGGGCGGAATTGCAGAAACCAACGGCTATTTTTTGGAGTGGGGGTCCGCTCGGATCGTCGTCGATGCTCCCGAGGGAATGGCCGACTGGCTAACCACCAGAGGTGCCGCGGTCGATGTCCTCCTGCTCACTCACCAACATTTTGACCACGTGATGGATGCCGCAGAGATCCAGAATCGCTTCGGCGCACGAGTTTTTGCCTTTGCTCCGTTTTCTAGAGATCTCACCCTCGAGCGCCTTTACGCTATGGGGACGGGCAGTCCCTTTTTGGTCGATGAATTCACCGTGGACACCGTTCTGGCTGACGCCGAGACCGCCAGTTTTTGTGGAAATGAGTGGGAACTCATGCACATCCCCGGCCACTCTCCCGATAGCCTCTGCTTTTTCCAACCCGAACTCGGCATCGTTTTCGGAGGAGATGTCCTCTTCCTCGACGGAGTAGGCCGCACGGACTTCCCCAATGGCAGTAGCTCGCAATTGATCGCAGGCATCAAATCCAAACTTCTCCAACTGCCTGATGCCACTCAAGTTCTCCCCGGACACGGTCCCGCCACCACCATCGGCCGTGAGCGGGAGGAGAACCCTTTTTTAGACTGAAATCTTGGCCGCAAGAAGCCCCGGCATCGGACCGCTTTCTCCTATTCCATGCACTTTCGCGCCTCACTTTTCCTCTTTCTCATCGCCTCTACCCCATGCTTCGCCGCCGACTCCTTCGACATGGTCATCTACGGAGGAACTTCCGGCGGCGTTACCGCGGCCATCCAAGCCCAAAAAATGGGTAAGTCTGCGGTGCTCATCGAGCCCACCCAGTTTTTAGGCGGACTCACCACAGGTGGACTCGGCGCCACTGACATCGGGAATAAACGAGCCATCGGCGGTCTCTCACGCGATTTTTACCGCCGGGTTTTCCTGCATTACGCGGACTCGGCAAATTGGAAACATCAAACCAAGGAACAATATTTTGCCAACAAACGCGCCCATGGAGGCAAAGCCGATGAGGGAACCATGTGGACCTTCGAACCCCATGTTGCCTCGAAAATCATGAACGAGATGATCGCCGAGTCTGGTGCCGTGGTGGTATTCGGTCAGCGCCTCGACCTCAAGTCAGGTGTCATCAAGAACAGTACTCAAATCACCAAAATCCGAATGGAGAGCGGACGGGAATTCACAGGAAAGATGTTCATCGACGCCACCTACGAGGGCGACCTCATGGCCAAAGCGGGTGTCAGCTACCACGTCGGGCGCGAGGCCAATTCCGTCTATGCTGAGAAACTCAACGGCGTCCAAGTCGCCCACACCATTCACCACCAGTTCACAAAGAATGTCGATCCTTACATCACGCCCGGAAAACCCGAAAGCGGCTTACTTCCCGGCATTGAAAAGGAGCCCGGAAACGAGTTCAGCGGTGATGCGAAAGTTCAGGCCTACAACTTCCGCATGTGCACCACCGACGTGCCTGAAAACCGTCGCGATTGGGAGAAGCCCGCAAATTACGATGAACGCTGGTTTGAGCTCGCCCTGCGCAATGTCGAGGCAGGCGACGACCGGATTTCCTGGGCTCCCAGCGGAATGCCCAATCGAAAAACGGACACCAATAACAACTTCGCCATCAGCACGGACTTCATCGGCCAAAATTGGGAATACCCAGATGCCGACTATGAGACCCGTGCTAAGATCTGGAAAGCCCACGAGGACTGGCAGAAGGGCCTCATGTGGACCTATGCGCATCATCCGCGAGTGCCGGAAAAGATACGGTTAGCCTTCCAGAAACTCGGACTCGCCAAAGATGAGTTTTTGGACACCGACAATTGGCCTCGTCAGCTCTACGTCCGGGAGGCCCGCCGCATGATCAGCGACTACGTCATGACCGAGCGAAACTGCAAGCGCACCGAAGTCGTCGATGACTCTGTGGGCATGGGCGCTTACAACATGGACTCCCACAATATCCAAAGGTTCGTCACCCGGGAAGGTTTCATCCGGAACGAAGGCGATGTCCAAGTCGGCAGTCGTCCCTACCCTGTCAGCTACCGCAGCATTCGCCCCAAGGCCGATCAGTGCGTGAATCTCCTCGTGCCCGTTTGCCTAAGCGCCAGTCACATCGCCTACGGCAGCATTCGCATGGAGCCCGTTTTTATGGTCCTCGGTCAGAGCGCAGCCACGGCTGCCGTTCATGCGATCGATCAGGACACAGGCGTGCAGTCGATTGACCTCGCCAAGCTCAAGGAGCGACTCCTCGCAGACTCGCAAGTGCTTGATTTCGAATCCCCTCCCGAAAGACCAAAAGTAACTCTCAACCTCCAGAGTCTTGGCGGGATTGTCGTGGATGATGAACAAGCGTCGCGCATAGGCTTCGAATCCGTGGGCAGCACCACCTCACCCTTTTTTCTCACGGGCTATCGTCATGATGGTGACGAAGCAAAGGGCGAACAGTCCGTTCGATTCCAGCCCACCTTGCCAAAAGCCGGAACTTATCGAGTTTCGATCGCCTACACGGCATTCGCCAATCGAGCCACTAACGTGCCCGTCCTCATCCATCATGCCGATGGCCAAACGCGGGTGATCGTAAACCAAAAGCTAAAGCCCAACATTGATGGTGTGCTTCATCCGCTCGGCACCTACCGTTTCGAATCAGGAAAAACCAGCTATGTGGAGATCTCCAATAAGGAAACTGATGGTCACGTCATCATCGATGCCGTGCAATGGCTGTCCAGCGAGGCAAAGCCGTAGAGCCGACTTACTTCACCCTGATCTTGATTCCCTCAGCCTTGTATTTGGTTTCGATCTCGGACATTAAATCCGAGTACCCTCTGCCATCCAACAAGAGGCCAAGATGTTTGAACGGGTTTCGGAAATCGGGCGGCGTCAGACTCTGGGGATAGGTGAATCGACCATCCGGCGATCTCTTGACTTCAGGATTCGCAAAAAACTCGCGCGTTTGCTTCACCTCTCCGTAAACAGCATCCATGTATTTCATGAAACGCGTGCCTTTTCGATCGCCATCCAGGTGATTGAAAAAGTAAACCAAAATGCAGGATCGATAATAAAGACTGAACATGGAATCCGGCGTCCTTGTGAGGCCCTGCCAAGTGTCGCGATCCATCGTCATGTGACCTTCCAACATCGGAATTTCTGCGGCAGCACCGAGACGACGTTCGCCTGATTTGATGTAGTCACGGATTCCAGCCCCATGCTGTTTGGTGAGAAATCCATTCGCCGTATCCGGCATCATTTCCGTATACTCCGCCGTGCCCTCGATAATCCATGTCGGCAGGAACGAGAGATACTCATCCATCACCTGGTGGGTAATCTCGTGCACCAAGGTGTCATTTCTAAAACCGCTGTTTTTGAAATAAGTCTGCCCCCGCTTCACCAAACCAATGCTTTGGAAAGGCACCATGAAAACCTTCAGGCCATTCATGTAAACACCACCCGAGTTTTCAGGTCCTCCGGCGGCGATGTAGTCAGCCCTCGTTTCAAAGAGCTTCGCCTGATACCGCTCCAGCCCATCCGGTGGCCGGCAATCCAACCCCCATGGCAACTGATTCAAAAGCAGTCGGGTCGCCTCAAACGTCTGAGCCACCTCCGTCATGACGCTCTTGGCCAGTTTGGCCTGAGAACTAAACTCAAACTTTTCCGTCTGATAAATGAACTTACGTTCCTCCGGTTTTTCGAGCGTCGCATTTGCATCCACGGTCCGCACAGGCACGTCCACTTTGTCGGGGAAGGTTCTCTGATCGAAAGGCAGCCTCGCCAAAGCACTCACCGGTTCGACCGAGGGAGTCATTGCCGACTTTGGCCCGACCTGCGCTTTGACGAAAGCCTGATCGGCAGTACTCAGCTTAGAAATGGCAAAGGGAACCGAGTTCCCATTCGCCATTTTGAGCAAAACCTGGTCACCTTCCACTCCACCATAGGCGGCCTGAACGGTCCTGCCTTGAACATCCGTCCACGCCCGTGTCTGCCCCTGAGCTCGTAACTCCACTCCAGTGACCAGCCAAAGAACCATTAAAACCAATCCTATTTTTTCTCTCATACTGCGTGGAGTGGGAAATATCACAATTCGACCTCTCTTGGCAAGACAAGACGCGTGAATTTCAAACCGTAAAGATTCTTCCCTCCGCGGCGAGATCGGGTCATCCAATAAACGAACAGATGTACTCAGCGATTCCGCTCGGCACGCTGATGTCGAACCCGGACTTCGCGGGCACCTCGAAAGCCTGCCCGGCTGAGTAAGAGGTCACCTCCTCGGAGCCATCGAGTTTCACTTCACAATCGCCTGCTACAATCTCCATCAACTCCGCTTTGTCCGTGCCAAAGTGGTAACTTCCGGGGTAAATGAGTCCCAGCGTCTTCTTGCTCCCGTCGGGAAACAAAATGCTGTGACTGACGACCTTGCCGTCAAAATAGACATTGGCTTTGGCGACGGCGGTGACGTTGGCGAATTCAGATGGGATGGCGGACATGCAGACGGAGGATGGCACTTTTTCCATTCGCCTCAAGTCCTCTGTCAGGATTTCCGAACTGCCGGATTGACAAAACGAACCATCAGCCCGAGTTAAACACTCGTTTATAAACAGATGTCTAACACTGCAAGTCTCCGAGAGCGTGATGCATCAGCCCGAAAGGATCGTCTCCTGCTGGCGGCCATGCAGGTCTTCGCGAAAGATGGTTTTGAAAAAGCCAGCCTGCGCCAAATATGCCTAAAAGCTCGGGCCAATCTGGCTGCCGTGAAATACTACTTTGGTAGCAAAGAGGGGCTCTACCGCGAGGTGCTAGTGGAAAGCCATCGGCGAGCGCTAGCGCAGGAATCTCCGGTCGTCATGATTCCCGGAGAAAAGCCCGAGATCACACTGCGACGTTGGATCTCTTTTTGCCTCCGTTTTGTCCTCTTGAAGCGGGCATCCAATCCCGTCATCGGCCAGCTCATGGCTCATGAGATGAGGCAGCCCACTGCCTGTTTAGGCGAGTTCTTGAAGCTCGTAGTGCGTCCCTTCCATGAGGAACTCCACCGCATCATTGCTGCGATTCTGAGAAAACCAACCGTGGATGCCGAATGCACCATGCTGGCTCACCACATCGTCGGTTTGTGCGTCCACTTCGACCACGGTCGCGCCATCATTGACCGCCTCGGCCCGCCCGTGCCTAAAACGGAGGCTGACATTGAGCAACTCGCTTCAGGCATCGCTGACTTTGTGCTCCATGCCTTGACGGGCCTCCGGCGCTCGGCTCAGCAGCGGGCCGAAAAATCTCCTTCCCTCTCATGATTCGCATCCCTCCACCTCACCGGAACCTTTTGATGGCACTCACCTGCGCTCTAACGGCCTGCCACAAAGCTCCAGCGCCCGCTCCCGCCTCGAAGCCGCTTCCGACTTTCGAGCCGATCACCGTCACCACCGCAAAAGCTGAAACGCGAAAGATGCCCAGGTATCTACGCGTCACCGGCCAATTGGTCGCAGCACAAGATGCGCGCGTCGCCTCTGACGGTTCCGGCAAAGCCATTGAGGTTCCCATCGAGCGCGGGTCGGTCGTCAAAAAAGGGGACATCCTCGTCAAACTCGATGATCGAACAGCCACCCTTTCCCTGAAAGAAGCGGAGGCCAGCGTTGCCCTTGCTGAGGCTCAGATTGGCCTTTCCAGAAGTGAGCTCAAACGCAATGAACCACTGGCCAAATCGCGCGCCATCGCTGAGGCAGATTTCCTCAAACTCAAGACCGATCTCGCCGCCAAAGAGGCTCAACTTGCCTCAGTCGTCGCCAGGCGTGACTTGGCCCAAAAATCAGTCAGCGATGCCGTGGTGCTCGCACCCTTCTCAGGCACGGTGGCTGAGCGGATGGTGACCGTCGGTGAGTTCATTGGCCCCGGGATGCCCGTCGCCCAACTTGTGGAAACCTCCCGGCTGAAGCTCGCGGTGAACATTCCCGAGACAGCCATCGGTAAGGTGAGCGTGAATCAGAAAATCGAATTCACCGTCGGTTCCTACGTGGGCAAAGTTTTTGAGGGACGACTCAAGTTCATGGGTGCCGCCTTGCGTGAGTCAACCCGCGACCTACCAGTCGAAGCCGATGTCGCCAATGAGGATGGCAAACTGAAACCGGGCTTGTTTGCCGAGGCCCGCATCGTCCTCAATGAAGAGGCTGCGACCACGGTGCCCGCAAGTTCCATCCGGATCGATGGCGTCCGCCGAAAAGTTTTTGTCTCCGAGAATCAGCAACTCACCGAGCGCTTGGTAGAAATAGGCGAGTCGAGTGCGGATTGGGTCGAGGTCCGACGCGGCGTCATCGCAGGCGAAGTCGTGGTGCTGAACCCAGGGCCGGAAGCTACCGACGGGGTGCCGGTCAAAGGCGGCGCTCAACCGTAACCCCAACTATCCCTCTATTTTATGCAGTGGCTTGCCGCCGTTTCTGTCAGACGCCCCGTTTTCGCCAGCGTGATCGTGCTGGTGCTCGTGGTCGTCGGAGTCTTGGGCTACACCCGGCTTCCCGTGGATCGATTTCCGAAAGTGGATTTCCCTTCCGTTTTGATCACCACTCGACTCCCTGGTGCAACGCCGAAGGAAATCGAGACCGAAGTCACTGACCGCATCGAAGAAGCGGTGAATACCGTGAGCGGCATTGATCAATTGCGCTCCACGTCGAGCGATAACATCTCGCAAGTGCTCGTCGCCTTTGTGCTGGAAAAAAACATCGACGTCGCTGCTCAAGAAGTGCGTGATCGCGTCAACCGCATCCTATCTATTTTACCGGATGATGCCGAGACACCCATTGTTGAAAAACTAGATCCCGACGCCACACCCATTCTCAGCATCGGCATTGTCGCGGATAAGCCAACGCGGGAGATCACAGAGTACGCCGACAAGATTCTACGTCGAAAACTCGAAAGCGTTCCTGGTGTCGGACAAGTGACGCTGCTGGGAGGACAAAAGCGTCAAATCAACATTTGGGTTGACCCCATCAAGCTTCAATCGTTTGGCCTCACCGCGCTCGACGTCCAGCGAACTCTCGCGGTTCAAAACATCCAGATTCCTGCGGGCACGGTCAAAAATGCCGCGAATGAACAGGGGTTACGCATCGTCGGAAAAGCAGAGCAAGTGTCCGACATCGGACAAATGATCATCCGAGAGAGTAAAGGCGGACTCGTGCGGCTAGGCGATGTCGCGCGGATCGAAGATAGTGCCGAGGAACTACAAACCGTGGCACGACTCAATGGCGTGCCCACGGTCACTTTGTCCCTGCGAAAACAGTCGGGCGAGAACACCATTGCCGTCGTCGATGCCGTGAGTGAACGACTCGAAGACTTGCGCGCTTTTTTACCGAAGGGCTACGAGATCCGGATCGTGCGGGATAACTCCCTGGTGATTCGGACCAGCACCGATGCCGTGAAGGAGCATCTCGTGCTCGGCTCCCTCTTTGCCGCACTCGTCGTGCTCTTTTTCCTCGGGAATAGCCGCGCCACGTTAATCTCAGCCCTCGCAATCCCGACCTCCATCATTGCCAGTTTCGGCGTGATGTGGGCAGCGGACATCACGCTCAATTCCATCAGCCTCATCGCCCTCGCTCTGGCCGTCGGCATCGTGATCGATGACGCCATCATCGTGGTGGAGAACATCTTCCGCCACATTGATGAAAAAGGCACCAGCCCTTTTCAAGCCGCCATTGATGGAACCAAAGAAATCGGACCCGCCGTCATGGCGACCACCTTCTCACTGCTGGCCGTCTTTGTGCCGGTGGCCTTCCTCAGTGGGATCGTGGGAAAGTTCCTCAGCAGCTTCGGTTACACCATGGCCTTCGCGATCGTCGTTTCGCTCATCGTCAGTTTCACCCTCACGCCCAGCCTCGCGGCGCGGATGCTCAGTGTCACAAAACCCAACTGGATCGAGCGCAGCATGGAGCGGCTCGTCGGTTGGTTTTATCATCCCATTGAGGCACTTTACATGATCGTGCTGCGGTTCTCCATGCGGCACCGCTGGATCGTGGTCCTGCTTTGTTTCGGCGCACTTTACAGTGTCGGCGGCCTCATGACCCGGGTGCAGAAAGCCCTCCTGCCGCCCAATGAAGAAGCGCAGTTCCAAGTCACTCTCCGCATCCCTGAAGGCTCCAGCCTCGCGGCCACCGACATCGCCGCCGAACGCGTGGCCCGCGATATCCGCCGACTCGATAGCGTGGACTACACGCTCATGAGCATCGGCGACAATGACCAGCGCACGCAAAACTTAGCCAGTATTTATGTCAGACTCAAAGACCCCGATCTGCGCGCGGAATCGCAACAAGCGGTGATGGACCGCGTGAGGCAGGAACTGCTCCCAAAATACAGCCAAACCATGCGCATGGCCGTGCTCGAAGTCCCCGCTTTTAACACCGGTCAATCCAGTGCCAACATCCAATACATCGTCGGAGGTCCCGACTTGGATCGCATCGCTAAGGCAGTCACCACCGCCATGCCCGCCATCAAGAAGATCCCCGGAATCCGCGATGTCGACTCCACTCTCATCGAGGGCAAACCAGAGCTCCGCGCCACGGTAGACCGCAGCAAAGCCGGACAAATGGGTGTCAACATCGCCGATCTTTCCGCCACGCTTCGACTTCTGGTCGGCGGTGCAGACGTCTCCACCTACGACGAAGGCGGAGAGCAGTATGACATTCATCTCCGCTCGGAAGAAGCCTACCGAAACAGCGCCGAAGCTCTCGCCTTGCTCTCCGTCCCCTCCATCAAAGGTCCACCTGTTCCGCTCTCGAATCTCGTCACCCTCGCCCCACGAGAAGGCCCCGCCCAGATCGACCGCGCCAATCGCCGTCGGCAGGTGACCATCACCGCCAATCCCGCACCCGGTTTCGGCGAGTCCGAGATCATGAGCGAGATCGAGGCCATCATCAAAAAGCAAAACCTGCCCGGTGACTACACGATGGGACCTGAAGGCCGATCAAAAGAGCTCAAGCGCGCAGGCATCGCCTTCGTCACCGCCTTCGGTATGGCATTTATCTTCATGTATCTGATCCTCGCCGCCCAGTTCGAGTCATGGATTCATCCCTTCACCATTCTCCTCGCATTGCCACTCACCCTGCCCTTTGCGCTTGTTTCGTTGCTGCTCTTTGATCAGTCATTGAACATCTTTTCCACTCTCGGCATCCTTGTTCTCTTCGGCGTGGTGAAAAAAAACGGCATCCTTCAGATTGACCACACCCTCCAACTCAGAGCCCACGGCCTCAGTCGCATCGACGCCATCTTACAGGCGAACAAAGATCGACTCCGACCCATTCTCATGACCACCGCTGCGTTCGTTGCTGGCATGGTGCCGCTGCTTCTCTCGAAGGGAATCGGTGCCGCATTTAACACCGCCACCTCAGGAGTGATCATCGGTGGCCAGACGCTCTCTCTCTTGCTCACCCTCCTCGCCACGCCCGTGTTCTACTCTCTCTTTGATGACGTGGCTGAGTGGAAAAACCGCCGCGCCGCCAAAAAATCCCCGTCCGCCTGATCCCCATGCCTCTGCTACGCATCCACTTCCTCTGGCTCGTTTTTCTCATCGGCGCTTGCACCGTCGGGCCGGATTTTGAGAAACCTGATGTCGCGGAGCAAGTGCCCGCCCATTGGCGCTGGCAGAAGGCCTCACCACGTGATGATCAAGCCAAGGGCGACTGGTGGAAAGTCTTTCGCGATTCTGAGCTCAACCGACTCGAAGACCGAGCCCTCGCCAACAATCAAACCCTCAAGGCAGCCGTCGCCCGTGTCGATCAAGCCCGCGCCGTTGCTCGGGGCACGGCCGCCGAGTTCTTTCCCGATGTGCGCATCCGCAGCAGCGGTGAACGAGAGCAATCTTCGGGCAACCTTCCCACACCGATCCCCGTGGATATCCCCGCCGCACGATTCAACAGCTACCGAGCCGTTTTTGATCTCAGTTACGAGATCGATCTCTGGGGTAAAGTGCGCCGCACTTTTGAGTCAGCCCGCGCCCAGTCCCAGGCTAGCATCGCCGACTACCAGAACGTCCTCCTCGCCCTCACCGCCGATGTCGCCGCCTCCTACTATGTGCTCCGAGCCCGAGACGCCGAGCTCGACGCGCTGAAAAAAACCATCGCCCTCCGCGGTCAATCACTCGATCTCGTGCAGCAGCGCTTCAAAGCGGGCACCATTCCCGAAGTCGATGTCGCACGTGCACGCACCGAACTCGCCACCGCCAAGACCGAGCTGGCTGATGTCAAACGTCAGCGCCAGGAGGCCTCCGATACGCTTTCGATTCTCTGTGGTGAGCCCGCCAGCACCTTTCACGTCGCTGAGCGCCCGATCACTGGCACCCCACCCCGCATTCCAGCCGGCATCCCAGCCGATCTCCTGGAGCGCAGGCCCGACGTCGCCGGAGCCGAGCGCGTCGTCGCCGCTCGCAATGCCGAGATTGGAGTCGCCACCGCCAACTACTTCCCAGCCGTTCGCCTCACCGGAGAGGCCGGATCGCTCAGCAAAACGTCCAGTGAGCTCTTCTCCGCCGATAGCCGAGTGTGGTCCATCGGTCCCGAGGTCAGTCTTCCCATCACCGGATGGGTGCTCATCGGCTCCCGAGTGAAACAAGCCAAATCTGCCCGCGAGGAAGCCATCGCCAACTACCGCCACGCCGTGCTCGCCGCCGTCAAGGATGTGGAGACCAGCCTCTCCCAGATCCACTACCGTCGGGAACAAATCGAGGCACAAAACGAAGCGCTCGCCGCCTCCAGTCAGGCCACCACCCTCATCCGCTCCCTCTACGAAAGCGGCAGCGTCAGCTACCTCGAGCGCCTCGACGCCGAGCGCACCCACCTCCAGCTCCAACTCCAAAGCGCCCAGCTCACCGCTCAACGCTACATCGCCACCGTCCGCCTCATCAAAGCCCTCGGCGGCAGTTGGTAAATGGAGCACGCCTGAGATGACTAACGCAGCCGCCTAGCATTCAAACGCTGGGAAAAGTGCACAAGCGTGATAATTTCAACCTCTTCGGAGAGAACCCGATAGATGATTCGGTAGGATGCTACATGGATATCCCTCACCTCCAAATCAGGTGCCTCATGAACGGGATGTCCCATTTGCGCATGGAGCGCGAGTACATCTGTGCGCTCAATGATTCTTGCAACCATGCGATCTGCATAAAAGGCAGAATCTTTGGCGATGAAGGACCGAATGGAGCGCAGATCCTTCCGCGCCTGCCTGGACCAGAAAATAGTCACGCCACACCAAACTCTCGTTTGATACTGGCATGGGAATGCCTCCTCCCGGCATTCAAATCGGCAAGACCCGACTCGATCTTCTGGCGCACAAAAATCTGCTGCATCACATCGTCCCAAGAGGCCGAAGCCGGGAGCTTATCGATCAAAAGGCGAGCCTGGGTTTTGGCGCTAACGGCTTTGGTCTTCACTTTCATGGGGCCATTCTATCCATGCCAATGAAATTCTCAAGAATGGGTTCAGTCATTGACTTCACCTCCCGACGCCTTAGGCTCCCATGATGAACGTACGTTCCACAATCGCCGTGGCCGCTCTGTCGGCCGTTTCCTCCCTTTCTGCTCAGACCACCGACAAGCCAGCGGAGGGAAAGGCAGAGGCCAAACCTGCCGACGCCAAAGCCGCAGCTGCTCCTGCCGCTGTGCCGATGGAAAAAATCAGCTACCTCATGGGCCGTGAAATCGCTTCCATGCAAAATGGTCAGCTCGGCCAGCAAGGCCTGAAGATCGACGGCGAAGCTTTTGCACAGGGAGCCAAAGACGGCATCGCGGGAGTAAAGCCAAAATACACCGAAGCTGAACTGGAAGAGGCCTACAAAGCTTTCCAAGCCCACATGGCCGGAGCCGAAGCCAAGCGCGAAGGCGAAATGAAGGCAGGTGGCGAAGGAGCGAAGGCTGCGGGTGCCAAATTCCTGGCTGAAAACGGAAAGCGCGAAGGCGTGACCACCACCGCAAGCGGCCTTCAATACGAAGTGCTGAAAAAAGGTGATGGCCCAAAGCCTGTGCCGACTGACCGCGTGAACGTGCACTACCATGGCACGCTCCTCAGCGGCAAAGTTTTCGATAGCTCTGTGGATCGCGGGCAGCCGATTACCTTCGGCGTGCAGGAAGTCATCAAGGGCTGGACGGAAGCTCTTCAGCTGATGCCAGTTGGCTCCAAGTGGAAGCTCTTCATCCCTTCCGAGATCGCTTACGGTGATCGCGGCGCAGGGGGTGACATCGGACCGAATGAGACGCTCATCTTCGAAGTCGAAGTGCTCGGCATCGTGAAATAATTCAAAGCGGCGCGTTCCGCACTTTTGAGGCAGGCTCGCGAGAGCCTGCCTTCTTTTTGCCCATGATCCTCGCTCTCTATAAGCCCTTCGGCGTGCTCTCCCAGTTCACTCAGGAGCACCCCTCGCATCGCACCTTGGCGGAGTTTGGGTTTCCCACTGACGTTTATGCCATCGGCAGATTGGACCGTGATTCCGAGGGCCTTCTCCTGCTCAGTGACGAGGCGCGATGGAATGATCGACTGCTGAATCCAAAGCACGCCCACCCGCGCACCTATCACGCTCAAGTCGAGGGTGAGGTCACGCCCGCTGCCCTTGCAAAACTGAGTTCTGGCATCGACCTCGGTGACTTCAAAACTCAACGTTGTGAGGCAAAGTCGCTTCACCCTGAGCCTGTTCATCCACCCCGCGATCCGCCCATTCGTTTCCGTAAATCCGTGCCCACCTCTTGGATCCGTCTCACGCTCACCGAAGGAAAAAACCGTCAGGTCCGCCGAATGACCGCTGCCGTCGGCTTCCCCACGCTACGACTCGTCCGGGTATCCATCGGCGCACTCACGCTTGATCAGCTCGACCTTGCACCCGGGAATTGGCGGGAGTTGAATTCGAATGAGCAGGCAAAACTCCTGAGTTCATAACTCTATTCTTGCGCTGAGAGTCACGTTCCATCAGTCTCAAAAAACCATGACGTTCATCTCCCGCATTCTACTGATCAGCCTGCTTACCGTTACCGCGCAGGCAGCGCCTCCAAATATCGTTTTCATGCTCATGGATGACTTGGGCTATGCGGACCTCGGATGCTATGGAGCCAAAGACATCCGCACTCCCCACATCGACCGACTCGCGCGTGAAGGCGTGAAGTTTGAGAACTTCTACTCCAATGCACCCGTCTGCACACCCACACGCTGCGGGTTTATCACGGGGCGGTGGCAACAGCGCACCGGTTTTGAGTTTGCCATGGGTTACTCAGCCGAGCAGGTGAGGAAAGTAAATGGAGAATGGGTTCCAGAGCCCGATATCCATGGTCTCGGTCTGCCGACCACTCAGCCGAGCATAGCCAAATTTCTCAAATCAGAAGGCTACGCGACGGGCGCTTTTGGTAAATGGCATCTCGGTTTCAAAGATGAATTCAATCCGATCAAGCATGGATTTGATGAATACTTTGGAGAATTGCTGGGCCACGCCGATTTTTACCGTCACAACTACTACGACGGCACTCACGCCTTACGCGATGGCCTGGAGAGCGTCGAGCGTGGTGGTGAGTATCTCACCGACATGCTGAACGAGCGTGCGACTGCCTTCGTAAAAAAGCACGCGAAAGAGCCCTTCTTCCTCTATGTGCCGCACCTCGCCGTTCATGTGCCCTGGCAGAGACCAGACAAACCCGAGACTCCTCAGGTGACGAAAGAGAACATGTATGACGGCACACGAGCGGACTACGCGGCGATGATCGAGCGCGTGGACAAAGGCGTGGGCATGATCCTGACAGAACTGGAGAGGCAGGGCATCGCCGATAACACACTCTTCGTGCTCAGCAGCGACAATGGAGGCGAGAGACTATCCGATAACCGGCCGCTCTTTCATCACAAAGCCACCCTTTGGGAAGGCGGCATTCATGTGCCTTGCGTGATGCGCTGGCCTGCGAAGCTACCGAAAGGAAAGACCACAAAGCAGGTGGCCATCACCATGGATCTCACGGCCACCTTCATCGCCGCCGCAGGTGCCAAAACACCCGGGGACTACAAGCCCGATGGCATGAACCTCCTCCCGATTCTCACGGCCGAAGCACCTGAGTGTGAGCGCACGCTTTTCTGGAGAATCGACCGCTCCAATCGCAAACAATGGGCCATCCGGCATGGCAAATGGAAGTATCTCAATGACGGCAACACCATGGATCTTCTCTACGATCTCGACGCAGATATTGGCGAACGCCGCAGCCTGACCTGGGAGCATCCCGAAATCGTCAAAGACCTCAAAGCGCGGCTCAAATCCTGGCAGGATGAAATGGACGCCAGCGAGCGCACCTTTATCGTCAGATAACCGAAAACCCATGACTCACTTCAATCCATGCCGCTGGGGCATTCTCGGCACCGCCGCCATTGCCCGAAAAAACTGGCAAGCCATCTCCGATGCAGGCAATGCCCGCCTCATCGCCGTCGCCAGCCGTGATGCATCGAAGAGCGCAGCCTTCATCGCCGAATGCCAAGCTGCCATCCCACACCCTGAGGTGCCACAGGCACTCGGAAGCTATGAAGAACTGATCTCCCACCCCGAGGTGGATGCGATCTATTTTCCTCTCCCCACTGGCATCCGGAAGGAGTGGGTCATCCGCGCGGCAGAGGCAGGCAAACATGTTCTCGTTGAGAAACCAGTCGGCGTCACCCCTAGCGATGTCATGGAGATCATCGCCACCTGCGAGAGAAAACACGTTCAGTTCATGGACGGCGTCATGTTCATGCACAATGAGCGCATGAGACAGATGATGAAGGCACTCACTGAAGATTCCAGCATCGGGGAAATCCGCCGCATCACGACTCAGTTCAGCTTTCACGGTGGCGCTGAGTTTCTGGAACAAAACATCCGCACGCACTCCGATCTTGAGCCTCACGGATGCCTCGGAGATCTCGGCTGGTACTGCATCCGCTTCACACTCGGAGCCATGAATTGGCAGATGCCAAAAAGAGTCGCCGGACGCATCCTCAGCCAGGTTCAGCAAAAAGGAGCGCCTCATTCCGTCCCCACCGAATTCTCAGGCGAGCTCTTTTTTGAGAACGGCACTTCAGCAGCCTTCTTCTGTTCCTTCATTGCGGAGAATCAGCAGTGGGCTGTGGTGAGCGGTGAGAAAGGCCTTCTCCGCGTCAATGACTTCGTCTTGCCATTCAGAGGAGACCAGACCCACTTCAGCATCACCCAATCCCAGTTTGAGGTGCGGGACTGTCATTTCGACATGGTCGAAGGCAGACGGGACATCACCGTGTCCGAACCCAGCAACAACGCACCCCGTTCCCAAGAGGCCGAGCTGTTTCGCACTTTCTCTGATCTGGTAATCAAGGGCACTCTGGATTCACATTGGCCCCTCATCTCCCTTCAGACGCAAACCGTCATGGAAGCCTGCCTGAGATCAGCGCGGGAGAACTCAGGGATCGTTTCGCTTTAGCTGGGTCAGGGAAATCCTGGCTGAAAATTCGGCAAATTCAGGATTGCCGCGAAACGCCAGGACATGGTAAAACCTTTTTATCGTTAATGAAGGGATCCCATCAACGCCCCCGCCGCAGTTGATCCGCCCCATCCACCACACTGCCGCCCGCGAGGACGACGGAGCTGAGTCAAATCCGACATCACACCAAACCTGAACCAAGGAATCGTATGTCATGGCAATCTCCAACCGACCCATGCCACCTGCACTGCATGTGGCACGGAACTGAAATGTGTGTCCGTTGCCTCCTGTCCGACGAAGGGATCGCTGAGCATCACCTCAGCCTCGCCGTCGCCTGTGGACTGCGTCACGTTTACCATCCGAACAATCTGCCTCCCTGCGTACATCAGAATGGCGACATCGACTGGCAACACCTGACCGAAGACGAGACATAACCTCTCACCGAGGTGCATTAGCTCAAGCATCCTCTGACTCGCCGACCCCATAAGGCCAACGAGTCAGAGGCACGAGGCGAGAACTAAGGCGTCGCGACCTTTTGTTGCTCTTGAATCATTTTCTGCACGTCTCCGACTGCGCTCGCAGACGCCATCATGTTGAGAGGGATTCCAATAGCGAAACAGGCAGTCCAAGCGATCATGATATTTTTGATCCCGAGGGCTTTCACATTGATCCAACCCCAAATGAAAGGATAGAGACCACAAATAATTCCAAGGATGCCATGAAGCACTCCCTTGGCTTTGAAGAGACGGATGAGGACCATGATCCAGCAGATCAGACTGCCGATTCCAACTAGGGAGACGCTGAATAAAGCGGAGTTTGAAAAAATGTCCTCTTCGCTGCCAGCGCGGAAAATTTTGCCGCGATTTTCAGGCCTGCAATCCGGCAGGGGTCGAGGTTTGGATTCGCGATCTGAGTTTGATGCGACCTTTGGGGGTTCTCGCTGCGCGGTTTTGAGGTTGCTTGGTTGGTTTGGGGTTCTGCGGATGCT
>CAMBPV010000043.1 GCA_945869695.1 Prosthecobacter debontii
GGGAACGTCAGGCTGGGTGTTGTATTTCAAATAGCTTCATGCGTATGATAGGAAGCTCACCTGCGGGATCCGACACAGCATTTGCTGACATTTGGAACCTGTGGCTGCGTTTGATTCGGCAGATGATGCACCGCCTGTCTTTATTCTTCTTTTTATCAGCCATCGCCCTGTGCTCCACCTTGTCCGCCGATCCACGTCCCAACATCCTCTTCATCTATGTCGAGGATCTCGGCTACTATACCAGCGAGCGTGCGTCACGCGAGCCAAACGCAGGCATCACCGGCCTGATGACGCCGAATCTCGACAGGCTCGCGTCTGAGAGCATCAACTTCACTCGGACCTTCTGTGGGCAGAGTGTGTGCTCAGCCAGTAAATCGGCGATTTACAGTGGCCTGCTGCCACACACGAACGGCATCTGGCGCAACTGCCACAACGGTCACCCGAAGCTGGGTAATCCAGAGAAATGGATTCCGCTGCCTGATCCAATCACGAAAGCGAACGATCCCACTTTCCTCGCTGCGGGCGGTATGCATGAGCACATTCCGAACCTCATTCAAATGCTGAAAGCAAACGGCGTTTATTGTGCTCTTTCCGGTAAACTGCATCAGCAACCGGCACGAAATTTCCCTTATGATGCTTTCGTGAGGACTGATGACCTTGATGCCGTCATCAAAGCCGCTAATGGCAGGCCCTGGCTATTTTGGAGCAATCCCGGTGACACCCATGCGCCTTGGTGGAGGCACGTACAATCCAAGCTCAACAATCCCAAAGATCGAAATTCAGCTCCCAAAGATGTGGCTCCGTCCTCGGTTAAAATGTTGCCATGGCTGCCCGACACACCCGCCGCTCGCACTGATCTGGCACAGTATTATTCCTGCATCTTGAACATCGATGCTTTCGTCGGCAGCATGATGAAGAAACTGGAGGTCAGTAGTCAGGCCAGCCAGACCATCGTAGTCTTCACGGGCGATCATGGCATCCCGATCGCTCGTGGTAAAACGAGCGTGTATCCAGCTGGCACCCATGTGCCATGCTACATCAAGGGCCCAGGGATCAAGCCGGGCCGCACTTTGAGCGTGCCGATCTCGCAGATGGATTTCAATCCCACCTTTCTGGAGGCTTTCGGCATCATGCCGCAGTCCGTGTGTCACGGCAAATCGCTCTGGCCGATCCTCTCGGGTAAAACGGATGTGCTGCCGGATCGAAACACGATCATGACCGAGACGAATCATGGGCTGTCATCGGCTCCAAAGGGGCTTGAGCCCACGAAAGCCCGGGCCGTCTGTGATGGCCGTTACTACTACATCCGCAACGTTTATCAGGACACCTTCACGGGCCCGGTCGAAGATGCCCTTTTCATCGGTAGTGGCAGCGGAGAATATGGTGATCCCGGCCCTCAGTATGGCATTGATTTGCATGACGAAGCCATCCGCCACAAATCCGATCAGTCGCTCCCTTACGAACTCCTGCGCCAGCTCTCCATGGCTGATGCTCCGCTGGAAGAACTCTATGATCTGGATGCAGATCCCTGGGCCGTGAAGAACCTCGTCAGTGATTCCTCGCACGCCGTCTCACTCGCCAAACTTCGTGAGGAGTTCACTGCTTGGCGGACGTTTACTCAGGACAATGACAAGCCCTTCACGATGCGTGGTGCAAGGTCAAGAAATGAAACCCGTGCTGTCCCATAGAATTCCTTCATGAGATCCTTTTCACTTATCCTACTTATCGCCTTCTGCTCGTCGCTCGCTGTCGCAACGCAGCCGAATGTCATCGTCATCCTCGCCGACGATCTCGGCTGGAGTGACACGTCACTTTACGGCAAGACAACGTTTTACCAGACACCCAATATCGAACGACTGGCGAAACGCGGGATGACCTTCACGCGGGCGTATTCGGCGAGTCCGTTGTGCTCGCCGACGCGCTCGGCGTTGCTCACGGGGCTCAGTCCGGCACGCACGGGCATCACGGTGCCGAACTGCCACGAGCCGCGGGTTGTCTTGCAGGCGACGACGGGCAAGAAGGCTCCGGTGGATCAAAAGGCCATCCAGCCGGATCCGGTAACGCGATTGAAAACGGAGTATCGCACGCTGGCGGAGACATTGAAGGACGCGGGCTACGCCACGGCACATTTCGGGAAGTGGCACCTCGGGCCGGAGCCGTATTCGCCGCTGCAGCAAGGCTTTGATTTCGATCTGCCGCATCATCCGGGGCCGGGGCCTGCGGGCCGTTTTGTCGCGCCATGGAAGTTTGCGAACTTCAAAGAGAAGTCGCCCGGAGAGCACATCGAGGATCGCATGGCGGCGGAGGCCGTGGCGTGGATGGAGCAGCAAAAAGAGAAGCCGTTTTATCTGAACTACTGGATGTTCAGTGTGCATGCGCCCTTCGACGCGAAGAAGGCGAACATCGAGACGCATCGCGGCCGCATCGACCCGAAGGATACGCAGCGCAGCCCCACCTACGCGGCGATGATCCAGAGCATGGACGACGCCATCGGCACGCTGCTCGATGGTCTCGACCGGCTGAAGCTGGCCGACAACACGATCATCATCTTCACCGCCGACAATGGCGGCAACATGTACAACGAAGTCGATGGCACCACGCCCACCAGCAACCGCCCGCTGCGCGGTGGCAAGGCGACGATGTTTGAAGGCGGCACGCGCGTGCCCGGTGTCGTGGTGTGGCCTGGAATTGCCCAACCGGGCGGCCGCAGCGATGCGATCATCCAGAGCGAAGATTATTATCCCACGCTGCTCGAAGCCCTCGCGCTCAAACCGGCCAAAGGGCAGCGATTCGACGGCCACAGCATCCTTCCCGCGCTGAAAGGCGATTCGCTGGCTGGCAAAGCGATCTTCCAATACTTCCCGCACAATCCCGGCGTGCCGGACTGGCTGCCGCCGGCCGTTTCGGTGCATCGCGATGACTGGAAACTCATCCGCCTCTTCCACGGCGGCGAAAAGGGCGCTCATCGTCACCTGCTCTTCAACCTGCGTGACGATCTCGGAGAAAAGAACAACCTCGCGGCGCAGAAACCCGAACTCGCAACTGAACTCGATGCCTTGATCGAAGGTTTCCTCACCGATACGAAGGCGGTCGTGCCCGTGCTGAACCCGGCGTTTGATCCGGCGAAGTATCGCCCCGAACTCGAAGGCAAGCAGCAGCCGAAGGGCAAAGCCAAAGCGGTCGCGAAATCCGCAGCCAAAGGCAAAGACGATGGCGATCCTGCGCTGCAAGGATGGAAGGCCCGCGATTGCAAAGCAGCGGTTAAAGACGGCATCCTGCGCCTCACGAACATCGGCTCCGAGTGCTTTCTCGGTTTCTCCGCAGGCACACACAGCGGTCCCACGACTGCGAAATTCCGCATCAAGGCTAAAGCTGGCTCCAGCCACTTTGATTGGTTGTCCGGCGGTGTCGGCGGCAAACAAAAGCGAACCGACTTCTCGCTCAAAGGCGTCGACTGGGAAGAAATCTCAGTCGAACTGCCCGCCGAAGGTCCGCTGGGTATTGTGCGTCTCTACTTGCCGATGCAGGATCAAGCGGTCGAAATCGATTGGATCGAGCTGGCATCCAAGAATGCCGGCAAGCCCACGCGGACGGGATTTTGAACAGGCTCGAAATTTGATGGATTTCACAGTGGATAACAGGTGAAACTGACAAGAAGTCGGAACCCGAATTGGTAAGGGTTTCGCTTCTATGAAGCGCATTTCCATCATCGACTCCCATACTGGCGGCGAGCCCACACGCGTGGTCTTGAGCGGTGTGACGGCGGATGAACTCGAAACCTACCGCCGTGCCATCATCTGTGAGCCCCGCGGGCATGAAGTGATTGTCGGTGCCTTGCTCTTGCAGCCAAAAGACGCGTCATGCGTGGCTGGGGTCATCTTCTTCAACAACGTTGGCCTCCTCGGCATGTGCGGCCATGGCATGATCGGCCTCATCGCCACCTTGAAGCATCTGGGGCGCATCTCGGCTGGCGAGCATCGCGTGGAGACACCCGTGGGGATCGTAACGGCTACCCTGCATGAGGATGGCCGCGTGAGCATCCGCAATGTGCCTTCGTATCGGAAAGCGAAAGGTGTGAACGCGGGTGGTGTCACCGGCGATGTCGCCTGGGGCGGGAATTGGTTCTTCCTCGTCGCCGATCAGGATCTCGATCTCACGCTTCCAAACGTGCCTCATCTCACGCAGGCCAGTCTTGCGATCCGTGAGGCCGTTCGGGCGGCGGGTTATCCCGAAGTCGATCACGTTGAACTTTTCGCGCCACCGGACGATGCTGCGAATCACAGTCGTAATTTCGTGTTGTGCCCCGGTGGCGAATACGACCGCTCACCCTGCGGCACCGGCACCAGCGCAAAGCTGGCCTGCCTCGCTGCCGATGGAAAACTGTCTCCCGCTGAGATTTGGCGGCAGGAAAGCATCCTCGGCAGTGTGTTTGAAGGCCGCTATGAGGTCGGTGAAAGCGGCATCATCCCCACCATCACCGGGCAGGCTTTCATCACAGCGGAATCGACTCTGCTGCTCGATCCGGCAGATCCCTTTCGATTTGGCATCGCATGAAAACGATTCTCTTCCTTTCTATGGGCCTCAGTGCCTTTGCTGCAGATTTTCAGGCAGCATTAAGTCTCCCTAGACGCACTGAGAACAGCGTGTTCCGTGACCGTGTAAAAGCCAACTGGCTGCCGGATGGCAAAAGATTCTGGTATCGCGTGCAAACGGGGCCGGGCACGCATGAGTTCGTTTTGATCGATGCGACGAATGGAACCCGCCGAGAAGCGGCTTCGCTGAAGGCGCTGGGTTTGCCACAGCAGGAGGCCACAAAGACCTCAGCTCTGAAAGTCGAGCTGCATCCCACACGGCGCACGGGTGAGGAATCGGGGCTGAAATTCATCAACAAACTTGGGGAAGACGTGGATCTGTTCTGGATCAATGAGGGAGGCGAGCACGTCCGCTACGGTGGCATCCGGGCGGGCACGGAGCGTGAGCAGCACACCTTCGAGGGCCATGTGTGGCTCATCACCAGCCGCACGGGCGAGCATCTCGCGGTGGTGGAAGGCGCGGCGCAGGTGCAGACGCTGATCATCGACGGCAAAGGTCTAACCCAAGCCAAGAACGAGCCGAAGAAACCAGGGCCTGCAGGCAAAGCGCCGGATGGCTCATGCCGCGTCGCCAGTGAGGCAAGGGAGGTGCCAAAACGACAAGTCACCATCGTCGAATCAACGCCGAAGGATGGCCTGCAACCAAAGACGAAGGTGATCGACTACATCAAGCCGGGTGACCCTTTGCCGAAGCCGCAGTTGGTCATCACGCAGACCGATGGTCGGAAGATCCCTGTGCCGCGTGACCTGTATGAGAATCCCTTCGCTGAGTCCGGCAAGCTCGACGTGACCAGGGCACCCGACAGCCGCGAGTTTTACTTCGACTACAATCAACGCGGCCATCAGCTTTACCGCATCCTCGCCGCGAATGCGCAGACCGGCGCGGTGCGTGTGGTGGTGGAGGAGACCTCAAAGACCTTCATCCACTACTCCGGCAAAAGCTGGTGTCACTGGCTGCACGGGAGCGGTGAACTCATCTGGATGAGCGAGCGCGAAGGCTGGTGCCACCTTTGGCTCTACGATGTGAAAACGGGCCAGCCGAAGCATCAGATCACCAAGGGTCAGTGGCCTGTGCGGGAGGTCTTGCATGTCGATGAGGCAAAGCGGGAGCTGTGGTTTCTTGCGAGCGGATTGAGCGCCAAAGAGGACCCCTATCACCAGCACCTCTGCCGGGTGAACCTGGATGGCAGCGGCTTCCAGCAGCTCACGGCTGGCAATGGCAATCACCGAGTCGAGTTCTCACCGAAGCGTGATTTCTTCATCGATTCGTATTCGCGTGCGGATCAGGCACCCATCACCGAACTGCGCCGCAGCGGCGATGGCGGTCTGGTGTGCGTTTTGGAGACAGCCGACGCTACCGCTCTGCTCGCCGCGGGCTGGACGCCGCCTGAGCGTTTTTTTGCCAAAGGTCGCGATGGGAAAACGGACATCCATGGGGTCATCATCACGCCATCGAAGCTCGATCCCACGAAGAAGTATCCCATCGTTGAGGACATCTATGCCGGGCCACACGGAGCCTTTGCGCCGAAGGACTTTGATCGCCAACTGCGCATGCACCAGGTCGCCGAGCTTGGTTTTATCGTCGTAAAGCTCGATGGCATGGGCACCAATCATCGCGGCAAGGCCTTTCATGACGTATGCTGGAAAAACATCAAGGACGCTGGCTTTCCAGACCGGAAGCTGTGGATTGCCGAGGCGGCTAAAACACACCCGTGGATGGATCTGAAACGCATCGGTATTTACGGCGGCAGTGCCGGTGGGCAGAGCGCCATGCGTGCACTGATCGATCATCACGACTTCTACAAGGTCGCCGTCGCCGACTGTGGCTGTCATGACAACCGCATGGACAAAATCTGGTGGAACGAGCAGTGGATGGGCTGGCCGGTAGATGACAGTTACATCAAAAGCAGCAACAAGGAGGACGCCCACAAGCTACGAGGAAGTCTCCTTCTCATCGTCGGCGAACTCGACACCAACGTCGATCCAGCCAGCACGACACAGGTTGTCGCTGCACTGCAAAAAGCCGGGAAGACCTTCGACTTCATGCCCATCGCTAGCACCGGCCACGGCGCGGCGGAGACGCCGTATGGCTCCAAGCTGCGCATGGAGTTCCTCGTGCGGCATTTGAAGCCTTAGCTCGGTATACGTAAGGGCAGCGTGATTGTCACCTCTAGACCGCCACCTTGGCGATTCTTTGCCGCCACCGTGCCGCCGCACGCTTCGATGCAGCGTTTGGTGATGGCGAGGCCGAGGCCGCTGCCGCCGGTGGTGCGGCCGCGGGCGGCTTCGGGGCGGTAGAAGGGCTCAAAGAGGCGTGAAACGGCATCTTCTGGCACGCCGGGGCCACGGTCGGCGATTTGGATGATGACGCAGCCGTTTTCAGCTTTGGCGGTGATTTCGATGTCTTTGGCGTAGCGAATGGCATTTCGTAGGACATTGCCAATCGCACGATCCAGCGCGTTTCGGAGGCTATGGATTTTGATGTCGACGATTTCGAGTTGAATGCCGTTTTCGGGTGCTTCGCGGGCGAGGATGTTTTGGAGCAATTCACGCAGGTCGATGTCCTCGGGCGTTTCGCGGTCGGGGATGGTTTCGGCTCTGGTGAAGGTTAGCACTTCCTCGACGAGCTTCGCCATGTGCTGGAGTTCGCGATCGAGTTTTTGCAGGTAGGTGGCCTGATCCGGCGTGCTGCGTTGCTCCACCACGCCGAGCGCCATCTGCATGCGGGCGATGGGGCTGCACAGCTCGTGCGCGACATCGGCGGTGATGCGTTTTTGCTCGCGCATGTAGTCGCCGAGCTGCGAGGCCATGGTGTTCACAGAGGACGCGAGTTCGCCGAGTTCATCGCCGCGTCGATCGGGCAGGCGCACGTCGAACTGACCTGCGGCGATTCGTTTGGAGGCTTCGTTGGTTCGGCGGATGGCTTCGGTGATGCCCCGGACGACGGGCAACCATAGCAGGGCGGAAAAGAGAATGCCGCAAGTGAGGAGGACCACCCAGGGCGTCCAGTTGAAGAGCAGACCACCTGCGCTGACATCACTGGAGATCATGACCATTGTGAGCGGATACCAAAGGCCTCCCCGCTCATAAAGTATGTCCATGTGGATGCCTGCCCAGTAGCGGGTGGGATTTTCGCTGCGCAGCAAAAATCTCGGCTTGGGTGGCTGGGACGAGCTATCTGGTCGCTGTGGTCGCTGGCGAGGTTCGGCCCTGCGTTTGTCGATCAGCCTCTTGCTCACCTCTTCCGGTGGATCGGGCGCTTGCCCGAGAACAAGCTGCGCGTCAGAATTGAACAAGGCAAAAGTTACGCCCCGGCGATCGTGATAACGCTCCAGCACATCCTGCCAGTCGTTTTGCGATTTGCTGATCAACTGGTCACTTAGACGGGCCGACAGATGTTCGAAGTTGCGGCCGGGCGGGCCGCTCAGCAGCCATTCGAGCTCCGGAGTGATGAGCTTGCGGACATACACATAACCAAAGAGGGCCAGCACCAGTAGATTCATCAGAAACCAAAGCAGGATCTTCGAGTAGAGAGGTAGTTTAAGGCGGCTCATCGTCCGGGAGTCACGAGTTGATAGCCATAGCCGCGCACGGTTTTGATGAAGCGCGGCTCCTTCGGGTCATCGCCGAGTTTTTTGCGCAGCGTGGAGATGTGCATGTCGATGGCGCGGTCGAAGACGTCCCACTCGCGGTCGGCGACTTCTTCGATGAGCTGCTCGCGGGTTCTGACGCGGCCGTGGGCCTTCGCGAGCGACAACAGCAGGCCGAACTCGGCGGGCGTGAGTTGCACGGGCTGGTCGCCGAGGACGACGTCGTGGGTTTCGGGATTGAGGCGCAGTTCGCCGATGACGAGTTCTTTGATGGGAGCTTGTGGGGCGGTCTCAGCGATCCAGCCGGTGCGGCGCAGCAGGGCGCGGAGGCGGGCGAGCAGCTCGCGGGAGGAAAAGGTCTTCGGCAGGTAGTCGTCGGCACCGAGTTCGAGGCCGACGATGCGGTCCACCTCCTCGCCGCGGCCGGTGAGCATCATGACGGGCACTTTGGACTTCGCACGGATGCGGCGGAGGACCTCAAAGCCATCGCAGCCAGGCATCATGACATCGAGGATGATCGCTGCCCAGGGCTCGGAGGTGGCGCGGTCGGCCCCGCGCTCGCCATCATGCTCCATTTCGACCTCGAAACCCATGGGCTTGAGGTAATCGGCCACGAGCTGGCAAAGCTCGGTGTCGTCGTCGATGATGAGGAGGCGCATGGGGCCAAGATGAAGGCTTTTTCGCCTGCGGCCATCGCCTTGACGCAATCTTGACAAATCTCCTGAGATTCGCTGAAGCCGTTTTGACGGACCGGGAGTTAGTAGGTGGTGCTATGAAAACAATCCCTGTCCTCCTGCTTTTCGTGACGAGCCTCGCCGCGCATGATCTGGCCACCACGGACCGCGAGGCGCTGCGGGCGCATATCTTGGAGGAATGGAAGCGAGAGCATGTCGAGGTGGCTTCCACGGCCTCCACGCTTCAACTCGCCGCCGCAGCCGCCGCAAATGCCGCGAACGCACCGCAGACGGCGAAGGCCTTCCTGCCCTTCACGAAGCTCGATCTGCGTGCGGATGGCGAGTTTCTCTATGTGGGCTCGAACGGCCTACCGGATCACAACATGATGGTGGGCATCACCGCGTGGCAGCAGCAGGTGCCACTGCCGCAGCCGTATTTCGATGACAACGCGTGGCGCATCCCGCTGAAGCCGGTCGTGGCGAAGGAGCCCGCGATGATCAAAGGCCGCTTCCTGCGTGGCGCGATCGCTTTGGCGGTGAATGGCATCCCGATCTTCAATCCGCAGAACAATCGCGGCGAGGTGAGTTATGAAATCGGCGAACTCGACGAGTGGGGCGGCCACTGCGGACGCGCGGATGATTATCACTACCACATCGCTCCGCTGCATCTGCAGGCGCAGGTCGGCAAAGGCATGCCGGTGGCGTATGCGCTCGATGGGTATCCCGTTTACGGCCTCACGGAGCCGGATGGCTCGCCGGTGGAGAATCTAGACGAGTGCCATGGCCACGAGGACGCGAAGATCGGATACCATTATCATGCGTCGAACAAGTATCCGTATGTCTTCGGCGGCTTCCACGGCGAGGTCGTCGAGGCTGGTGAGCAGGTCGATCCGCAACCGCGTGCGCAAGGCGTGCGTGAGGCGCTCACCGCCTTGCGCGGCGCAAAGATCACCACCTTCGAAAGCACCGGCAAGGACAGCTACAAGCTCAGCTACGAGGTGAATGGCGACAAACGCAGCGTCAGCTACTCGATCAAGGCCGATGGCACCTATCCCTTCCACTTTGACCATGGTCGCGATGGCACGGCCGATGAAGTTTACACCGCACGTCGTCAAGGTGGCGGCGGCGGTGGTGATCGTCCGCCCGGCGGCGGCCCCGAGGGCATGAAGGGCAAAGGAAAAGGCAAGGGCAAAGGTGGTCGCGAGGGCGTAACCGGGGCATTCCTGCCCCGTGAAGAAAATCCGGAGGGGCCAGGAATGGCCCCGATACCTGGCATCCTCGATGTCAATGGCGACGGCGTCGTCACCGCGCAGGAGTTCGCCGACAACGCGAAATTCAATGCGGCGAAGAAAGGCATCGCCATCCCCGATGCGATGGCGAAGGCGAAAGAGCAGTTCAATGCCTTCGATCACAATCGCGATGGCAAGCTCGACACGCCTGAGCTTGATGAACTCGCGGGCAACGCACCCGCCACTGGCGCTCCGCAGCCGCGCGGGGAGGAGCCTCCCGCCCGCGAAGAGATGAAGAAAGGTGGTGGTGAACGCGGAGGCAAAGGGCAGGCCTTTGTCGCGCTTCCCGATCAACCGCGCAGCAGCGATGGCAAATTCTTGCTCAACAGCCCCGTCGTCGAAGATCTGCAAGCCTTGCCCACCGAGTTCACCGGCGATGGCGATGGCATCAGCCCGCCGCTCGCATGGGCCGGCGCACCCGCAGGCATGAAAGGCTACGCCTTGATCATGGATCACGTCACGCCCGATGGAGATCTGAAGTGGTATTGGACGATTTACGACATTCCGGCCAGCGCCTTGAGCCTGCCAAAGAACGTCACCGATATCGGCAAACTCGGCACCGGCTTCAAAGGCGAAATCGGCTACGAGCCGCCCATGTCGAAAGGCCCCGGCGCAAAGACCTATGTCATCACGCTCTATGCCTTGTCCGAGCCGCTGAAAGTCGCTGGTAAGCCCGACCGCGAAGAACTCCTCGCCGCGATGCAGGGCAAGGTGATGGCGAACTCCTCGCTGCGTGTTGTGCATAGCAGCGGTGGTAGCGTCGGGCAGGCTCGACCCCAAACAGCCGAAGCGCCGCCACCGCCAACCGCTGCCGCAGAACCCCAAAAAGGCGGTGGCAAAGGAAAAGGCAAAGGAGGTCCTCCCGGCCTCGTGAAGCCCAGCATCGCCGACACCATCAAACTCAACGTCTATGCCGACAACTGGTTCATGCTCTATGTGAATGGCCGCCTCGTCGCCGTGGACAGCATCCAGTTCACGCCGCACAACGTCGTCAGCGTCGATTTCCTCCCCGAGTATCCGATGACCATCGCCGTGCTCGCCAAAGACAACGCCGACCCGAAAACCGGCATGGAATACGGCACCAGCATCGGCGACGGCGGCTTCTGCCTGAAGTTCGCCGACGGCACCGTCACCAACGCGAGCTGGAAGGCCAAGAACTTCTTCCACGGCCCCGTGAAAGGCGACACCGCCAATCCGCAGGTGAAACAAGAGCCTCTCCCGGAGAACTGGTGGGCCACCGACTTCGACGACAGCACCTGGAAGAACGCCAAAGAATACACCGTCGAAGAAGTCGAGCCCAAGCAGCCCTATTTCGGCAACGACTTCGAAGGCGCCAAGTTCATCTGGACCGACGACATCGCCCTCGACAACACCGTCATCTTCAGCACTAAATTCGAAAAGCCCGGTTGGACCCCACGCTGGAACACGAAGCCGGATCTCGATGTGAGTGGTGTGCCCAATCGTTGAACTTCAGCCCTTGCCTCCCATGAATCGATTCACTCATCTTGGTCTTGCCGTTCTGCTGATCAATTCAGCCCTCGCTGCCGCGCCGCCGAACGTCCTTTTTATGCTCTCGGACGATCAGGCCTGGAGCGGGCTGTCGTGCCAGATGCACCCGGACATGCCGGACTCGAAAAGCAGCATCGTGCAGACGCCGAACATCGCGCGGCTCGCGGAGCAGGGCATGAGATTCAGCGCGGCTTATGCGCCCGCGCCGGTGTGCTCGCCGACACGCATCAGTTTGCAAACGGGGCGGAATCCCGCGGCGCTCGGCTGGACCAAGGCCGCTACGGCGGAACAAGGCCATCGCTTGATCGAAGGTGACAATCGCAAGAGCATTCGCGATGGCGAGATCACCATCGGGCAGATGCTGAAGTCGGCAGGTTACGCGACCGCGCACTACGGCAAATGGCATCTCTCCGGCGGAGGACCCGCTGCTCATGGCTACGACGAAAGCGATGGCGACACCGGCAATCAAGACGCCGCGCCGCATCTGCCACCGAACCCCGTGGATATCTTCGGCATGGGTTCACGTGCGGTGGATTTCATGAAGCGGAATCAGGCCGCTCGGAAGCCCTTCTTCATCCAGATGAGCTACAACGCGCTGCATTATCCTGAGAACGCCACACCCGCTCTGCTGGAGAAATATCGAAAGCTCGCCTCCGGCGGAAACGACAAGGAAGTCGGCCGCGCCGCCATCGCGGAAGACCTCGACCGCGGTGTGGGCGAGTTGTTGGCTAAAGTGGATGCGATGGGCCTCTCGAAGAACACCATCGTCATCTACATGTCCGACAACGGCGGCTCGAATCGCCGCACGCTCAATGGTGGCAAGGGCGATGTGTGGGAGGGCGGCATCCGCGTGCCGCTGATCATCCGCGGACCCGGCATCGCGGCGAACTCGTGGTGCCATCAGCTTGTCGTTGGCTATGATTTCTTTCCGACCTTTTGCCATTGGGCCGGTGTGAAGGCAGCGCTGCCTAAGCAGCTCGACGGCGGCGATATCACCCATCTGCTCAGCGGTTCATCCGAACCCGTGAAACGGCCACGCGAGCCGCTGGTGTTTCATTTTCCGCATTATCAGGGCGACTCACCGCACAGCGCGATCCTCAGCGGCCACATGAAGCTCCTCCACTTCTACGAAACGGGTGAAAACCATCTCTTCGACCTCCAAGCCGATATCGGCGAGACCAAGAACCTCGCCGCAGCCAAGCCCGAACTCGCGAGCAGCCTCGCCAAACAGCTCGCGGACTATTTGAAGGAAGTCGGGGCCGAAATGCCGAAGCCCAACCCGAACTACGATCCCAATAAGGAGCCAGCGAGGAAGGGCGGCGGCAAAGGTGGGAAGAAAGGAGGCTAAAAGCCATGAAAGCATTCATCGCATCGTTTGGCATCTCAGCGCTCGCTCTATTGCTGATCGCCGCCGCGCCGGAGGAGAAGGCGAAAGGCGGCGCAGGCCAAGGCGGACAAGTCGAGCCTACGGTAGTGCCGCCGTATCTGTTCAACGTGTGGCTTTGCCGACCGGGCGCGGAGTCGGTAACCGTCAGCGTGCTCGCGTGGGACGACATGGAGGCCTTCATCGAGTATGGCGAAGGTTTGAAGACATCTGCGGTGAAACTGAAGGCTGGCGAGCCTCAAAACATCATGCTCGGAGGCTTGAAGCCCGACACGAGCTACAACTACCGCCTCACCTATCGCCGCGCCGGTAGCGAGGCGGTGCAGGACGCGATGCGCAGCTTTCACACCCAGCGGAAGGCCGGATCGACGTTTTCCTTCGTCATGCAGGCGGACTCGCACCTCGACAACAACACCGACGTGCGCGTTTACCAGCAAACGCTGTCCAACATGCTGGCCGACAAGCCCGACTTCATGATCGACCTCGGCGACACGACGATGGTGGACAAGTTTGGCCGCTTCTACACGCGCTCCGAGTCGCAATACAAAGCGCAGCGCTACTACATGGGCCGGATCGCGCACAGCGTGCCCATTTTCATGGTCTTGGGCAATCACGACGGTGAGCGTGGCAGCGACCCGGAGATGTCGGTTTGGTCTCTCAAACAGCGCCACACCTACTTTCCGAATCCCACCGATGGAAACGACAAGCACAGCTACTTCGTCTTTGAGTGGGGAAACGCGCTTTTCATCGGACTCGACCCCTTTTGGGCCACCACGAAGCGTGGAGCCTCCGGCTGGGACATGACGCTCGGTGAAACGCAGTATCGCTGGCTCACGAAGACGCTCACCAACAGCAAAGCAGCGATGCGCTTTGTCTTCATCCATCATCTGGTCGGTGGCTTGGGCCGCGATGTGCGCGGCGGAGCCAAACCTGCGGCCTACATGGAATGGGGCGGCAAAAACGCGGATGGCAGCGAGGGCTTCAAACAAAACCGCCCCGGCTGGGAAATGCCGCTGCATCAGCTTTTCGTGAAACACGGCGTGAACATCGTCTTCCATGGTCACGACCATCTTTTCGTCAAAGAAGAGTTGGATGGCATCATCTACCAAGAAGTGCCGCAGCCTGGTCATCCAAGCGGTGGCACCCGCAGCGCCGAGGCATACGGATATGGCGGCGTTATCCTAGGCAGCAGTGGCCATGTGCTTGTCACCGTGAGTGAAAACGAAGCCAAAGTGGACTACGTGCGCAGCATCGTTCCCGGTGTGACACGTGCTGACCTCGAAAACGGCGCGGTGGAGCACAGTTACATCATCAAGCCGAGACGGTGATGCTGACCGGAATTGGCAAATTATGACTTTGCCTTGATCTCAAAGGCATCCAGCCACGGCAGCGTGATCTGCGGCGGCATGCCGCCGAAGGGCTGGTAGGCGGGGAGTTGGACGATGCTCATGCTGTGCGGTTGGCTGGCGATGAAAAACATCGCGTCGGCACAGTCTTCGCAGGTGATCATGGCTTCCTTGTGCTTTGCCGAAGGTTGCACCGGACGCTTTTTGACGAGCGGAGTGTCGGCTTCACCCGGAGCGTATTCGGAGACGACAATGCCGTGTGCATTGAGCTGCATCCGCGCGGTGAACAGCATGCCGTGCACGGCCCACTTGCTCGCGGTGTAAGGAACACCCGCGAAGGAGTCGTAGCCGTGACCAGCCGTGGACGAGACGACGACGATTTTTCCGCCACCGTTTGCCGCCATTGGCTTTGCAACGGCCTGAATCATGTTGGCCACTCCGATGACGTTTATCTCCATCACCTTGCGCCAGCTCTCTTCACTTGCGATACGTGAAGGGTCCGCGTGGGCCATGAAGCGATCCGGCGTGTTGATGCCAGCGGTGTGAATGAGCACGTCTGGTGTGCCATGTTTGAGCACTTCGGCCATCGCGCAAGCCACGCTGGCACCATCCGCCACATCACAGATGACGGGGATGATGTTTGATGAAAGCGCTGCACTTTCTTGGAGGGATTCCAGCGTGCGCCCAAATACAAAGGTCTTCGCACCCGCGTCCGCGAAACGCTTCGCCGCCGCCTGTCCCATGCCACCGCCACCACCGGTGACGATGACCATTTTTGATGTCCAAATTTGATCCATGTTCTGAGACTAAGCGAGGGGATGCGACTCGTCCAGTTTGTGGGCTTGGCAAAAATTGGGGTGGGTGCTGCCAAAGCATCCAAGACCAAGTTGGTCTTTGAAGGTTAGCATTCTTGCCTCAATGAATAAACACATCACTATCCTCGGCGGAGGCGTCGTGGGCCTGTCCACAGCGCTCTACTGCGTCAGACGTGGAATGAAGGTGACGCTGATCGAAAGAAAGACGCAGCGGCGTGACGGCTGTTCGTTTGGGAATGCAGGCATGATTGTGCCGAGTCATTTTGTTCCGCTGGCAGCGCCGGGGATGGTCAAGTTGGGTCTGAAATGGATGTGGAATCCTGAGTCTCCTTTTTACATCAAGCCGCGCCTCAATCTTGATCTGATCAATTGGGGCCTGCGCTTCTGGCAGGCATCCACTCAAGAGAGGGTCGATGCAGCGGCTCCTGTTTTGCGTGATTTGAATCTGCTGAGCCGCCAGTGCTTTGAAGAGATCGGGCTCGACTTTGGGCTCGTGAAGAAGGGACTGCTGATGTTATGCAAAAAGCAGCAGACGCTGGATGAAGAGGCCCACCTAGCGGTGAAAGCGAATGAATTGGGAATACCCGCTGAAGTGCTGGATGCCAAAGAGACAGCGCGCCTCGACCCTGCGGTGACGATGGATGTGGTCGGCAGCCTTTTTTTTCCGAAGGACTGCCATTTGTCGCCTGGACGATTCATCGCTGCCTTGGAAGCTGAAATCCTGCGGCTCAAGGGGGAAATCTTGTGGGACACGGAGGTCACTGGTTTCCGGACGGAGGCGGGTGTGGTCCAAGCCGTGAAGACAAGCCGTGGCGAGATCGAGAGCGACGAGATTGTCCTTTGCGGGGGCATCTGGTCAGAAGTGACCGCGCGCGCGCTGGATCTAAAACTCCCGATGCAGGCAGGGAAGGGGTATAGCTTAACCGTTCATAATCCGAGGCAGCTTCCTGAGCTATGCAGCATTTGTTCGGAGGCGCGGCTGGCAGTCACGCCGATGGATGGGGCCTTGCGCTTTGGTGGGACGATGGAGATGGCTGGGATCGATGAAAGTGTGAACTTGAGACGGGTGAGGGGCATCACCCGTGCGGTGCCTGATTATTTCCCAGCCTTCCAAGAGCATGATTTTGCCGGGATCGAACCTTGGCATGGTTTGCGTCCCTGCTCACCGGATGGGATGCCTTACATCGGCCGCACGCAGCGCTGGAAAAACCTCACTCTTGCCACGGGCCACGCGATGATGGGCCTCAGTCTCGCTCCTGCAACTGGGAGAATCGTCGCCGACCTGCTCAGTGGCGAGGAATCTCCCGTGGCGCTCGCTTTGCTTTCACCGGACCGATTTGCCTGATTCGGGCTGGGGATGGTATCGGTAGTGCCCGGTGAGTGGGAACTCGAAGAGGCGATCCTCGAGTTGCGGGCCCCTTCCGATGTTGTGGACGATCCAGGGCGTTTCAGATCCATCGGGAGAGGGGACGACCATGGCGATGTGAGGCAGTTTGCCCGCGACGGTGCAGGTGATGAGGTCTCCCGGCAGATAGTCAGCCGCGGTCTGCGTGATGGGCAGGCTGGCGCCTCGACGCTTGAAGAAGGTCTGAAGATTCGGCACGCGACGGTGGTCGATGTTTTTATCGGGGGACGTCAGGCCCCATAGCTTCGGATAGGCCGAAAAGCTCCGTTTCATATCCTCATGAACGAGCTTTTGGAGATCAATATCGAGTGTCCGGTAAGCGCGAATGACCTCGTCCGTGCAAACTCCGGTATCTGCTGGCACATCTCCCCCGGGATAGGTCAGGGAAACATAGGCGGGGTCGTAGCGGACGTTTTGCTGAGTGCGGTCGAGGGCTGCGAATGTCAGCCTGGAGGAGAAGGAGCCGTTGGAAATGATTCGGGAACGTGAAGCTGCGGCGGGCGTGCCTAGATCTGCGAAGGCGCTGAGGGAAATCACGGCACTGAAAACCAAACTGTGGGATGAGGATCGAAGTTTCATCGGGCTAGCTTTGGGATTGGAAAAGCGGAACGACAGGTAAGGTCATTTTTCCGGTCTTTTTGAACTAGTCCAGCGGGGCGCATTTTTTTAAAAAAGATCAAAACGTGCAGAAATAGTGGAAAATTAACCATAATTTAAATAATAAAAAGGGGTGCCAGAATCGAAAGGACTTTT
Organism: Prosthecobacter debontii; assembly: GCA_945869695.1. GTDB lineage: Bacteria > Verrucomicrobiota > Verrucomicrobiia > Verrucomicrobiales > Verrucomicrobiaceae > JAIBCL01. Next base: position 17,358 of record CAMBPV010000043.1, read on the forward strand.
TTTTTCTCGCATCTGAGCCTACTCTTTGAGAGGATTACCATATTTGCAATACGCTGATGGCATTTGGAGAGCCCCATAACCGAATCGAGGTGAGGAAGCAGAGCGGGGGCAGGCAGACAGGAAAGCCTAGGTTGTACCGACAATCAGTGCGACGCCGGGTTCTTTTTTCTCTAGGCGTGATGATTTGCGTGAGTGGGTGGAGCTGGGGACAGGAAAAAGATTTGGCTAAACCCGAGGAAACCATCTTGCGGGGAACCGCTAGTTCCGCACCGGTGTCTGAGGGGCTCAAAGAGAGGTCCCGCCGCGTCTTGGTGGTCTATGGCTGGGATGTGGCTGAAGCCGAAAAGCCGACGATGCTGCCGGTGGATACCATGACGGGTGATCTTCTGCAGGCTCCGCTTGAGTGGCTGGGTTATGAGGCGGACTACTTGGACATCGGGGAAAAGGCACTGCCAGAAGATGTGGGTCAGCGTTACGCAGCCGTGTTCTTGGATGGCGAGATGAGCGTGCCTTTGGCGAAGGAGAAGCCTTTGGTGGAGTGGCTGCTTCGACTGAAGGATGCGGGGGTGCCGCTTTTGTTTTTGGGAGAGCAGCCGATACGCTCCGACGAGGCGAGGATGATTTTGGGGAGGGGACTGGGCCTCAAGGGCAGTCTCGAGCCCGTCGTGCGTGTCGAAAAAATAGCGGTGACGGTGACGAATGCCGCTGACCTCGCAGACGAGATCAAGGTCACGCCGAGGGCAACTGCCTTTCTTCACCTCAGTGCACCGGATCGGGCAAAGGTTATTTTAGGGCTACAGGGTCGAGGGCCTGATGGAGAATTGGTGCGCTTCGACCCTGTGTTTTTAGCCGGATGGGGTGGCATGTGGCTGGAGCCCTATGTGGTGTTTCGTGGTTCTTCAGACAGCAACCTCTTTTATGGGGATCCTTACGTGATCCTCGCTGAGGTGCTGAACAAAAGTGGTCCGATGCCAGTCCCAGACGTGACGACACGGGATGGGAGGAGGCTGTTCTACAGTCACATTGATGGCGATGGATTTGCGACACCTTCCTCATTCAAAGGGCATCCTTTGTGCGCCGAACTGATCCGGGATCGTATCCTGAAAGTGTTCCCGTTTCCGATCACCGTTTCGGTCATTGAATCGGAGATCCGGGCGCAGGCCGCAGGTTATCCGACGGAGCAGGCCAATCGATTCGCCGATATGGCAAGATCGATTTTTGCACTGCCGAATGTGCAGCCTGCCTCTCACTCCTTTTCTCACCCCTATCAATGGGATCCGAAAGATCCGAATCCGGGGATTTACACCGAGCCCCACATGCCGCTGCGCCCCGAGATTGACTATCCGGTTGTCGATTCCGTGAGAGAGATCAAAGGCTCGATTGATTACATCAATGAAACCCTGCTGCCCAAAGGTAAAAAGGTTGAGTTGATGTTGTGGTCGGGAAATTGCAGACCGGGAGAGCAGGCCCTGCGCGTGTGCCGTGAGTTGGGTGTCGAAAACATGAATGGCGGGAATACCATAGTAGGCCGACGGTATCCCGGGATGGCGGGTATCGCCGCTCGGGTAATGCCTTGGGGGGATGAACTTCAGATTCACGCGGCTAACCAGAATGAGTTCATGTATGCCAACGGATGGACCGGTCCATTTTTCGGCGGTTTCGCGGATGTGATCGACACCTTTGAGCGCACGGACAGCCAGCGGCGCACCAAGCCGGTCAATGTGTATTACCATTTCTACAGTGCGACGAGTCTCTCCTCCCTGCGGGCTTTGGAAAAGATTCACCATTGGTGTGCAGAGAACGACCTCCACTCCGTGACAGCGCTAGATTACGCGAGGATCGCCAAGGACGCGTGGAGGACGCGTGTTTTCGAGAAGGGTCCGCGGCATTGGGTGATCTCCAACCGTGGTGATCTACGGACCTACCGGGTGCCCTTGGGTCATGGGCTTCCTGATTTGGCAAAATGTATCGGGGTCACCGGATACACCGAGCACCTCGGTGAGATCTATCTGTCCACCAACGGTGCGCCGCAGATCGAGATTGCCCTGGGTGATGGTCCTGCGGTGCCGGTCAAGGCGGAGGACGTCTTTTTGAGGCTGGCATCTTCCACCGGTGAAATCCGCTTTCTTGAGCAGTCCGCGCTGAGATGTGCCTTTCGGGTGAGGGATCTTCGAAAGATCAAAACCGAGATCGCGGGACTCCGTCCGGGGACAGCTTGTGAGGTCACGATCAATGCAGTCACTTCGCGTCGCACAGCCGATCAGAATGGACATCTCCTTTTGGAATTACCTGCCGATGCAGAAGTCACCGTCGATGCTACCCGCTCCCAGTATGCCATCCTGCGCTGACCAGTCCGATATCAGCGTCTTCCCACTGCGCACCGTGCTCGTGCTGCTTGTGGGAAGCATTGGCGCGTCATATAGGCTGGTGCCCAGGCAGGATCAATTGGTGGAAAGATTGTTTTTGGACAAGCAGTATCACCGGATGGCGGAGGCTCTGCGCAGTGGCTTGGGTGACCAAACATCCTTCAAGCCCTCGGACATGAGATCGATGACGGCGGAGCAACTGAGGATGCTCTCTCATCTGCTCAGGCTCACACCGAAAGAGCAGTTGACTCTGATCTTCGCGGGAAATCGGACTCCCGTTTATGACCCGTTTATCCACGGTCTTGTATTGGCCGCAGTGCGTTACATCGACGTCATCCCTCCCCAAGATGCGTGGCTGCTGATCGAGCCCAGTCTTTCCAAAATCCCAGCCTCGCAGCGTATCGAACTGGCTGAGCTTTTGGCCACCAATGCGCATGCGGTGGGGAAGCCGGCATTGGCGGCTTTGATTCTCAGTCCGGTCGCCAATCTCAAAGAGGCGGGCTGGCCCGTTGCACGTAATCTGGCTCTGTCGCAACGGTGGTCGGGTCAGACAAAAAAAGGGGCAGAGGAGTTGTCGCGCTGGTTGAAGGGGCGTGCCGAAGGCGTGGCACGGGATGATCTGAGATCTGGCATCTCCCTGGGGCATGAAATGGCGATGGAGGCAGGTGAACCGAGTCTGGCCCTTGATTTTTCCATTCGCGGTCTATCACTATTGGGCCCGTCAGAGGCGATTCCCGAAGAGCAAATCAGTGCCGCCCACGGATTGGCCCTGCAGTGCACACGCACAAGCGTGCTGATGCCATGGATGAAAAAGTTTGTGGCCTCGCTGCCTGAGTCGCAGGTGGATATCACCGAGTTGCTGAAGCCCGAGGCCCAGAGTTCGGGATCGTTTGCCACGTGCAAGAAGTGGATTCGCATTTTGGCTCAAACCTGTGACTGGAGTTCAGAATTCGATTCAGCCTTTGATTATCACCTCAGACTCGCCGCGATGGGTGAGATGGAATCGGTTGATCGGTGTTTGGCCTTGACCGGATTCTTGGGGAGAGATCAGGAATTGGCGGATCTTCTGGAGCGGATGCGCCCTTTTGAACAGCGTCCGGGTTCTCAAATTTTTCTGGCTCGCGAGTTGGCTGGATTGGGGCGCGATGTGGATGCCAAGCCTTTGTTTGAATCTTGGTTGGAGTCCCATCCCGATGATCGGGATGCACGGTTTGATTATGCGTGTCTCATCGAAGATATGGGAAATGAGGCGGGTGCCATGTTGGCTTTTGAGGAGCTTGTGCGTCGAGATCCCAAAGACGTGCCAGGTGTCAAAAAACTAGCGGAGGCCTACACCCGGGAGAGTCGGTTCATCGAGGCATTGCGACTTTACGCAGAACTCCCCGGCGCAGCGCATGATCTCCACACGCTGGAAAACTATGCCATGCTGGCCGAGTCTCTCGATGACTATGTGCAACTCGTCCGCGCCCTCGAGCTAACCATCAAAGCGGGTCATCATGTTTCAGTCGAGATCTTCGGAAACCTCGCTGAGGCAGCCTCTCATTTGGAGGATCCAAGAAAACAGGTCGAGGTTCTGTTGGCAGGGCTGAAACGAATTCCGGAAAGCAATCTCCTCCGCGTCTCGCTGGCGAGCGCTTTTGCTGAGGCGGGTGACGTGGAGCAGGCCGTGGTGACGCTGACTGAAAAACCCGCATTGAGAAACAACATGGAGGCTGTGGCTCTGATTCTCTCACTAGCCAAAGATTCGAGAGGTCCTGAAAAGATTATGGCCTTCATCGGCGGTGATGTGGAGAAAAGATTCAAGCTATCCAATGCCAGTTTGCTCGACCTTGCTGTTTTGTGTCGGGTGTGTGGTGAGGCTGAGAAATCCGAGCGTGTCTTCGCTTCCGTGATCGAGGATGCTGCCAATGCGGTGCTCATCGCAGAGGCTCGTTTTGATGTGGGTGACTACGAGACCGCCGAGAGGCTGATGAGTGCGCACATGAATCGACGCCCTCGTGCCGTGGCATCGGAATGGATTTTCTTTGGTGAGATTTACGAGGCACTAGGGAAGGCTGAGGAGGCGAAAAGAGCCTTCGACTATTCCCTGGCGCTCTTGACCGCCGATCTTCCTGGAACCGCTTTCAGTCCTCCGTCCCAGTCAAGTCTCGAATCTCCCACTCCCTAAATGACATGAACAAATCAATCGCTCCGTTGGTCGTGCTGGCTCTCTCTGCCAGTCTCTCGCTCGGCCAAGTCTCGAAGACACAGGAGCCAACCTTTTCCGAAGCGGGGGGACAAGCGACGGAGGAAATCCAGAAACCCGTGCCTTTCACCGAGACGGAACTGCGGGTGCTGCGCTCGGCATCCAGTCTGTCCATCGAGAGACTGCTTGAGCTCTTGGTGGTTTACGAAAAGATCGATAACACAGCGATGATGGATGCGCTGGCACGGGCTATCTTGAAGCGCGAGCCTGCCCACCCTGATGCCGCGCGGATTCAAGGTCTAGTGGATCCTGAAATGGAGACCCGACACTTCGATTACCTTGATGAGATCAGCAAGCAAGTCATGGCCGGCAAGACCGTCGAGGACACGGACTCGGTAGCGGTGCAGGCGGTGTCACTCGCGTCGGAAGGGCGTGCGGCCCAGGCTGTGCAGCTTCTTGAAGCACTGAGGAAAAATCAATTCGGCACAAAGCTGTTTCCGTTCCTCGATGATCTCGCTTTCTCCTATGCCGAGGCTGGGATGCTGGACCAGGCGATCAAGGCGTATGAGACGCTGAGTTCAGACTCTAGTATGGGTGCAGATTCCAAGATCGAAGCGCAAAAAGTCCTGCCCTCCCTGAAGATCAGAAAGCGGATCCAAGCTCTCACCCAACAAGCCGGGGAGGACATGGATCAACTCGTCGCCTCAGCAGAGAAACTGCACCGTGAAATGCCGAATGACTACGATGCCATCACTTTCAGGATCGAGAGTCTGGACCGGGCGCGCCGGTATGAGGATGCGGTGATCTTTTTGGAAGGCACGAAGAGAAAAGCGCCGAAAGGGAAAGTCTGGCCTTATCAGGCAACGCTTGCTTTCGCCTACTTCGGAGCCCGGCGTCACGAGCAGGCGATCGCCGCGTTTCGTGAGCTGCAAAAGACTCAAGGCATCGATCCCATCACGAGAGCGGAAGCAGAAAGCATGATCTTGGAAATACGGGTGGGTCGTGAGATCGAGCTGGGAATGTCTGCGATGAAGCGCGCAGACATGCCTGCCGCCGAGACTGTTCTTCGGACCTTGCTTCGTGACTACCCCGTCCATCCCGATACCTTGGGTTACCGCGCGATCGTGATGGCTAAGCAGGGCAAAGCCAAGGAGGCCCTGGGAATGCTGGGAGCAGCCAAGGCGGAAGCGAAGGCGGCGGGTCTGCCCTTCAGTCAGCAGGATGCCATCGCGGATGTTTATTTGGAGCAAAAAGACTACTTCCAAGCCATCGCTGCGACGCGTGAAATTTTAGATCACCCTCTTTACGATGATGAAATGAAAGGCCAGGCGACCGCGAAGTTGCGCGAGATCGGCATCTCGCAAACGCTGGAAGCCGGCTACACGGCTCTTCAAGATGGATACCGTGCCCGGGCAAAATCCATTCTCGAGCGGCTTCAGCGCACGGCTCCCGAGGACTTGGAAGTAAAAATCTTTCAAGCTGAAGTGGCGCTGGCCTATAACAAATCGGCGCAAGCCCTCGCGCAGATCTCTGAAATCAAGGGCAAGAACTCCGACCTTGCTTTTGCCGGGCAGGGCACGCTGGGGTCGGCTCTTTTTGCGACGGGAAATTGGGAGGCTGCATTTGATGCTTACACGGATATTCTGACGCAGCCCGGATTTGAGCCGCGTGATCGCACGGAGGCTCTGTTGCAGACGAGGCTGCTTCGACCCCTGTTCCGCCCAACTTTGGACACGAGCTTGGATGTGTCGGATGAGGAAGAGGGAGACACCTATTCTTCTCAAGTGACCTATTCAACGGGATGGATGAAGGATTGGAGGCTCATCGCTTTTTCACATCAGGACTATGTGACGCTGGCCCCGGGATTTTTTACCACGACGAGTTCGACTCGCTTCGACGGTGGGGTCACGGCGCAGCGTCGTTTCAACGGCCGATTCTTCGCTGAAGCCACCGTTGGTGCGAGTCAGAGGACGGGTATGTTTGGAGCCAGATTCGGGAAGTTTGCCAATCAAGGTCTTGGCTGGTCGCTGGGGTTTATGGCCAATCAACGCTCCACGGAGAGTCCGAGTGTGCAGGCGTTGGATGGGCGTGAGCATCGTGCGGAGTTCGAGGTTCAAGGCACTCTGGGTGATCGCTGGTTGGTTGATTTTTCGGCTTACTATCGCCAACTCGAGATCGGGGGTGACTCGCTGGGTCGGGGATTTGGTTACGAGGGCTCTTTGGACTATATTTTGATCACTCAGACCCCGACTCGTGCGCAGCTAACCGTTGGTTACTATGGGCAGTATCAGCGTTTCGATTCAGTGAAAATGGTTCCACCCTCCGTAAGGAAACAGGTCCGTCGCGCGGTCGTTCCCCAAGAGCAGGTGAGATCGGCTTTGGCCTCCTCAGAGGAAGTGCGGCGGGCGGTTCCCGGAAGTTTCGGCCAGGAAGTGTTGGATCAACTGGTGGACCCCGAGGCGAACCGTCAAGGCATCCGGTTTACGCTGCGCAAGAGGATCGGTGATGACTGGACGGTGTATGCTCAAGCGGGCGTCTATTATGCTTTTGATGACAAGAGGTTCGATTACACCATGGCGGCAGGCATGGAGTATTACATCAGCGATGACGCGCTGCTCTATGCCGAAGTCCGTTTTGACTCCAATGCACGAACCACGAGCGCTGGAGTTCTCGGGGCCAATATCGGAGCGCTCATCAGCTTTTAGTGTGTGGGGATTCGACAGAGCCGACTCTTCTGCCTAGAGTCGGCGAATGACTTTCCCTGCATCCGATTCATCCCGTGATCGCGCCACCTGGCTGCGTGCGGAGATCAACCGTCACAATCAGCTTTATTACACCGACGCTGAGCCCGAGATCAGTGATCAGCAGTTTGATGCACTCCTACGGGAGCTTCAGGAACTGGAAACAGCGCATCCCGAGCTATTGACGGCTGACTCGCCGACTCAGCGTGTGGGTGGCGCTCCGATTGATGGATTCCAGCAGATCCGACACACGGTTCCGATGATGAGTTTGGATAACACCTACTCGGAAGCAGACCTTATTTCGTTTTATCAGCGGCTTCAAAAAGGGCTGAATCGAGAGCGGATTGAGTGCGTCATTGAGCCAAAGATTGACGGTGTCGCCATCAGCGTGCGTTATGAGGATGGGAAACTTAAACACGCGGCGACTCGCGGTGACGGGCAGATCGGGGACGATGTGACGCAAAACGTGAAGACCATCCGATCCGTGCCGCTGAGTCTCGCTGCCGGTGTGCCGCAGACTTTTGAGGTGCGGGGGGAAGTCTTCATGCCGAAGGAAGGATTTGCCCGCATGAATGAAGAGCGTGAGGGCGCAGGCGAGGCCCGTTTCGCCAATCCGAGAAATGCGACTGCGGGGACGCTGAAGCAGCTCGACTCCCGCATTGTGGCCACTCGTCCGCTGGACGTGATCCTCTACGGTCTCGCTGACGCTGGAGACGCTGCCGTCAGCACGCAAAGTGGCGTCTATGCGCTGTTGAAAAAAGCCGGGCTCCACACGGCTGAAAAGGTTTGGAGAGCTTCTTCGGCTGAAGAACTGGTCAATGCCATTCGTGAGCTGGATGAAGTCCGCAAAACACTCCCCTACGAGACGGATGGTGCCGTGATCAAAGTTGAATCCTTCGAGGACCAACGTGAACTGGGCTCAACGAGCAAAGCGCCGCGCTGGGCCATTGCTTACAAATACCAACCCGAGCAGGCTGAGACACGGCTGCTGGCGGTGGATATCCAAGTAGGTCGCACGGGAGCGCTCACACCGGTGGCGAGGCTGGATCCCGTGTTCCTCAGTGGCTCCACCGTCAGCAATGCCACGCTGCATAACTTCGAAGAGGTGGAGCGGAAAGACATTCGCGTTGGTGACTACGTCATCATTGAAAAGGCCGGCGAGGTGATCCCTGCAGTAGTTTCCGTGAACAAGAAGAGGCGCACGGGTAGTGAGGTAGCGATTGAAGCCCCAATCGAATGTCCAGAATGCAAATTTCCGGTTTCAAAGGCAGAAGACGGTATCGTTTTGCGATGCACGAATTTCAATTGCATTGGGCAGATGATTAGGAGACTCGATTTCCTTGGAACACGATCTGCGCTCGATGTGGACGAACTCGGGGGGGTAGTCGCCGAAGCCTTGGTAAGGCGAGGTATTGTTGAGCAAACATTAGGGGTTTTTGAACTTGATGAACAAAAGCTGGGGCAACTAAACCTAGGAACAGATTCAGAGCCCCGGCTGTTTGGAATGAAGAATGCTCACAAGCTGATCGAGTCATTGAAGGTGGCCAGATCGAAACCACTAGATCGTTGGATATTTGCGCTGGGAATTCTGAATGTAGGAACAGTCACAGCTAGGAGTCTCGCTGAGATTCATGGTTCAATTGATGAATTTGGAGGTTCGTCAGTGTTGAAGGATATAGTTCTTGAATCGATGTTGGATAAAGAGAGGCAAAAGTTCAGTCCGACAACTGGTGCAAACAAGAGAAGAACCCAGGCGGAGAAGGATGAACTGAAGAAACTGGAGACGCCTATTCGAGAAGAGTTGGCGACTGTCCAAAGGAGGTTAGTGAGTAGTGGGTTTGCGGTTTATGCAAAGGAAGCTAAGGCCGGATCAGATTCTAGTCTGCGTAGTATCCTGACACCAGTCGGGCCTGTAGCTGCTAAGTCAGTGCTCGACTTCTTTAACTCAAACGAAGGCAGTGCGGTCCTTAAAAAGTTAAGGGAACTAGGAATCTCTCCGTCAAGGGAATCGAGAGAAAGTAAAGGTCGTGGGCCACTCGTTGGGCAGATATTCGTCATTACTGGCACTCTTGAATCCATGTCCAGAGACGCTGCTGCTGAGCGAATTATCAGTTTGGGCGGTAGCGTCAAAAGTTCTGTGAGTAAAAAGACCACATTTGTGATTTCAGGAGCATCACCTGGACAGAACAAAATCGATGATGCAACCAAGCATGGGGTTCGATTGATGAGCGAAAAGGAGTTCCTTGCTCTAATTGATACAGGACCCAAGATCGTGTCCGCCGAGAAGCCTCGGGAAGACTTGTTCGATTTCTAGGACGAATGAATCACCAAAAGAAAATGAAAACAAACCTTCTGGCCAAGAGTAGCTCAGGCAATCCATACTCAATCACCTTCGAACAAATCAACGGCACATTGAGAGTTCATTGCGACTGCAAGGCTGGAGTTCTCCAGCAGCAATGTAAACATCGACGCGCTTTAATCGCCGGTGATGTGACGATGTTGTTCGATGAAGCGCAGATTTCCGAACTGCAGTCAATTCTCACTTCGGATGCGGCAAAACAGCTTTCTCTCGCTGTATCGAATTGTGAATCAGAACTAGATCGGTTGGAAAAAGAAAAGAGTCGACTCAACGCTCAGGAAAAAGCTGTAAAACGATCAATCGGGGCTCTGCTGTCTGGTGGATTGAATCCCAGTTCCGCAAAATGATCGTATGAGCTGGCGGCAACCATGGCTGGCCCAATTCATGGGTGAGCGGCGCTTATGTAGCGTCCTCATAATTGCCTCCGCCGTGCTTGGACTTGCAACTCAGTTTGGCATCCCACTTTGGATCTGTCCCTTCCGAGCTGTGACCTCCCTTCCGTGTCCCGGTTGTGGGCTTACCCGTGCCGCTTCAGCACTGGCCACCGGGCGATGGGCTCAGGCTCTTCAGTTTCACCCTTTTGTTCCGTTCTTCGGCTTGGCGTGGATTCTGCTGTTCCTGACAGTGGTTCTGCCTGTTTTTGCCCGTGAAAAGGTCATTGGATGGGTCCGAGAGTTCGAGCGCAAAACAGGTCTGACCGTTCTCCTCGTGATCGCATTTACAGCTTATGGCTTGACCCGAATGGTAAAAGTCTGCTTTTCTGAAGCCGGCGCTGAAATTCCAAAGGTTTTTCAGCGGGCATCTGAACCTAAAACACAAAATAAAACAACGTTATGATGTTACTCGCCTCACTAGGGAAACGCTGATTTAATCGGCGCGACAGTCAGGAGCAAAAAGAAGTTGCGCGGTGGGGTAAGTTCACAGGCATGGAACGACAACTGAGCTTTGCCCAACAGGAGTACGCGCGGAAGAAAAAGACCACGCGGCGCGACAAGTTTCT
>CAMBPV010000044.1 GCA_945869695.1 Prosthecobacter debontii
TTGGGCACCGAGTTCAGGAGCTTGCGGGTATACTCATGCTGCGGGCTTTCACAGACGGCATCTGCGTCACCTCGCTCGACTACTTTACCCCGATACATTACGATGATCTGATCACTCATGTGCCGCACGACGGCAAGGTCATGAGCGACTAAGAGGTAGGTGAGTTTGAACTCGTCTTGGAGATCTTTGAGGAGATTGAGAATCTGAGCCTGGACGCTGACATCCAGCGCACTCACCGGCTCATCACAAATCAAAAACTTAGGCTGCACCGCAAGCGCTCTTGCGATCCCGATCCGTTGCCGCTGCCCACCGCTAAATTCATGCGGGTAGCGGTCCATGGCCTCAGGATGCAGGCCTACGCGATTCAAAAGCGCTGCCGCACAGTCAGCCCGCTGGGAGCGATTCATTTCTTTGAAGTGAATGCTCAGGGGTTCCCCCAAAATGCTCTCGATGGTCATCTTTGGATTCAGGGAGCCGAACGGATCCTGGAACACCATTTGAAGATCCTTCCGCAGCGGGCGAAACTCTTTTTCAGGCAAGCCGAGCACCTCGCGGTCCTTGTAAAAGGCCTCACCCGCGGTGTGCTTCACCAGTTTAAGCAGCGCGCGTGCGGTGGTGGATTTTCCACTTCCGCTCTCACCCACGAGACCCAGAGTCGTGCCCTCAGGGATCTCGAAACTCACATCATCCACCGCCTTCACGGAATCCGTCTCACGCTGGAGCCATCCAGAGCGGATCGGGAAGTGAACTTTGAGACCATTGACGCGAATGAGAGACATACCTGTGCTGAAGGGCTCCAGAGTACCACACCGACTCCAGCGCGCTAATAAATCCGTTAAATCTTATCAAATAGAAAGCACCCCTCAGAGAACGAGCCCAAAACGACCCGCCACCGCACGCAACACGCCGAAGAGCACCAGAGTCAAAATTGCGCTCGCTCCGAGAGCCCCGTAAAAGCCCCACTGCTTCTGAAACCAGGGAAACAAAAGAAACATTGGCAGCGTCGGTAGCACATACCAAAAGATGTAATACATGTGGTCCCCCGTTTTTTGCGCCCTCACTTCCTCACTGCTCTCATAGTGCACCCAGAAGAGGGTGATGATGCTCACAAACGGAAGGCTGGCCAGGAGAGCCCCGGCCCGATCGCTGCGCTTCACGATTTCACTGACCATCGTGATCACACCGGCGCTCAGCAGGTATTTAAGAATGAGTTTGGCTGTCATGCCTCCCACTCTGCCCATGACCGCCAATCTGGCAAGTTGTCACACAAGTGGATTCGTCTGGGCATTATCCATCTCGACAAACCATCCGGTTCTTGTAAACTCCGCTCCATGACCAACCGCTCCTCGCTGCTCGCCCTCGTTGCTGTAGCTCTCGCCTGCCTCACCTTTGCCTCCTCAGCGCAAAGCCAGGTGGTCGTGTATTCAGTCGAGTTCAAAAAAGATTCCGGATTCAATCTGGAGTTCTTCGATGGAGGTTATTTTGTAGCCCCAGCCCTCGGCGGAGAAGGAACCTTCATCCTCACCGCCATCGTGGATGGACGCCGCACGCTCACCAGCAGCGCAGGCTCGGGTAACTTTTTTCACGGTGTCGATGAGAAGGGGAAACGCATCACGGTCGTCAATGCGGTGGGCGGAGATGGCACCACCTCCAATTCCAGTTACCTCGCGTTTGGTGAGGTCACCGGAACCATCGAGGTCGTCACACCGCTGGCCAATTTCAAAATCAAAGTCGCTCGCAAGCTCAAAGGCCAGGCCCTTGCCGCCGGTGATGAATCCGGAACGGACGCCACCAACACCATCACTTCCTCGACGGATGGCACCGTCGGATTTGCCCACATCTCGGCCATGACCATGTCCTTTGATGATGGGCAGACCAGGCGCGCCAATGAGAAAGAGCAGACCGCTGCCGAGGCCGCCACGGCACTCGCCACCCAACTGAAACAGCGCGGTTACGTCGAATCTGAAACCTCGACCGACCCGGGAACGGGCACCGACTCAGGAACCGATACCGGCACAGTGACCCCACCCACCACGACGATTCCTACGCCGACGACCCCGACGACCAATTAGCCCGAGGGAGCACGGCTTACTTCTTTTTCTTCGGCAGGAAGATCTTACGGTCCAGGTTTTGAGCCATCTCACCCTGCGTCACTGCGGGCACAGCCTTCGTTTCCATCAGGGGCACCTTCGCTGCCCAAAAGATGCCGTTGATCAGCAGTTGCCTCTGGGCCGCCACACCCCAGTTTTGGTGGAGATCGCAACCGGTAAATCCAAAGCTCCTTCCGCCACCTGCACGCTCGAAGGCCCAGGCCACCGCCTCGCTTCTTCCGGGGTGCGCTTTGGCATCCGCTGAAGTGCGCGAAGATTCCGGCATCACGGCCGAGAGAACAGGGCTCACGCCCGACTCGGAAAAATGGAGATTGTAGAGCCAGCCATCCTTCTTCAGTTCAAAAGGAGACATTCCCGCCGTGATCGGATGCGCCTCTACACGATCAAACGACACATCCCAGTGCCCGCGGCAACCGATGTCCTTTTGAAACACTGCGCCGAACCACTTTTTGAAATCAGTCGCCCGATCTGCCGGACAGTCCACGGCCTGGTGCAGCACTACAAAACCTGTTCCGGCATCCACCAGTTTTTGCATCACCGCCCAGCGCTCCGGGGAGAGGAATGGAAGCTTGTCCCCACCATCCATGTAGAGCACTACACAACGGGCACCTGAAAGTAGATCCGCCTTTTGCGGCCAACCGTTCGCCACCATCACCGAAGTTACGCCAGGCACACGCTGGATCCATTTCGACATCAATGCACATCCCGCAAAATACTCATGTTGCCCCGGCTTGTTGCTCGGGCTCCCTGCGATGAAGACAATCTTCGCCTGACTCGGATCGGTGGGCTCCACTTCCAGCGGCACCTTAAGTTGCTCCTCCGTCAGTTCCGCATTCAGCGACCCAAGTGCCCACAACGAAACCAACAACAACCCAACAATTTTCCGAATCATCTCTCCAGAACGCTGTCCCGCGTCTCCACCTTTCCGCCGCCTCATCTAAACGCCTTCGAGCCTTCCGCTGCTGTCACCCACACGCTCCGCCTTCACCCCGAGGCGATCCAACATCGAGAGGTAGAGATTCGTCATCGGCACTTCTCCAGCCAGCGCGATCCGACGTCCCGGCGTCATCGTGCCGCCACCCTTGCCGGCTAAAATGACGGGAAGCTGATCGTGATTATGTCGGTCGCCATCACTGATACCGCCGCCATACACGATCATGCAGTTATCCAAAAGATTGCCCTCGCCGTCCTTCGTTGCTTTCAGCTTCGACAGGAAATATCCGAGTTGCTTCAGGTAGAACCGGTCGATCTGGCCGATCTTTTCCAGCCGATCCGGCCTGCGCTGATGGTGCGAGAGGCTGTGGTGCGCATCCGGAATTCCGATTTCAGAAAAGCTTCGATTGCTCCCGTCATGGGCCAGCATAAAGGTGGCGATCCGCGTGCTATCCGTCTGAAAAGCCAGCGTCATCAAATCAAACATCAGGCGCATGTGCTCCTCATAGCTCTCAGGCACACCGGCGGGCACAGGCACCTTCGGCATCTCAGCCGTCAGCTTTTCAGCACGCTGGATCCTCAGCTCGATGTCCCGCACTGTGGTCAGGTACTCATCCAGCTTCCGCTTGTCTGCGGGATTCGCCTTCGCTTGAAGGCTCTTCGCATCCGCCAGCACCGCATCCATCACACTCTTCTGCATCCGTTTCCGCCTCTCCGCTGCTGGACCGTGACCCAGAGTCGCAACCGTGCCAAACAAACGCTCAAAAACCAGACGCGGATCCATTTCAGGAGCCATCGGCATGTTCTCAGACCGCCATGACAGATTAAACTGATAAGCACAGCTGTAGCCCGAGTCACAGCGCCCCGCACTCCGCTGGCTATCCGTGCTCAACTCGAGAGATGGCAACCGCGTCAGATGCCCGACCTGCTGAGCCGCAATCTGATCCACCGAGATCCCGAGATGAATGTCAGACCCCGCTGTTTTTTTAGCCTGACATCCCGTCAAAAAACTCGCCGATGCTCTTGCATGGTCACCTCCGCCATTTCCGTGGGCCTCCGCCCAGTCATGGCTTAAACCCGTAATGACCGAAAAATCAGCCCGATGCTCCTCGATCACCTTCAGCGACTTCGACATCTGATAACCCGCGCCCTCTCCCTCGGGAAACCACTCCGCCACGTTGACCCCATTTGGAATGTAAAGATGCGCCATGCGCACCGGAGGTCGTCCACCTCTCGACGGAGATGCGAATCCACGAGGTGTGAGGGACTCCAGAACCGGCAGCCCCATCAGCGTGCCTAAGCCTCTCAGAAACTCCCTTCGATTCGGAGCATGTGTAGCCATCTGTGTGTCTCGAAACTCCATTTATTTTAGTTCTACGCCCGTCAGAGCCGCCAGCTATCTATCAAATCCAAATTCTCACCCGGTGCGTAACCCCTCAGGCGAAATCGGTTGCAAAATACCCGCTCCGTCTTTCGATTAACCTACGGTCCAAAAACTCAAAAAAACCAAACCAGCAGACCCCTCCCATGATCGCACGCATCACCGCACTCACGCTCGCACTCAGCGTCACCCTCGCCAACTCTCAGGACGCCACCGTCATCGAGATCAAGCCCAGCCCCAATGCGGCCAGCCCTCTCGCTTATGACAAAGCTGAACTCACCGCAGTCGCTGGTGCGAAGATCAAAATCACCCTGAACAACAGCGGCGGCATCCTTCCTCAGCCTCATAACTTCATCCTCTTGAAGCCAGGAACCTTGGAGAAAGTCGGAGCCCTCGCCAACGCCATGCTCTCCGACCCCAAAGCCATGGACAAAGGTTACATCCCCGAGTCCACCGACATCATCGCCCACACCAAACTCGTCCAGCCCGGTGCTTCCGACAGCGTTGAATTCACCGCGCCCGCAGAGCCAGGCGACTACCCCTTTGCTTGCACCTTCCCGGGCCACTGGCTCCTCATGCGCGGCATCATGAAAGTCACGAAGTAATCACGTCCACACTCCACCCCCATCCCACTTATGAAATCGCTCGTCGGATTCTCC
This sequence comes from Prosthecobacter debontii, assembly GCA_945869695.1. Taxonomy (GTDB): domain Bacteria; phylum Verrucomicrobiota; class Verrucomicrobiia; order Verrucomicrobiales; family Verrucomicrobiaceae; genus JAIBCL01. Next base: position 5,085 of record CAMBPV010000044.1, read on the forward strand.
CTCTTCACCCTCGCCACCCTTTCTGCCGGAGCGCAGGAAGGCACCTTGGCCGTCTCAGACCTGACCTTCAAATTCGCCGCGCCCTGGAAGGCGGTTGAGTCCTCATCTCCGATGCGGGCCGGCACCCTTCAGGTCGCCGTGGAAGGCGCTGAGAAACCCTTGGAAGCCGTGTTTTATTACTTCGGCGCAGGCCAGGGTGGTGACACGGATGCCAATGTGAACCGCTGGTTTTCCCAGTTTGAAGGACAGCCCGAAAAGAGCCGTGAAGAAATCACTGTGGGTGAAAAAAAGATCACCTTGGTCAAAGCCAACGGAACGTACCTCGACGGCCCACCCATGGGTGCCAAGACCCCCAAAGCTGGCTACGCCCTGCTCGGAGCCATCGTCCCTGCCGGTGACGCCAATGTCTTCATCAAGTTCACCGGCCCCAAAGAGCCCATCCTCAAACTGCTGGAGGACTTCAAAAAACTAGCCTCCAGCCCCTTCAATAAATAGGCAGCCACTGCTTACCAAGCGCGGACTTCACCGTCCGCGCTTTTTTTGTGCCAGCATCTCCGGGGCATCCTGCCACTCACTCCGGTTCCCCTTTGATCAGGAAACTTTCTCGGTGAGGCTGGGTAAATGCGTGGGTTTCTGAAAGAATGGCTGGACAGGGTGGGGGCGATTTTCAATAATGGGTGGATTAAGATTTCTATGAGACGTTTCAGTTTACTCCTCGGACTTTGGGTTTGTTTAGGTGGTTCGGTGGTGAATGCGCAGTCGGCCAAGCAGGGGGCTGCGGTGCCGGCGAGGGAGTTGGATGCGCTGATTCCGCTGGAGGGAGCGTGGGAGATGACGACGGCGGAGTTTGAGGCAACTTTTTCAAAGTCGCGCTTTGACTGGTTATCGCCCGCGAAGGAGACGGCGCGCTTTTTTGGGCCGGGGCTGAGCATTTATGGCGGGACGCTGAAGCTTTCGGAGGCGATCGTGGACTTTAAGGATAGCAAGGTGGCGCGTTTGAGTTTGTCGCTGTTCAATCGGGGGGACAGCGAGGAGTTGGCGGGGAATTTGGAGCAGTTCGAAAAGCAGGTGGCGGGCTACCGGGATGCGTTGACGGGTAAGGTGGGGGTCAAACCGACGGAGCGGAAGGACCGGACGAGTGCGGTGGGGGCGACGGGTTTTGTGTGGATGAAGCAGCCCTCGGCCTATCTGCTGGAGTACAGCTTTCAGAAGGAGATGAAGACGCGCGGCGTGGAGTTTCAACCCGAGTTTGTGCGTCTCCGGGTGGTGCCTGTGCCGAGTGGGGGCGGCATGGCGAGTGCGGCGGCGCCGGGTGCGGCGGGGGCTGGGGCCGTGACGAAGGCGTCTCTGGTCTCGAATGTGAAAAAAGAAGACAACGGGGATGTGGTGATCCCGAATGTGCCGATGGTGGACCAGGGGCCGAAGGGCTACTGCGTGGTGGCGACGGCGGAGCGGATGTTCCGCTACATGGGCATCCCGGCGGATCAGCATGAGATCGCCCAAGCGGCGGGCACCCAAACGGGAGGTGGCACGAGTCCGGATAAAATGTATGAGGCGCTGAATAAGCTGGAGGGCCGCCTGCGCTTTCGCATGAGGGTAATCGAGGACTGGCAGTATGCGAAGTTCGAGAAGATGCTGGAGGATTATGATCGGGAGGCGAAGAAGCGGGACCAGAAGGAGATCAACACGACGAAGTATCGCTACACGAGTCTGGATGACATCTATGCGCGCATCGATGGGCCGACGCTGAAGGTGGTGAAGACAGAGAAGGACAAAGCGGGTTTTGGAAAATTCCAACGGAGTGTGGCGAGCAGCATCGATCAGGGGATCCCGGTGATGTGGAGTGTGATGGTGGGTCTGCTGCCGGAGGCGGCGATTCCACAGGGCGGGGTAGGCGGACACATGCGTCTGATCATCGGCTACAATGCAAAGACGAGTGAGATTTTGTTCTCTGACTCGTGGGGCGCGGAGCACGCGCTGAAGCGGATGGCGATGGATCAGGCCTGTGCGATCACCAACGGAATGTACTACATGGAGCCGATGCGATGAGATCTTGTATCCTCCTTCTGCTTGCGCTGATCAGTCTCACGGCCCCTTCCGAGGCTCAACTGGGTCCCAACGGGGCGACGGCCTCTTTCAAAGGAAGTCTGCCGCCGCGTGCGACGGTGCGCCTGAACGCGAATCAAAGCGTGGGAATCGCGGTGAGGTTGGGTGCGATGGAAAAGGAGTTTGAGAAAGTGAAGAGCCACCCTCGGGCAGCGGACGCACACATTTTCCTCAAGGCGGTGCGCTACGCTCTGGAACTGGAGGAGTGGTATGAAAAGACGGCTGAGGAATCGGCGCGTAAGGCACATGCTTTACTTGAGGAGGCGGGGAATCGAATCGAGGCGCTGAAGCTGGATGAGACGCCGTGGATGGTGGGGAGTGGGCAGAAGGTCTTGGGCTTCTACTCCCAGATCGACGGGAGCCCGCAGCCTTACGGCGTGGAGATCCCGGAGGGGTTGGAGTGGGGCGGTGAGAGAAAGAAGGTGCCGATGTGGATCTGGCTCCACGGACGGGGGGATACAGCGACGGATCTGAGTTTTGTTTACAGCCGACTGATGGCGAAGAAGCCGGGTCAATTTCAGCCGAAGGGCACGATCGTGATTCACCCCTTTGGTCGCTATTGCAACGGTTGGAAGTCGGCGGGTGAGACCGACGTTTTTGAGTGCCGGGATGATGCGGTGGCTCGTTTTCATGTGGATCAAAACCGGATTGCGCTGGCTGGATTCAGCATGGGAGGCGCGGGAGCGTGGCACATGGGGGCGCACTTTGCGGATCAGTGGGCGTGCGTGCACACCGGTGCGGGTTTTGCGGATGTGAAGCGTTACCAAAAGTTGACGCCTGACAAGTATCCTGTGTGGTATGAGCAAAAGCTGTGGGGCGTGTATGATGTGCCGGACTATGGGCGGAATTTTTTCAACGTCCCGCTGATCTGCTACAGTGGTGAACAAGACGCCCAGCGTGATAGCGCTGAATACATGATTGAAGTTCTCGGTAAAGAGGGCATCAAGCCGCCACATTTGATCGGACCGGGAATGGGGCATAAGTATCACCCGGAGACGATCCAGGAGGTACAGGCCTGGATCGAAAAGGCGGTTGAGAAGGGGCGCGATCCGTGGCCGAAGAAGGTTTCGATTCAGACGAAGACTCTGGAGTATGGACGGATGCACTGGGTTAGCATCTTGGCACTTGAGGAGTCGTGGAATGAGGCTCGCGTCGATGCCGAGTATGATGAGGCCTCCGATAGGGTGATCCTGCGCACGACGAACGTGGCGGAACTCGGCATCTGGAATCGGAAGGGGGAGGGCGCGCTGGGATTTAAGGACTATGCGGAGATCGAGGTGGATGGTCAGCGAAAGGTGCAGACGGCGAGGTTGGGGTTGGCTGCCGGAGCGTTGACGATGACGGTGAAACAGGATGGTAAATGGGTGTCGCCACTCTCCAAACCGAGCGCCGTGAAGTTGAAGAAGTCGGCGAGTCTGTGTGGTCCGATGGATCAGGCATTCAAGACTCGATTCATGGTGGTGCTTCCCGATGTCGAGGGGATGAATGAAAGCGTTTCTCAGTGGGTGAGAGCGGAGTCTGCTCGATTTGTGAAACGCTGGCGGTGCCTGATGCGCGGGAATGTGGTGGTCAAGAAGGCGGCGGATGTGACGAACTCAGAGATGCAAACGGCCAACCTGATTCTTTGGGGTGATCCGAAATCGAACTCGATCATCGATCGACTCATAAAGACAGAGGAAGATCGGCGGCCGCCGTTGATCTGGACGGAAGGGAAACTCGCGATGGGGAGTCGCGAGTTTGATGCCGGAAAACATGTCCCTGTTTTCTGCTACCCGAGTCCGTTCGGGCTGGGACGGATGGTCGTTATCAATTCCGGTCTCACCTTTCGCGAGGCGCATGACCGCACGAACTCCCTTCAAAATCCGAAGCTCCCGGATTGGGCCATCCTCGACATTTCGCAACCGCCGAATGACGAGAGCGCTGGTAAGGTGGTGGACGCGGACTTTTTTGATGAAGAATGGAAAGTGAAGACCCCGAAGCTGATACGCTGAATGGCGATGTCGTCGGATCTACGAGCGAGTTTCGCCGAGGTTGCGGCTCTCGATCCACCTCACGGCATAACGGACCATGGCGGCACCGCTCGGGACATCGAGCTTTTCCCGGATGTGGGCGCGGTGGACCTCGATCGTCTTGGGACTGATGCCCAGGCGGACGGCGATCTCTTGGGTTCCATAACCTTGTCCGACAAGCTCGAAGACCTCGAACTCCCGGTCACTCAGAATGCTGACGGAGCCCTTTTTCGAATTAGCCTTATGGGCGAAGTTGGCAAACAGGTCGGATGACATTTTATCACTGACGTAGATGCCGCCTTCCATGACGCGGCGGATGGCGCTGAGGATGGTGTCCCGATCTGCATCCTTCATGAGGTAGCCGCGTGCGCCGGCTTTGAGAGCACGCTCCGCATAGAGAGACTCGTCATGCATGGAGAGGACGAGGATGGGCAGGTCTGGCTGTTGAGCTTTTACGTCCTTGATGAGTTCGAGCCCATTGCGGCCCGGTAGCGTGATGTCGATCATGGCGAGATCCGGCTTGTGATCCAAAATGGCCTGAAGTCCACCCGAGGCATCACCGGCTTCCGCGCAGATGGAAAAATCATCCTGACTGGCCACGAGTCGCGCGAGCCCCTCCCGCATCAGGGTGTGGTCTTCGACGATCACGACACGGCGGGCACTGGTTCTTTCTGGAGTGAGTTCAGATGGCGGTTGGGTGTTCATGATGTTGATGGTCGGTTGGACGAAGGGGATGAAGTGCCAGCACGCAGCGGACGGCGGTCGCGGCGTCGGAGGGGCGTGTTTCGTATTCGATCACCGCTCCCACGCTCTCCGCCCGGTGGCGCATGATCGACATGCCCATGCCATCGGGATTGGCCCGATCCGTCGGCATCGGGGCTCCATCGTTGATGATCCTCATGATGAATTGTTCGGAGTTCGTCTGAAGACTGAGGGTCACCTGCTGGGACCTGGCGTGCCTGGCTGCATTGGAGATGCACTCTTGAGCGATGCGGTAAAACTGATGCGCTGTGGATTGTGGTAGATCAGCAGGTGTCTGATCGTCAGATTCGAATCGGCAGTCGATTTTAAAAACAGCGCTGGAGCCGCGTGCCAAGGCTCTCATGGCAACATCGAAGCCGCCGCTCTCAATGGCGACGGGAGAGAGCCCCCGAGCCAAGGTCCGAGTGATGTGAATGGCGTCTGCCAGATCTGAAGCGATGCCTCCCGCATCCTTGAGGAGTGAGGGGGCGGTCTCGGCGAGTTTCTCCTCGTGATCCTGGATCTTCATCCGCACGGCGGCCAGTCTTTGGCAGACATCATCGTGCAAGTCATGGCCGATGCGCTGCTGTTCACGCTCACTGATGTGAATGATCTCCTGCTGGAGACGGCTGCGCTCTTGGTTCTTCTCGGCGAGGAGTCCGGCGCGCGCCTGCAGGTCTGCGGCCTGCTGATGAATGGTGGCGTGGGCGGCACGCAGAGCGCGGTCGATCTGAGCCAGTTCGTCGTCACCACCCAACTCCAGACCCAGAGGCTTGCCAGACGTCATGGCCCTCGCTCCCGCCATGATTGTCTCCGCCCGTTTTGCAACGGTGGTGTCGAGCACCACCCAGAGCAACATGGTGCCGATGCTGAGCACCGTCGCAGTGACGAGCGCTTGGGTCTTTGCGATGGCTCTCGCCTCGCTCAGCGGACCCGCGAGATCCAAATGCAGGCTTAGGCGCTGAGGTTTCGTGGCCGGTGTTTTGTCAGCGGGTATGACGAGTGCGAAGTGGGCGATGACCTCACCACCGTCTGGAGATCTTGCGAGGTCGGGAAGTTGGGCTGCATCTCTGAGCTCTTCAGTCTCGATAGCGATGCGGTTTACTCCTTTTTCGGCGCGTGTGGACTCCACCTCTTGGTCAAAAGTGCCGGAATCGATCTGGGAGAAGAGTCTGACCAATCGATTGCCATCTCGCAGGGCGCGTTGCTGAGTGTCATCGAGAGCGCGGTGCTCGTGGAAGGCAAGGAAGAGAGCCGTTTCCGTCAGGATCAGAATGAGGCCCGACACCAGCATGATCAGTGGGAGCGAGAACCGCAAGGGTGGTAGCCAAGTCTGGGTTTCTGCAATGGGGGACGACGGTGGCAAAGGGTGATGATAGGATGCAAAAAAGGGAATGAATCAGAAAAAGAGAGATTCTCCTAGCTCCGCGAGCCAACCGTTTCGACGCCTAGCACCTATCGGCGTTCAAAAGAAAAAGCTCTTTCCACTGAGCACGGGAAATCTTGCCTCGTTCGTTGGGGTTCAGATCTTGAGTGAGCCACCATTTGCGTGGAATTTGCCAGCTCCGGAGGCACCCAGAGACGAGTCGAGTCAGGTCCGCAGAGACGAGGTTCTCATCACCGTGAACGCAGGCTACGATGTCCTCGACGCGTGACGGGTCCTCACTCGGAACTCCAAAGACGACGCAGTGGCGCACCCGCGGGCTTGAGAGCAGAACGCTCTCGATTTCACCCGGGGGCACCTTCCGACCTGCGACATTGATGGAATCGGTTTGTCGGCCGATCAGGCGCACCCCCTCGGCTCCGAGTTCCACGAGATCTGAAGCGGTAAAGCAACCATCGACAAGCGCTTGATCTTCCGGATCAATCGGCCAGTAGCTGACGCCGACATTGGCTCCCCGCACCACCATGCAGCCGTCGGCATGGAGGCCAAGGCTTACGCCATCGAGCGCGGTGCCCACATCCGAGGCATCCGAGCGCGGAACGAGCGTGCGGTCGTAGGCGATGCCACCGCACTCACTGGCACCGTAGAAGTTATGGATCTTCAGGCCGCAGCCGTTATAGACTTCAGCTTCCAGCTCCAAATGAAGCGGCGCACCCGCCGACATGGCCAGATGGATCGGCGCGTTCTTCAACAGACCCGCGAGACTCCAGGCGCGCCACATGGCCGGCACAGCAGGAAGGAAAAGCGGTTGCCCGCGAGCAAAGGCGGACCGCATGGATTCAGGGAGCGGATTGGCCACATGCCAGAGAGGTTTTCCCATCAGGAGGAGAGGAAGGATCAAGTGTGAAAATCCGTAGGAGTGCGCCACGGAGATCACGCCGAGATTGGGATGCGGTGCGTCGAATCCCATCGTCGAGCGGATGTTCTGAAAATCTGCAAGCAACTGCTCCTCGCGGAAAAGAATGAATCTTGAATGACCCGTGCTACCCGAGGTGAGTTTGACATGTGCGATGCCTTCTGGAAGACCCTCCAACTCGGCAAGGTTCGGGCACTGGCTTTCGTAGGGGATCAGCACACCGGCGTCCCTCCAAGCGCAGAGAGTTTGAATCACGAACTCGAGCGCACCTCCCCGTGTGGAAGCGGGGATGAGGGTCCCTCTCGCGTTCGGTGCTCGTCCTTTGACCCGGTCATCGAGGTCCCGGAAAGTGAGATGAACCCTGCTCGCGACATCCAGCCACGCCACCTCGTCAGCAGAGCGCCGGAGGGTGTTTTGCCAGAGTTCGAAAAGCATGTTGTACACTGCATCCTGTCGGTGCCTTGGAAACTGAAAAATTGATGGGGCTCGTGATCGCCGCAGCTTGCGCGACTCACGGTTCTCCCTTAGGAAGAGGGCATGTCGTATCGCCGGGGAGAGGTGTTATCTGGACCGCATCGCGTTGTTGTTACCGGTGCGGGGATCGTCACATCGATGGGCTACGGTTGGCAGGAAAATGCCATCGGATTTCGCGAGGGGCGAACGGCCCTGAGACCGATCACCGTTTTTGATTCAAGTCGGCAGCGTGTGCACACAGGAGGTGAGGTGCTGATGGATCAGCCTCTGCCTTCGGTGCGATTGACCGCGCGTCAGATCAGTCGGCTGGACCGGGCTACGCTCCTGCTGCTTCATGCAGGAACAGAGGCCATGAAACAGGCCGGATGGTCGGAGGATCAGATGACGGATGTGCCCATCTGCCTCGGGACCAGTGCAGGGGCCATGTCGCTGGGCGAATGCTATTACAAACAAAAAACGCAGCAGGCAGGGACACAGCGTGGACTGGCCAAATGGGTGCTGGGATACCAACCGCAGACTCAGGCCCAGCACTTGGCCGAGGCGGTGGGGCTGAAGGGACCGGTGTCGATCATCACGAACGCGTGCGCCTCCGGTGCCAATGCCATTGGGCATGGTTTTCATCTCATCAAAGGGGGGCGCGCACGACGTGCCTTTTGCGGCGGATATGACGCCATCGCTGAGATGGTCTTTGCGGGCTTCGACTCACTCCAGGCTCTGAGCACCACCATGCCGCGCCCGTTTGCGGCGGATCGTGATGGGCTGGCGCTCGGTGAGGGGGCCGCGCTCGTAACTTTGGAGCGTCTCGATGATGCACTTGCACGAGGTGCCACCATTCTCGGAGAAGTGACTGGCTATGGCACCAGCACGGATCTCCATCACCTCACTCAGCCGCATCCGCAGGGAGACGCTGCTCTGAGGAGCATGAACGAAGCCTGCGCCGAGGCAGGGATCGGACCCGAGAGCGTGGGATACATCAATTCGCACGGAACGGGAACGCCTTTGAATGACATCGCCGAAGGTTCAGCCATCCGGCGGTGGGCCGGCGATCATGCGCCGAATGTGTGTGTGAGCTCGACCAAAGGAGCCATCGGGCACCTGCTCGGAGGCGCAGGCTCCGTGGAGGCCGTGATTTGTCTGATGGCGCTTCAGGGCGGATGGATTCCGCCCAATGTTCCGATCCCAGTGCTCGATCCGGTCGTCAATTTTGATCTCGTTCAATCTACCAGGGATCGTTCGTTCGAGCACGCCCTGACCAATTCATTCGGCTTCGGTGGCTCCAATGCAACCCTCATCCTCCGACGTGCGCATTGCTCATGAGTGAAGACATCATCATCGCGGGTTGGGGGGCTGTTTCTCCGGCGGGCTGGACCTCGGCGGAACTGGCAGATGCCACGCTCAATGGACAGCCCTTGCCCATCACCGAGGACTCGCGCGGTGAGGGTGCGCCGCTTCGAAGATTCCGCACGGTGCCCGCCCAAGCAGAGGTTCCTGCGTGGATGCGTCATGCAAGGCTGCGGCGATCGAGTCCGGTGGCCCGGTATGCCGTCAGTGCCGCTCTCTCGGCGCTCGGTGATCAGCCAGTGGAAAAAGAAACGCTCGGCGTCATCTTCGTCACCATGAACGGTTGCGTCGGATTCAGCCGACGATTCTTCTCCGAGGTGCTGGCGAATCCCGCTTTTGCCAGTCCCATTCTGTTTCCTGAAACGGTGTTCAATGCGCCATCCAGTCATCTCAGCAGTTTGCTCGGGAGTCCGGCTGTCAATTTCACCCTCATCGGAGATTCCGCGCAGTTTTTGGGTGGGCTCGATTTGGCCGTTCAGTGGCTGCAAGAAGGTCGCGTGCCACATTGCCTCGTGGTGGCCTCTGAAGAAATGGACTGGCTCAGCACGGAAGCACTCGGACTTTTCCCGGGGCATCGTGTCGCTGCCGAGGGCGCTGCGGCGGTCTATCTGCGACCCGGTAGTGATGCGGGGGCTATTCGCATCGAGCAAATCACGACCCCGGTGCTCATGAGTGGCTCCGAGAATCGCACAAGCGCTGCGCTCCGAATGCGTGGAACTCTGAGTGATCAGAATCTGGATGCGCGGACTGTGGTGTGCGACAGCCGATGCGGAAGCGCTGTCTGGGACCGACCCGAGGAAAAACTCTGGGCTGGAACGAACGCTCTCATTCACTCGCCTGCTCGATGGCTCGGAGACTCCTCGGGAGTCGCTGCCGGGTGGCAGACGGTGCTCGGGTGCGAGCTCATGAAGCGAAATGTCTCGGATACCGCCATCATCAGCGCCGTGGGTTGCAGTGAGCAGGCACTCGCGGCGGTCTTGAGGCGGATTTGAATCCGATGGAAGCGACGTCCGGGTTGCAAACTGAGAACGAGGAACCGAATCTCTGCTGTGCGATTGACGGGTTTTCCATGGCGCTATGCCGCTTACTTTTTTCTGGCGATTTATCTTTTCGCCGACCTCTATGCGTTCAAGGGGCCGCTGCATCAGCGGGTGCGTGCTCCGGCGACGCTGGCGGGTGTTTCGGGCGAGGGTGGCCTGTTGGCGGCTCGGGTTTACGGGCGGGGATTGACACTGCTGGAGCTGAATGAAGCGATGCGGGATCACCTCTGGCGGAGGGGTGAGCGGTGGGAGAGTTTGTCCGCGGAGGCACAAAAACAGACGCGTTGGCTGGTGCTGGAGAATTTGGTGAATGATCGGATTGTCCGTGCTTTTCGGGTGATGAATGGCGTGGATCGGCCGCCAGCGGGATCGGTGACGGAGGATGAAGAGCGGCTGTTCAAAAAGCAGTTCGAGCGGGAGGCTGATCATTCGAGTCGCCTCACACTTCAGCATTTATCAGAGGATGAATTTCAAACGGAGGTGAAGGCCGACAATGAGGATCTGGCATGGATCCAAGAGAAGATCGCACATCGCACGAGGAAGGTGACGGAGGTCGAGGCGGAGGAATGGTATGAACAAAACAAGGAGTCTTTGATTATCCCGCCGAGTTACCGAGCATCTCATCTGTTTCTCACTCGCCATGAGTCGAAGAAGCCAGATCGCGAGGCCGAGATTCGTCAGATTCATCGGGCGCTGGGATCGGGAGAGGGCAAGTTTGAGGAGAAAGTGGAGCTGCACTCAGAGGACGAGCGCTCGAAGCGTGTGGGTGGAGATTTGGGTTGGTTTACGGCGGAGCGGATGCCGGAGGAAGTGATGGCAGCCCTGGAAAAGTTAGAACCTGGGGAAATGAGTGAACCGGTGTTGAGCCGGTTGGGTTGGCACCTTTTGGTGTTGAAGGAAAAGAGGGGGGCTCGGGTTCCGGCTTTTGAAGAGGTCAAAACGGAGGTTCTGGCTCTTTTACAAACGGAAATCAGAGAGGCCGCCGTAAAGTCGCTGATGGCGGAACTGCGTTTGAAATCAGTGAACCCTACGCGGTTTCTCTTTTATTACCCGGAAGTGATCGGGCAATCGGTGCCGGCGGCGATGCCGAATTGAGGTGGCCGATGGATTTGGGGCTTGAACATCGGAGAGCCACGGGGCACTAGAAAGGATGATCGGATCGAGTCGAATTAAGACAGTGGGTGTTCTGGGCCTGGGAATCATCGGTAGCCGAGTGGCAGAGAATTTGAGGAAGGCCAATTTTGACGTGTTTGTCTGGAGCCAGACAGCGCGTCCCGTTCCGGGGTTTGTCGCATCGCCTGCCGAGGTGGCTCATTTGACATCGGTAATCCAAATTTTCGTGCGGGATGATGCGGCGCTGGCGCAGGTGATGGAGAGTCTGGTGTCTAGCCTGAGGCCGGATCACATTGTGATGAATCATTCCACGGTCAGCCCTGAGGCCACCAAGGCAGCGGCGGAGATGTGTGAAGTGGTCGGAGCGGGCTTTTTGGACGCGCCATTCACCGGTAGCAAGAACGCGGCAGAAGCGGGAAAACTGGTCTATTACATCGGGGGAGAGCCTCATTTGCTCGATCGCGTGAAGCCTGTTTTGGAAGCTTCCTCTGTGAAGACTCTCCATCTCGGTGAAGTGGGTGAGGCCACGGTGCTGAAGATCGCGACGAATCTGGTGTCCGCGGTCACGGTACAGGCCTTGGCGGAAGCCACGGCGATTACGCAAGCGGCGGGAATTCCGGCGCAGAGACTGCTCGAGGCCCTGGAGCCCAACGCCAATTTTTCAACCCTTGTCGGGATGAAACTGCCGACTTTTATTCGTGGAGATTTCGAGCCGCATTTTTCGCTGAAAAACATGCTGAAGGACATCCGCTACGCCAAGGCGATCGGGAAGGCATCGGGACTCGTGACGCCAGTTTTGGACGACACCATCCGCATCATGGCAGAGGCTGAAGCAGCGGGGAAGGGTGAGTTGGATTTTTCGGTGTTGGGTGATCGGGTGGCGGCGGCTGAACCTGAATCGAAGTCATGAACGCAGATCGATTTCAAGATATCGAGGAAAAAGGTGGGCTCCTGCGTCTTCCGGGTCGTGCGTGTTTTCGGCTCACGGGAGCGGATCGGGTCCGCTACCTCAATGGTCAGGTGACTCAAGATGTCAGACTGGCGAATGATCAAGAAACGCACTATGCCTGTGTCACGGATGTGAAGGGCAGGTTGGTGGGTGATGGTTTCATCCACGCTTCCAGTGCAGATTCTGCGCTCTATTTGGATGCAGAGCCCTCACTGAGAGAGGTCTTGGGACCGAGGCTGGAGCGCTACATTATTTCAGACGATGTCGAACTGGTGGATGTCACTGACGAGTGGGAGTTGTGGCATCTTTTTGGCCCGGAGGTAGACAGCTTTAATGGAGTTGATGGCTCTGCGCTCCGGTCCCAGCGACTCGGATGCGCGGGAGTGGATCTGTGGGTGCGAAAAGGCGAGCCGGATCCTGACCTCGGTGTTCCCGTTCTCACGGAGGAGGAAGGAGAGGTGCTTCGGGTTTTGCGAGGTGTTCCGAAGTTTCCAAATGAACTGGGAAGTGAAACCTTTCCTCCCGAGGCGGGTCTCGACGCAAGAGCGATGAGCTACACCAAGGGCTGTTACATTGGGCAGGAGATCCTCTCTCGAATCCGGACAAGCGGAAAGATGCCGCGACGGTTGGTGCGTTGGGAATCCGAGGGTGCGCAAGACGAGTTTGCCGTTGGGGATTTATTGTTCGGTGAAGGGGAGGGCGGGGTCGCAAAAAAGGTGGGTGAGGTGACCAGTTTGGCCTTCCATCCGACGCTCGAAAGATGGTTCGGACTGGCGTATTTGAAGTCCAGTGTCTGGCCTGTGGATTCGGGGTTGCTTGTCGGCGGCTGTGAGCCTAGAATCGGCAGACAAGTCAAAATTTCTTCACTAGTTAATCAATGAGCTCGAACAAAGTTTTTCTCTCCCTTGCTGCGGTCGCGGCGTGTTTTCTTCAAGTGAGTTGTGGAAGTCCAGCGGACCTCCGGAACCCAACCGTTGCTGAATTGGATGCAGCTGACATCAGTTGGGGTCTCCAGCCGCGGAAGGTGAAGTCCGGTCCGAAGCGCACATTCCAATATCCCGTCGAGCAAGGCGGAGTCGCCCCCGCAGCGACAGCGGCCGCTTCTGGCGTTGGTGACCCCGGCGGTCTTCCTCCCTCACCCGCTCCCCAGGCTCCACCGGAACCTGCTTTGGACCCGTCCGCCATCAATAAACTCCGCTGAGCCCCCGATCTTTGCTGTCTTTGATTTCCATGAAATTCACCTCCCGAACCCTAACGCTTGCGACTCTGCTGGTGTGCTCTTTCGAAGTCTCAGCTCAGGAGGCCTTGCCCTCAGATCCCGCCTCGCGCGCAGCTGATGCACGTCGAGCAGCTGAGGTCTCAGATCCCTCGATTACCGAGACAGCCACGAAAGTGCTGAATGTGGCCAAGGACAAACTGGGAGAAAATGCGGAGGCAGCGAGCGCCGTGGCACCGACCTCAAAGTTGGTCAAAAAAGGAACCACCAAGAGCTCCGTGTCAGATGCTTCCGATCCCACTACTTGGGGTAAAAATGACGTGCGGAAACTGGGCGTGCTCGAGGTTAAATTTGGTGGCTCCACGGAGACGATCGTTTTTGAGCTCTTCGACAAAGATGCGCCGAAGACCGTGGGAAACTTCACGGACAATGCAGCCTCGCGCTCTTACAACGGCCTCGCCTTCCACCGGACCATTGATGGCTACCTTGTGCAAACCGGAGACCCTCTTTCCTCCGACGAAGGGGCGCGTAGCTCCTGGGGAACGGGCGGCAGTGACAAGGAAATCCCTGCTGAGATCAAGCGTCCTCACAAGCTCGGTGCCGTTGCGATGGCTCGCAGATCTGACAAGGTGAATCCCGACAAGAAGTCCAACGGCTTTCAGTTTTATTTTGTCCTCGGAAACATGTCGGCACTCGATGGTGAGTATACCGTCTTCGGGCAGGTGGTGGACGGTCTCGAGTGGCTGGAGCGTATCTCCCGTGTGCCGGCTGACAGCAATGATTGCCCCCTTGAGCGGATCGAGATCAAGAGCCTGAAGGTCGTCGATCAAGTTGGACCTCTGAACGTGGTGAGGCAGTCCAACTTGGGGCGTCGCCGTCTGACAAAGCCAGATGGTGCGAAGAGTTCCTTTGAGCGATTCCTCGAGCGCGTTTGGTAACGGCGTTACGAGAACGCCACACCCGAATGAATGAGAGGCCCGATCGATCCAGTCGGGCCTTTTTATTGAAGCCCAATCGCCATCCCTGAGCTCATGAATCCTCGATACGAAGTTCGTGAAATCATCGCCGAAGGAGGTCTCGGCTCCGTGCATCGAGGTTGGGATCTAAACCTCGGGCGGGAAGTCGCGATCAAGCGGGTCCGCGTGTCGGAGTCCGGCGAGGGCTGGGAGCGCACGAGTGAACTGCTCAATGAAGCCCACACCCTGTCTGCGCTGCAGCATCCGAACATCGTCTCAGTCTATGACTCCGGTGAGGATGATCAGGGCTCGTTCATCGTGATGGAATTGGTGAAGGGGGAAACGCTTGAGCAAATCATCGAGCGAGGCGCGCTGAATGAGGCCGACTTTGAGCAGCTTGCTCTCCAAGCGCTCGAGGGGCTGATCGCGGCGCACGCTTTAAACATCGTGCACCTCGATTTGAAGCCCCTCAACATCATGGTTTGCTGGCATGCCAGTGGTCAGTTTCAGGTGAAGTTGCTCGACTTTGGCCTGGCTCAGATCGCGCAGGCTCCGAGTGAGCAGGCCGTGGATCGGGATGGAGCCATCATGGGCTCGGTTTTCTTCATGGCTCCGGAGCAATTTGAGCGCGCTCCCGTGGATCAACGCACGGACCTTTATGCTCTCGGGGGGATCTTCTATCACGCTCTTACGCAGCAGTATCCGTTTCAAGGCGAGACGGGACCGCAGGTGATGGTGGCGCATTTGAAACATCGATTCATCCCGCTGGCGAAGTATCGGCCTGACTTGAGTTCTTTCATCACCCAGTGGGTGGAGTGGCTCATGAGTTGTAAACCTGCTGACAGACCGAAGAATGCCGCTCAAGCACTCGCCGCTTTTCGGTCGCGAAGTTTTCCCGTGAAGGCCGTTGAACCGCGGGGACCGATCACTGAGGTGAAGGAGGTCAGAAAAGAAGCGACTCCTCGCGCCCAACCCGTTCGGGTGGTGCCGGACGAAATCGAGCCCGCGCCCTTGAGCCAAAACGCTCGGGAGTATCGCCCATCCCGACCTCGTCCCGCGGCGAAGACTTTTCCCAAATGGGCTGTTTTCACGTTGCCACTGCTCGGAGTCGCCATCCTCGGCTTTGCGGCCCTAAGACTCATCCAAAGTGCCAATGAAGCCGGGCGACAAGAGCGCTTCGCTAACTTGGTGGCTGCGGAAAAACCCCTCGGAACGGACGTGGATGTTCGCCTGCTTTTGCAATACCTCGAGTTCCCCAAATCAAGCCCCGCAGCGGCGCAGACGCTCATCAAGTTGGGCGGAGGAGATTACATCGATCCGATTTTGGTCGAGCACCTGAAGCTGGCGAAGAGCCGGGAGGCCAAAGGGAATCTGGCCAAGGTGCTTGGGATGCGAGGCGTCGTGGCGGCCGTGCCCTCACTCCTTGAAATGCTCGATGCCGAGCAGGCCGATGTCCGGAAGGCCGCCTGGACGGCGCTCGGGATGCTGGCTCAGGCCTCCGATTTCCCCACCCTCTTCGGGCGCCTCGGGTCCGTGATTCCGCAGGAGATCCCCTTTGCGGAAGCTGCTCTGGCCTCCGCGGCGATGGAGGGGAAGGACTCGGCCGAGCGGCTGGAACTCGTGATCCGGGAATTCCGCACGGGATTGGGCACTGATGTGTATCGATCCGCCCTCTTGCGCGTCATCGGTGCAGTCGGCGGAGAAAAAGCCAGGGTCATTCTGCAGGAGGCCTTGAGGCTGCCGAGCATCGAATTGCGGAAAAATGCCTACCTCGCCTTTGCTCAGTGGGCCAGTTCAGAGCCGGTTGGGTTGTTGGCAAAAACCTTTGCGGATGAAAGTGACCCGGCTTGCCGACTCATCGGTCTCAATGTGATCGGTAACTTGATTTTGAAACCGGGACCGCTTTCGCAAAACGAGCTTTTTGAGTCGGTCCAAGGGCTCCGAGCCGTGGCAAAGGATGCCCGAGAGCGAGAGGAGGCCTTGAACATCGTGTCGAGAGTGACTGCGCCTGGAGTCATCGAGTTTTGCCGGAATCTCGCGGCGAACGAGCCCGGCAAAAAGCAGGCCTGTGATGCGATCATCAAGCGGGTGCAGGTCGAGTTGGCCAAGGTGATCGCCTTGGCTGAGGACACCACGCTTCTTCCGGAAGAGGGCGACTTTGCCCGCGCCGGTGGCCTGCGGATGGTGGATGGAGCATTGACCAACTGGATGAGCGAGGCGGACTGGGTGTCGTGGTTGGTCGAGGTGAAGGCACCCGGCTCCTATGAGGTCTCCATCCGTCAGTCGTCCACGTCGCGTGACCAAGGCCGCTACGAGATCCTCGCGGCGCAAAATCGGATCGAGACATCCGTCGTGAGCACTCCTAGCAACGCTGATTTCAAATCATTCATCAATGGAAAGGTCAAGTTTGTCAGTGCTGGGCTTCATAAGATCTGGTTGAAGCCGACCCTGATCCCCGAAGATGAAGTTCTTTTTCGTCTTCAAAGTCTCGGGCTCAAAAGGCTCGAAAACTGAAGCGGGAAATGTCAATTCAGCCCGACCTAAAGCGATTCCGCGCTGGACATCAAGTTTCGTACATGGCAGCATCCCCCTTGTATTCCTGTGCCGAAGTCACCTCCCATCCACCCTGTGACCCAAGAATCTGCGCCTGAAACGATGGCGCAGTGTGTCACGGCGTTTAAATCCATGCTCCAAGCGCGGCTTTTGGAGGAAAAGCTCGCCAGTCTCTACCGGGCGGGGGGGCGCATTGTGGGGGGTGTTTACATCGGCAAAGGGCAGGAGGCCTTCAGTGCCGGACTGGCTGTGCATTTGGAAAAAGGGAAGGACGTCTATGGTCCATTGATCCGAGATCAGGCTGGTCGTCTGGCCTTTGGCGAGCCCCTGCTGGACACGTTCCGCACCTACCTGGGAGTCATCACCGGTCCCATGCGTGGGCGTGATGGAAATGTCCACCGTGGGCGCCCCCGCGAAGGTATGCCCGCCATGATCAGCCATCTCGGGAGCTTGTTGTCCGTGGTCAATGGAATGCTTTTTGCGCGTCGGCTTCAGGGTAGACTCGGTGACTCCGTGGGTGCCACGAGCTTGGGTGAAGGCGGGACTTCGACCGGTGCCTTTCACGAAGCGCTCAATCAGGCAGCCATTGAAAAACTGCCCGTCATCATCGCCATCGCGAATAACCAGTTTTCGTATTCGACACCCAATTCACGGCAGTTCGCCTGTGGGGATCTGCTGGACCGTGCACGCGGATACGGTGTCCAGGGTTATGCCGTGGATGGCACAGATCTCACTGCTTGTGTCAGTGTTTTTTCAGAAGCCGTGAAACGTGCGCGAGCCGGGGGTGGACCTCAGTTGGTGGTGGGTAGCCTGCTCCGACTTTCGGGGCATGGTGAGCATGATGACTCCTCCTACATTCCCGATCAGGTGAAGAGTTCGCCCCTCGGTCAGGATTGCCTGCCTTACGCGGAGTCTCAGCTCAAAGCGAGCGATCTGATCACCGATGAAGAAGTCAGGAAATGGAAGGATGAATTTTTAATGGAGATCGATGCAGCATTGGCTCAGGCCAGCAAGGAACCCACGCCGGATCCCTTCCGGGAGAATTGGCGTGCGCTCTCGACAGCGGGACTCGTGGAGGGGCAGTTCGAAGCATGAGCATGACCTATTTGGAGGCCATCCGAGAGGCGCAGTATGAGGCCCTACGCACGCATCCCAGTGTCTTTTTGTATGGTCAGGACATCGCCGCTTTCGGGGGCGCTTTTAAGGCCACTAAAAATCTGAGCAAAGAGTTTCCCGGTCGTGTCTTCGATGCGCCCATCAGTGAGGACGCCATGGTCGGCTTGGCCGTGGGTGCCGCCATCGAGGGGGCACGCCCGATCATCGAGATGCAGTTCGCTGATTTCTCGACCTGCGGCTTTAATCAGATCGTCAATCAGGCCGCCACTCTCTACTGGCGGACCAACACCAGCTGCCCCATCACCATCCGGCTCCCTTCTGGCGGCACGGCGGGCAGTGGTCCCTTTCACAGTCAGTCCATGGAGAGCTTATACGCTCACTACCCCGGTCTCGTCATCCTCACACCCGCCACGGTGGAGGACGCCTACTGGATGCTCCTGGACGCGGTGGAGTTGGATGACCCGGTCATCTTCTGTGAGCACAAGTTTCTCTACTACCATTTGAAGGCCGACCAGATTGGCGAGCGCACACTGCCCATCGGTAAAGCGCGGATCGTCCGGCCCGGGCGTCATGCCACGGTGGTGACCTACAGTGCCATGGTGCATGAGTCCATCCGCGCCGCTGAGGAATTGCAAAAAGACGGCTACCAGATCGAGGTGGTGGACCTGCGCTCCGTGAAACCGATGGACACCGACACCATCCTTGCCTCCGTCGCTCGCACGGGTCGCATTCTGTGTGTCGGAGAGGCCTTCCCCTGGGGCGGCGTCACGGCGGAGGTCATCGCTCGTGTTTCCTCGGAGGCCTTCCATCTGCTCGATGCACCGCCCATGCGTCTGAATGCCAAAGACACTCCCATTCCCTATCACCCCAATCTCTGGAAATCTCATCGGCCCACCAGCTCCAGCATCGGTGACGCCCTGCGCCGACTTCTCCGCTACTGATCCACCTCCCTTTCCTCATGCCTACGATTCCGATTCTCATGCCCCAATTGGGCGAGTCCATTGCTGAAGCCACGGTGATCAAGGTGCTCGTCGATTTCGGCACCAGCATCGAGGCGGGAGAGGATCTTTTTGAGGTCGAGACGAACAAAGCGACCATGGCCGTCTCCTCCCCCTGTGCGGGAAAAGTGGGGCACATCATCGCCACGGTGAACACGAGTTATGCCGTCGGCGCGCATCTTGCAGCCCTTGAGATCACCGAGGCCGACGCCAAGGCCTTGGGAATCGAAGAGGGCAGGGAAGTGGACCCGCCGCAGAAGCCCAAGCCCAATGGCTCCTCCAAAGAAGGCGTGCACTTCCAGTTCAATGAGGACGAGGCCATCCACGAGGGGCAGCCCGTGGTGGAGCCCATCGTCGGCGGACTCCCCGTGCCTGCGGGCGTGGGTGGAGCCAGTTACATCTCCCCACGGATGCGCGCGCGGATGGCGGAGCTGGGGTTAAACTCAGCCGACCTCGCGGGCGTGGCGGGCACCGGTGCCGGTGGGCGCGTGACCGTGGAAGACTTCGAGCATTTCCTCCGCTCTCTCGAGCAGCATCGCATGACGCCGGCCTCGCCCATGCGCATCGCCGTCGCAGACTCCATGAGGCGTGCCTGGGCTAGGCCCCTGGCCACTGTCGGCTCACCTGTCATCATGGATGCGCTGCTGTCCCATCGCAAAAAAGCCACGCCGAGGCCCGGCCCCGCGCTTTATGCCATCCGCGCACTCGCACTCGCACTGGCTGAAAACACCGCCATGGCTGGCCGACTCGTCGGAAACCGCATCGTGCATCCGCGCGCCATCGACATCGGTTTTGCCGTCGAGGTGGCCGACGGAGTTCTTGTGCCGGTTCTGCGGGATGTGGATCACACACCTCTCTCGAAGTTGGTGGACACTTACAGCAAATTGGTCGAGCTCGCGCGAGCCCGCCGATTGCCCAATGACTCGCGCGGTCCCGGCATCGCCACGGTGACAAACTTTGGCACCTTTGGCATCGTCTGGGCCACCCCCATTCCGCTCCCCGAGCAGAACATCGTCCTCGGTCTCGGCTATGGCGAAAAAGTACCCCACTGGAGCGAGGAAGTGCAGCAGTTCATCCCCGTGACCAAGGCGGAGATCACGCTCAGCTTTGACCATCGCATCTTGGATGGTGGCGGGGCTGGTCGCCTCCTCGCCCGCGTCGCCGAGTTGCTCCAGAATCCCGAGAAGCTCTAACCTGGATTGCTTATGAACGTAAGGCTGTTGGCAGTTCTGGTCGCGAGTGGCTTGCTCTCGGTGAATCTCCAAGCGCAGGAGGCCTTTGATCGGCTGACCTTTCATGCCGCGCCGAAGGCCCTGAGTCCAAAAGCCACCGTCGCAGATTGGCCGCATTTTTTAGGCTCCACGCTCGATGCGCACTCCGTCGAGCGCCCGCTCTTGAAGCAATGGCCCGGCGAGGGGCCCGCCAAAGTGTGGGAAGTGGTTCGCGGCGGTGCCTACACCTCACCCATCATCAGTGGTGATAAGCTGGTCATCTTCCATTGGCTGGAGGGCAAAGAAGTCATCGAGTGCCTCCACCGCGAGACCGGCCGCCGATTTTGGATCCATGAGTATCCGGTTGATTATCAGGACCGCTACGGATTTGCCAATGGACCCCGCGCCAGCCCCACGGTGGCCGAGGGCGTCGTGGTCACATCGGGCGTCACCAGCGTGCTTCACGCCCTCGATCTCGAGACTGGCCGCGTCCTCTGGCGGCATGATCTCAGGCCCGAGTTCAATGTGCCTCAGGACTTCTTTGGCGCAGGCTCCTCCCCGCTCATCCACGATGGACGCGTGATCGTGAATGTCGGTGGGAAAACGGAGGCCTTCGACATCTCCGACTCTCAGCGGGATCGGAAACGGAAGCTCAGCACACGCGGCGTCAGCGTGGCCGCCTTTGAGCTCAAGACCGGAATCATCCAATGGAAAGTCGAGGACGAGTGGGGTGCCAGTTACGCATCTCCCATCGCGGCCAAACTTAACGGCCAGACCAAAGTCCTCGTGTATGCCGGTGGCGAGAGCGATCCCGCGACTGGCGGCCTCCTGTGCATCGACCCCGCCAGCGGAAAACTTCACGACCGCTTCGCCTGGCGCTCGGATGATTACATCCAAGCCATCGGCACCTCGCCCCTTGTCATCCCGGGTCAAAATCGAGCCTTCATCTCCACCTGTTACCCCAAGGGAAAACCGCTCGGCGGAGCCATGGTCGAGTATGATGAGAGCTTCAAATCCCGGCTCGTTTGGAAGTCTGAAAAACTCGCCACTCACTGGATGCAGCCCGTTTATCACGAGGGTCACCTCTATGCCATCGATGGGGAGCGGGAGAACAATTCCCGCCTCGTCTGCGTCAAAGCCGAGACTGGTGCAGAAGTCTGGAGCCAGGAGATTTTCTGGGAGGACGAGTCACTCGCCAAGCGGTTTGGCCCCCAGTCCGCCAAGCTCGGTATTCTCCGCGCCAGCCTCCTGCGTGTGGAGGGCGCTTTCCTGTGCCTCGGAGAAATGGGCACCCTGCTCTGGCTCGATCTCTCACCCACCGGTTGTCAGGTCATCGCCCGGAAGCAGCTCTTCTTAGCCCAGCAGACCTGGTCACTCCCCGTCATCAGCCACGGCCTCCTCTACATCGCGCAGCAGGCACCCGATCTCGACGAGCGTCGGGAAAGAATCCTCTGCTACGACCTCCGCGCCCCCTGAATCCGATTTCGGGAATAAGAAACACTCGCTTTCGCTCACACGTATAACCCTCCAGTCCCATGAAACCTTCCTTCACCGCCCTCGTCTCCACCCTTTTGATCGTCGGCTGTTTTGCCGCCGACCCCACCCCTCCCAAAACCAAAACCACCTCCTCCATGGACTCTGAAAAACCCGTTGTCGTTAAATCTGAATCCGAGTGGAAAAAGAAACTCACCGAGGAGCAATACCGAGTCACCCGCGAGGCCGGAACCGAGCGTCCCTTTGGCCTCGCCTATGAGGAGTTCGATAAGCAGGGCGAGGGCACTTACTACTGCGTTTGCTGCGGAGCCGAGCTCTTCACCTCCACGCAGAAGTTCCACTCCGGCTGTGGCTGGCCCTCCTTCTACGATCAATCATCCGCCAAAAACATCCGCGAGCTCGTCGACAACTCCGGCGGCATGCATCGCATCGAGACCGTCTGCAAGCGCTGCGACGCCCACCTCGGACACGTCTTTGAAGGCGAAGGCTACAAGACCCCCACCGATCGTCGTTTCTGCATCAATGGCGTCGCCCTCAAGTTCGTGCCCAAAGGCGGCAAAGCCCCCGAGCTCGAAGCCATCGCCTCCGAAGCCGTCCAGAAAAAGAAAGCCGACGTCGCCAAAGAGGGCGGAGTCGAAGTCCGGAAATAGCCTCGGTCCGGAGGACCGTCAGGTCCTCCACCCGCCGCCGCAGTCCAAGCAATCATCATCGCAAGGACATCCCCGTACGTTGTTCAAGCTTCAGCTTGTCAGGACGGCCTCCCTCCACCCCAAGCACGCTGAAAGCGCGAACAACGTACCCTCTCCCCATATTCGAATTCCCTAAGGAGACGCTGAATAAAGCGGAGTTTGAAAAAATGTCCTCTTCGCTGCCAGCGCGGAAAATTTTGCCGCGATTTTCAGGCCTGCAATCCGGCAGGGGTCGAGGTTTGGATTCGCGATCTGAGTTTGATGCGACCTTTGGGGGTTCT
>CAMBPV010000045.1 GCA_945869695.1 Prosthecobacter debontii
TGCCGACCGCGGTAGGTAGCCCCGATGGCTTGCGCCGCGTCTTCAATGATGAGCAAATTCTTTTCCTTCGCGAGTCCACACACCGCATCCATGTCAGCGCATTGACCGAAAAGATGCACCGGAATGATCGCCTTGGTTCGGCTGGTTACCTTCGCCCTCGCATCGTTGACATCCAAATTGAAACAGATTGGACAAACATCGACAAACACCGGTGTCGCACCCACCCGAGACACGCATCCGGCTGTGGCAAAAAAGGTGAAGGCTGGGCAAAGAACCTCGTCTCTTGGACCGATATCCAATGCCATGAGCGCCAGGAGGATGGCATCCGTCCCGGAGGAGATTCCGATGGCGTGCTTGGCCTCAACCAGCGCCGCAGCCTCGGACTCGAAGGCCGCGACTTCAGCGCCCATGATGAAATGCCCGGTGCCAAAGACCCGCTCAAAGGCGGCCGTGAACTCTACTTTCAGCGGATGGTTTTGAGCATTGACATCAAGAAGAGGGACGGGCATTCCAGTGGGGAGTCTAACGTTGAGAAATGGATTCAGAAGCAGGGAACTGAAGGCCGCCCCCGGCGTTTTCCATTAGGGCAGTCACCTTCAAAATCAACAAGAACTTGGCCATCAGCTCTCCACCGCAGCCAGCTCAGATTCCTCGACCGTCGCCTGATTCCCCTTCTCGTACTGCAGATGGTAGAGTCGTTGGTAAAGCTCACTCTTCAGCAGAAGTTCCTGGTGAGTTCCCGTCGCCTCGATTTTTCCCGCATTCATGACGACGATCTGATCCGCCTCCAGGATGGTCGAAAGGCGGTGAGCGATCGCGATCACCGTCTTCCCTTCGGATAGCACCTCGATCGCATCCTGAATGATCACCTCTGCCTCCGTGTCGAGCGCCGAAGTGGCCTCGTCGAGCAGCAAGATCGGCGCATTCCGCAAAATGGCGCGCGCGATGGACACACGCTGTTTCTGTCCACCCGACAGATTGGCCCCCATGTCACCCACGACCGATTGATAGCCATCCCTCATCTGGCTCACGAAGTCGTGCGCATGAGATTTCTGGGCAGCCGCCACGATCTCTTCATCCGTCGCATTCAGCCGCCCATACCGAATGTTTTCACTGATGGTATCGTGGAAAAGAAAGGTGTCCTGGCTGACCACCCCGATGTTCTCTCTCAAAGAGGCCTGAGTCATCTTTCGGACATCGACCCCATCCACCTCGATACTGCCTTCCTCGGGATCGTAAAACCTCAGCAGCAGCGAGAAAAGCGTGCTTTTCCCTGCACCGCTCGGGCCCACCAGCGCATAAAACTTACCGGGCTCGAGTTCCAGATTGATCCCAGTGACCGCCGCCCTTTCCAGTCGCCTTCCCTTCGGATCTGCGTAATGAAAAGAGAGATTCTTAAAAGAGATAGCCCCCTTCGCTTTGCCCAGCGTGACCGCATCAGGCGCATCCAAAATCTCCGGTACTTGCTCGATCATCTCAAAGACCGCCGAGGTCGCCACGATGCACTTCTGCAAGATGATTTGCACGCGGCTCAGGTCCTTGGCAGGCGCGTAAATCTGAGTCAGTGCCAGCACGACGATGAAGAAATCCTCGGCACCGAGTCCCCGGTCCTTCGCATAGATCAGACCCGCCGCGATGCCGATGGCAGCCACGGTTTCCACGATCGGCCCCACCACCTCCGAGGCCTTGCTCCAGCGCATGATGCTCTGGCTCATGGCTAGATTTGCCCGGTCAAAACGTTTGGCCTCATAGCCCTCCCGCGCATACGACTTCACCACCCGCACCCCCATGAACGACTCATGCATGGTCGTCATGATCGCCCCCGCCTCCGTCTCCTCCGCCGCACCCGCCTTCCTCACTCGCTTGCCGATGTAGATGACCGGGAAGATCGAAAGCGGCAGGATGATCAAAGAGGAAAGAATGATCATCCAGTCCTCCTTCGGCATTTTGGCAAAGAGGAAGATCAGGATCGCCAAGATCGCCACCGGCTTCTGGGTCAGCGTCGTCGCCAGGCCCACCGCATTGTTTTGCGCCACACGCGACTGATTGAAGACCGTCTGGATCAGATCACCGATCTTCGCCCGGTGAAAGTATCCAAGAGACTGCTTCATCACATTCTGAAAGCAGTCATTGCGCATCTGGTAGAGGATCTTATTTCCCACCCATAGCATGCAGTAGTTCGCCAGGTATCCGATCAGGCCCCTCACGAGGAACAGGAAGGGGATGATCGAGCAGATCAAAACCAGACTCGCCGCTGAAAGCTCCGCGTCTTGTTTGATCCCCAGCAGCGCACCGATATCCACAGGTCCGAAAAAGGGAATGTCCGTGGCGGCCAGGGCACTGGTCTCGCCCTTCAGGACCACGCTCAGCACGATCTGCATTCCAAAGAGCAAAACAATGTTGAAGAAGCCGCTGAAAATCCCCAGCACCACTCCCAGAAAAAAGCGCCCACGGTAGGGTCGCATGTACCTCGCCATTTTGGAGACGGCACTCTTCGTCTCAACCCAGAGGTCACCCATTCCGAGTTCGGTTACTTGCTTCCGACTGATCTTCTTTTTCTTTGGCTCCATTGAACTCTTTCCGGCCCAGATCGTCTATTCAGAACTGGTTGGGGTGCGACTGTTAGCACTGCCTCTCCGCGGAGTCGAGATCAATTCGCCCCCTCAGAATTCGACGCGCCACTTGAAACCCTCGAACACCTGTTGATCTTGCCAATCCCTTGTGTTTGATTGCCCCGGGCCTTGAGGCAGAACTCGAAACCAAACCTCCCTTGCACCCTCTTCACCCCACGAAATGCTCCCCCCTTCCCCATCCTCAACCGAGCATACTCAATGAGCCTTCTTCGTTTTCGTGGACAGCAAAAGTTGGGTAACTACCCATACCAGCATGAACACGACAGGAACGAAAAGTGGCACAGGTTTGCAACCTAGGGACCCGGGAATGAACAGGGTGCAAACCGGTTCCACTTCCCGTCAATGCCGTGCGTCTTTGTCGGTAGCTGCTTGAGCCTTAGCTCAGCCACGCATCCCGATGCTGTGCGATGAAGGCATCGTCGTGAAGGTGCGGATTGGCACGATACACGCGGTCGATCTCGTCAAGCTGACCGGGGCTGAGGGTTTCGTTTTCATCGAGGCACCAGAGACCCTTCATCAGTCCCTGCCGACGCAGCACCTCATGCAGACCGGCGATGCAGCCACGAAATCCGTTGGCGGCATCAAAGAAGGCGGCGTTGGAGTCGGTCACCTCGACTCCGAGCCTGAGCAACTCGGGTGTGGCATCGGCGAGGCGACAGCGCTGATGGATCTCGACGGCGCGTTGGGTCCAAACGGACCAATGACCGAGGAGGCCACCGATGATCCGCAACTCCCGACCCGCCAAGGGGAACGGCGTGAGGAAGTCGGTGACGATACTGTCGTCATTGCCGGTGTAGAGCATGATGTCCTCGCGACCGGACTCGGCAATGGCGCGGATGACATCGAGGGTCTGGTAGCGATTGAACGGGGCGATCTTGATGGCGACGACGTTTTCGATCTCGGCAAAACGCGACCAAAAAGAGTGAGTCAGCAGACAACCGCCGACGCAGGGCTGGAGGTAGAAGCCGATGATGGGAATGACCTCGGCGACGGCTCGGCAGTGATCGATCAACTCACTCTCCGAGGCATCGCGCAGCGCTCCGAGACTAAGCAGGGCGGCATGGTAGCCGTGGCGTTGCAGCAGTGCAGCCTCGGACACGGCCTGAGCGGTGCTCCCGCACACGCCGCCAATGCGAACGAGGGGCGAGGCGGCGCGTGACATTTCCTCCGCTGCCAGCGCGAGCACGGGCTCGAATAAGCCCACCTTGGGATCGCGAATGCCGAACTGAGTCGTGTGCACTCCGACCGCGAGACCTCCCACACCCGAGGCGAGATAGTAGCGAGTGAGCGCCCGCTGATGCCGCTCGTCCAAGCGGCGCTGTGCGGTCAAAGCAAGAGGGTGCGCAGGGATGGCGAGGCCTTGCCGGAGCGAAGAGCGGAAGTCAAAAGGTGCCGTCATGAACTTCAAAGTGCGTGGGTTTTCCATGGGTCTCTCCGCCGATCTGGATCCAGTGCGCGGTGGCCTCGATCATCTCCTCGATCGAGACGGCAGGCGGGCCAAAGAGGTCATAAGAGCGAGAGGCATCCCAGGTCCAGGCGAGCGCACTCTCGGTGCCGGTGAGGAGCGCGGGCTTGCCCAGCAGGTCTGCAAAACGGTGGGCCAGCTGGCGAACGGACCCGCGCTCCAAGCCGGTCACATTGAGAGCGGGCGGAGGTGAGAAAGTGTGGGTGAGGCACTGCAAAGCCCGCGCATTGGCATCGCCCTGCCAGATGACATTCGCCCAACCCATCGAGACATCCACCGGCAGCCCGAGGGCCACGCGCTGCGCGATGTCGAGCAGGACGCCGTAGCGAAGGTCGATGGCATAACACAGTCGGAACATCAAAGCACGGGTGCCGTGTTTTTTGGCAAAGTGCGTGAAGACCCGCTCGCGTCCTACACAAGAGGCGGCGTACTCGCCGGGTGGCGTGAGGGGCGTGTCTTCGTTTGCACCCGGGCCATCCACGGGCAGCAGCGGATAAACGCAGCCCGTGGAGAAAACGACGATGCGGGAGCTGCGGTAGCGCTCGGCCACGAGAGCGGGGACGAGGGTGTTCATGATCCAAGTGAGCTCAGGCGCATCCTGAGTGCCGAATTTCTGACCGGCCATGAACACGACGTTAGCTGCATCGGGGAGCTGATTCACGGAGTCGCGGTCGAGGAGGTCGCAGGCGATGGTTTCTACACCGTGCTGTTGCAGGCTGAGCGCCGCGGCAGGCGAGGAGAATCGGGAGACCGCGATGACGCGCTGGCTGGAGCGCCCTGCGGCATCGAGCGCGCGGCGCGCCATCCGCGCGAGGGTGGGTCCCATTTTTCCACCGGCACCGAGAACGATGAGATCACCCTCCAATCCCCGAAGCGCCTCGACGGCTGCCGATGTAGGGCGGCTGAGGATCTCGTCGAGCTGTGGGATGTTATTGATGGTTTCCATGTGTGGAGGATCAGACGAGATGAGGAGAGTGGCTCTGTCAAGCCGGTGCATGAGCTGCCAAATTCTCGCAATATGCACTGAGGGGCGGCCGTTTCAGCCCCGCCACGCCAATCCAACTCCACCATGAAACGACTCCTGCTCTCCTTTCTTTTTTTATCCCCTGCCCTCGCTGACGAGGCCTCGGACATTCTCAGCCAATCCGGCGTCAAAGGCGGCATCGTCGTTCATGTCGGCTGCGGGGACGGCACGATAACGCAAAAGCTGCGGGCAAATGATTCCTACCAAGTCCAGGGCCTCACGAAGGAGGCGGACAAGGTGCCTGCGATCCGCGATGCCATCTACAAAGCCGGGGTGAGCGGTGCGGTGGCGGTTTCGGAATGGAACGGCCAGCACCTGCCTTACATCGAGAATTACGTGAACCTGCTCGTCATCGAGGACGCGGCCTCCGTTTCCAAAGAGGAGATCGACCGCGTGCTGACGCCGCTGGGCGTGGCGATGGTGAAAAAGGGCGGTGCCTGGGAAAAGGTCACCAAAGCCTGGCCGAGGGACATGGATGAGTGGACACACTACGCCTACGATTCGAAGGGGAACCCCACGTCGAAGGACCTGCTCGTCGGGCCGCCGTCGCGGATGCAGTGGGTGGGAAATCCGCGCTGGAGTCGGCACCATGACCGCATGTCGTCGGTGAGCGCGAAGGTCTCGGCGGGTGGCCGGATCTACTACATCATCGACGAGGGCAGCCGCATCCCCATCCTGATGCCGGCGAAGTTTGTGCTCATCGCACGCGATGCCTTTAATGGCACGGTGCTCTGGAAAAAGCCCATTCCAGAGTGGAGCACGCACCTTTGGCCGCTGAAGTCCGGCCCCACGCAGCTCACCCGTCGCATCGTGGCGATTGGCGACAAAGTGTATGTCACCATGGGCATCGCGGACCCGATTTCCTGCCTCGATGGAGCCACGGGCAAGGTCATCCGCGTGTATGAGCAAACCAAAGGCGCGGAAGAACTCATCATGCGCAACGGCACGATTTTCGCCCTCGTGAACAAGGAGCCATGGGTGCTGAACAAAGACTACGCCGTGAAGCAGCAGAGCGATCAGAAGCGTGTGGAGACCGAGTTCAATTGGGATGGCAAACCGCGCGACTTGCTCGCCATCGACGCCGAGAGCGGCAAGACGCTCTGGCAGCAGGAGGACCGCATCGCGCCGGTCACGCTGGCGATTGATGACAAGCGCCTCGTTTATTACAATGGCGATGGCATCGCCGCCCGCGATGTGAAGACCGGCGAGGTGAAATTCACCACCGATCCCACGAAGCGCCGCCAGCTTTATGAGTTCAATTTCGCCCCGCGCATCCTCCTTCATAAGGATGTGATCATCTACGCCGGTGGCGATGGCGCGATGAAGGGCATGAATGCCGAAACGGGCAAAGACATCTGGACCGCGCCGCATGAAAAGAGCGGCTACCGCAGCCTTGAAGATGTGATCGTGGCGCAGGGACTCGTGTGGAATTCCGGCAACATGAGCGGCAACCAGAGCGGCGAGTATCGCGGCTTTGACCCGCTCACCGGCGAGAAAAAGAAGAGCTTCTTCCCCGACGTGCCGGAGGGCACCTACTGGTTCCATCACCGCTGCTACATGGGCAAAGCGACGGAGAAATACATCATCCCCAGCCGCACCGGCATCGAGTATGTCGATATGGAAAAGCAGCACTGGGACCTCAATCACTGGGTGCGTGGTGCTTGCCTCTACGGCGTGATGCCCGCGAACGGCCTGACCTATGCCGGACCGCACAACTGCGCCTGCTACCCCGAGGCCAAACTCGATGGCATGGCCGTCATGGCCAGCGCACCGCGTTACCCGATGCCTGCAAATACCCCGGATGATCAACGTCTCGTCAGAGGCCCCGCCTATGCCGATGCCATCGACGAAAAAGAAGCCAGCAGCGAAGACTGGCCCACCTACCGCAGCGACAACGCCCGCAGCGGCGCCGCAAAGAGCGATCTCAAAAAGGATCTCGGCATGGCCTGGGAGGTCAAACTCACGCCTCCGCTCAGCACCACCACCACCGCCGCTGGCCTTACCTTTGTCAGCGAGGTCGATAAACACACGCTGCATGCCTTTGACGCCGCCACCGGCAAACCCGCGTGGCATTTCATCGCCGGTGGCCGCATCGACTCACCGCCCACCTATTGGAAAGGCCGCGTGTTCTTCGGGGGCAAAGACGGCCAGGTTTATTGCGTCCGCGCCACGGATGGAGCGCTTGTTTGGAAGTTCCAGGCCGCTCCCGTCATGCTCAGCCATGGAGCCTGGGAAATGATGGAAAGCGTCTGGCCCGTGCACGGCAGCGTGTTGGTCGAAAACGGCCTCGTGAGCTGCATCGCCGGTCATTCCTGCTTCCTTGATGGCGGCCTGTGGTTTTACCGACTCGACGCGAAAACCGGCGAGATGCGGGTGAAGCAAAACTACGACGACAAAGACCCCGACACCGGCGGCGATCTCAATGATCGCCACAAGACGCTGCAAATGCCCGTCGCCCTCAACGACATCCTCAGCAGCGACGGCAAGTGGACCTACCTCCGCACGCAAAAAATCATCGAAGACGGCAAACGCGTCGAAGTCGGCCCTGTCAGCGGTGATTTCGACAAACAAGGCGGCGCTCACAAAGGCGAAGGCGCTCATCTTTTCGCCCCGATGGGTTTCCTCGACGACTCAAACTTCCACCGCAGCTACTGGGTCTATGGCAAGAGCTTCGCCGGAGGTCACGGCGGTTATTATCAGGCCGGGAAGTATGCCCCCGCAGGCCGCATCCTCGTCCACGACGACAAAAACGTGTACAGCTACGGACGCGAGGCCCAATACTACAAGTGGACCACCACCATGGAGTACACCCTCTTCTCCACGCCGAAGACACCGCCAGAAGAGGCCTACGACACCGAGGGAGCCACCACCGAGCGCAAAGGCAACAGCCTCGTTTTAGGCCCCGATGGTCAGCCTCTCACCGCTCAGCCTCCAGCACTCATCAAAGAAGGCAAAGGCGCGAAAAAGGGCGATGGCAAAAAGAAGGGCAAGGGCAAAGCCGCACCCGCCGTGGCCGCCAATGCGCCCATCCCCGGCTCGGTGCTCTTCCCCGACGCCGAAGCGCTCGATCCTGCCAAAACCGCCCTCACCGTCGAAGCCTGGGTGCTGCCGGATTCCCCCAACGGTACCGTTTTGCACCACGGCGGCCCGCAGCAGGGCATCGCGCTCGACATTCGTGAAAAGAAGCCGCAGCTCCACATCCGCAGCGACAGCAAACTCGTCACCATCGTCTCCGCCGAGGCGCTGACCGAAGGCTGGCACCACCTCGTCGGCACCTTGGCCGCCGATAAGAAATTGAGCCTCTACATCGACGGAAAACTCGTCGCCGAAGGCAGCAGCGAACTCCTCCCCGGCAAACCCGCCCGCCCGATGTATCTCGGCAACGGTGAGGGAGCCGCCGAGGGCAGCGCCGGAGGTTTCAGCGGCCTGCTCGACCAATTCGCCCTCTATCACAAAGCCCTCACCGCCGCCGAAGTGCAGCAGCGCTTTGAATCCCCCGACTCCAAACCCGCCGACGCCGTCCTCATCTGCAATTTCGACAACGGCGACAGCCGCGACAGCTCCGCGAATACCGCCCACGGCATCGGCGCAGGCGTCGAAACCGGCAAAGGCAAAGTCGGAGCCGCCTTGTGGTTCAAACCCGCCGGAGGCGGCAAGGGTGGCGCAGGCAGCTTCGTGAAGCACACCTGGGATCGCTTCGTCCCCATCGTCGCCCGCAGCATGGCCTTGGCAGGCAAAACCGTCCTCGTCAGCGGTGCTCCTGACACCATCGACGAAGAATACGCCTTCGAACGCCTCGCCGCCAAAGACCCCGAAATCCTCAAAGAGCTCAACGAACAAAACGAAGCCCTCGAAGGCCGCCGCGGCGCCAAAATGTGGGCCGTGAACACCGAAACCGGCGAGCAATCCACCGGCCTCGAACTCACCAGCCCCCCCGTCTGGGACGGCATCACCGTGGCCCAAGGCCGCGTGTATGTCAGCACGATGGACGGGCGCGTGCAGTGCTTTGGAAAGTGATATGGAGTGCGGACGAGTCGTCCGCTTCTACTTTTTGATCTTCACACGTTGGTAGGCACGTCGTACACGGTTCTTTGTCCACAAGACCAATAGGTCGTCATTCAGTATTTCGATTTCATCACGATCAAGGGTGCCAATTTGAATCGTCCGCGATTTGGCAAACTTCCATAAAATAGCGGTATTGCCGATGTAGGACGACTCCAACTTCCAAGAACCTTCAAACTCATCCACGAGTTTTCCATTTGTGATGATTGACCCTTTGAAAAGGCCAGAATCAGAGAATGTCACTGCCAATAAATGAATTCCAATTTTACAAGTCCAGGATCCTGGTAGCTTTTTTGGATCGACGTCAGCGATCACAAGAGGATCCAGAGCATGAGTGGCTTGGAGATGAAACCCCGTGCCTAGGGCTATCAGCGCAGATCTACGTTTCATGACTGATTATGTGCCGACCAATATCAAGAGCGCAATCCTTTACTGGATTCCGCCCCTTGCGGGATCTTGCTTGCGGTTCCCATGCGTTGGCTCGCTGCCGCTCCTTCGAGCGCATCACTTTCTGTAGCAATGGGAATTCCCAAAAAATAACCGAATCATGTACCGACCTCGGAATCACCAGTCGCCGGCACGATGGATGGCCGCGTGCACTGCTTTGGGAAGTGACTGAATGCGGCTTCA
Organism: Prosthecobacter debontii; assembly: GCA_945869695.1. Lineage (GTDB taxonomy): Bacteria > Verrucomicrobiota > Verrucomicrobiia > Verrucomicrobiales > Verrucomicrobiaceae > JAIBCL01. Next base: position 9,815 of record CAMBPV010000045.1, read on the forward strand.
GACTTCGGGTAGATCCTCGGACAGGTTGAGTCCGGGGATGTCGTCGAAGTGCGCATCTGCTGTGATCAGCGTTGCGCGAGCGCGCATCGTGCAGGCGGCGATGGTCAGATCGGTCACGGGCGGAGTTTTGCCCATGCGTGCAAGTGTCCAGCCCATGTTTGAAACCAATCGCCAGATTTTTGCGTCGGTTGGCACCTCGGGAATGATGTCGAAAAACGCTTCCAGATCACGCCTCCGGCTCTCCACCTTCATTCCGCGAAGCACCTCCGCGCGGATCACTCCGCAGTTATACAAGTGCCCCGCCCTGAGGAGAGGCATCAGCTCCTGGCGCGGATCTCGCCCCTGACGCATGATGCCAATCCAAATGCAGGAGTCCACGATCACAGCATCCGTGCTCATCTATTTCGACCTTTTCCGTTTGGTGGCGGCACTCGCTGAACCGTGACGGATTGCGAGGATGTCGTAGTCTCCGTCCACGGCGTCTTTGGACTCTTGAACCGTCCAAGGATTCCTCTCGATGTCGTTCATGGTCGCGAGTCTGACGGCTTCGGTCAAAGCCCAGTCCACGGCGTCTTTGCGCGTCGCAATGCCAGAGAGTTTCATGATCCGATCCAATTTGTCTTCATCGATTTCGATGGTGGTTTTCATATGGGCATAAATATGGCCACACTGAAAAAAATGGCAAGTTCTTTTTCATTTTCCAGACGCTCCAGGCCCGAGAAAAGAGGCGATGATTGGGTGAGTCACGCGCTTCGTTCCATGCCTCCCTCAGCTAATGACTCTTTGATAACTGCGGTTCGGCCCAAATGGCGTAGTTGCTCTTTGGGTCCAGCCCGCGTCCGACGGTGGACAATTGGATCAACTTCACCCCCGTGATGTCGCAATCTATCGCGTGAGCTGGGTCGGTGCCGTTGAGGGTGGCTGTGGAGAGAGGCTTTCCATCGCCAAGCACCGTGAATTCTACCCTTCCCTTTTTCCCCAGTCCGACTTGAAGACCGATACGCGCTGTGAAGCGTCGATAAACGCCAGACGGCAGGTGCCAGTTGAGGGGTTTCCCCATTCCCATGCTGATGCCGTGCTCAAACGACTTTTCGATCGTCTCCTCCGCCTCGGGAATGAGCAAACGAATGGGCACTGACTTCACGCCACCCTCCAGCACCTCACCTGTGCGGGCGTGACCCCAAAAGGGCGAACTGAAAAACTGGGACTGCGGATAATACAAACTCACCGCCTCGATGGGCCAGAGGGAATCAAGGCGGAAAGAACCAAGTCCCTCCACAGCCTCGGCGTCAAACTTTCCTGCACCCAAGCAAAGCAGCGAATGAATCGCGTCTGCTACGATCTGGGCGTCACTCACAGCCGCCTTCATCTGATGCGTTAAAACTGCGTCGGCATCATCCGCATAGAGAGCCTGGATGATCGGAAGGGTGGTGCTGCGTGCTCGAATGATGCCATCATGGATCCGATGGAGCAGACGCCAGCTCACCTCCTCCACACTGGCCCCGAGCAACTGGGGCTGATAGCCGCTGATGCTGACCTTGAAGTTGCCATTCTCAATGGGTCCATGCAGCAGTTTGCCTTTCATGATTTCAGAAGGCGGCATGAACTGCTGGAGCAACGTGAACATGTTATCACCCGGTATCGTGTGAGAAGGGCTTCCAAAATCCTCAATCAAATGACAAAGGGTTCCCATGAAGCGAGCGGCATCTCCCATTTTCCCTTCCTTCAGCGTCGCAACGATCTTGTCCACGAAATAGCGAACTGTGACCAGATTCTCCGACTGATCCGGAAACGGCAGGTGCAGTCGCTTCAAATAAACTTCACCCGGATGGTTATCCATCGTCGCAAATTTTGCGTTGGCCTTGTCGGTGAAAACATTGTCGGGAATGAGGCAATAGTTATCGCCCAAAGCAGCGAACTCAGGTCCCAACGCATCAACCTGCCATGCCGGCAAAACCTCCAGAGCGGCTCGGGTGATCGCGTGGTGAGGCTCCCCCCAGGCAAGCGCCTTACCCACAGCCATGGCGGCGAAACTGAGTAGAACAATGATAGAACTGAAGGAAGGGCGCATGGTGGCCAAGATTGAGGCGTTCCCGGCAAGTGTCTAGACGGAGCCGAATGTGCGGCAACTTTTCTCGACCTCAATTCGTTCCCTTTTCCGCATGAAACACCTCCTCGCCACCTTTGCCGCCATGTCTGCTCTTTCCCTTTCCGCCGCCGAACTCTCAACGCTGCCCCTCAAGACGATCGACGGCAAAGAAGCCAGCCTGAAGGACTACGCGGGCAAGGTTGTCCTCATCGTCAATGTGGCCTCGGAGTGTGGTTACACAGGGCAATATGCAGGTCTCCAAGCACTGCATGAAAAGTATGCGTCGAAAGGGTTCACGGTGCTGGGCTTCCCCTGCAACGACTTCGGCGGACAAGAGCCAGGCAGTGAGGCGGAGATCAAGACTTTCTGCTCCAGCCGTTACAAAGTGACCTTTCCGATGTTCTCAAAGGTGAAAATCACAGGTAGCGATAAACATCCCCTATTTGCAGCCCTAACCGCTGGGACTGACATTCAATGGAACTTCGAGAAGTTTTTGATCGGTAAAGACGGCAAGCTCATCAGTCGATTCGGATCGGATGCGGAGCCAGAGGGCGGCGAGATCGAAGCAACTGTGAAGAAGGCGATCGAGGCACCTTAAACTTTTGCTAAGCAAGCCGGTTCTTCTGGAATGGTCGGCAGTGGGCATCACGCAGAGGAAAGATCAGCCGCAACTTCCGGCCGTCCTCATCCGTTACGCATGATCCGGCATGTCTCATCTTTCACCCGCTGCTCTTGGCTTAGCTCTCCTCTGCTCGTTCCAATCCACGCAGGGCTGCACCATTCCTGTTTTCCGTTACGCGCTGGATCGCTGGGAGGCTGATGCCTATCGCCTAATTCTCCCCGCCCACTCTGCATCCGATGCTGCGCAGAACGAACTTTTGCGACCCCTGCGAGCCAATGGGAAGGCCAATCTGGATATCCAAACGACGAAGGACCCCGCTCTTGCAAAACCGGAGCTCAGATTCTCCAGCCGCGATCAAGCTCCGTTCTGGTCGGGTGCGATAGACGCAGAATCACTGGGACAGATTCTGGACTCACCGATGCGAAAAAAACTGACAGAACACATTCTCGCCGGTGACTCCATCGTGTGGGTGGTCGCAGAGAAAGGCACTCCAGAGGATGCGGCTCATCTGGAGCGGATCGAAAAGAGAATCCAATTTCTGGAGCAAGTGGCGAGTCTGCCCATTCAAGATCCCAATGACCCTGACAGCCAACTCGGTCCTGGCCCTGCGCTGAAACTCGCGTTCACCATCCTCAGACTGCGTGCGGATGATCCGTCGGAGGCTCTTTTTCTCAAGATGTTGGCTGGCCCCAAATCGGGAATTGATACCGCCAAAACAAGTTTCGCAGCAGCCGTCTTCGGCCGTGGACGTGTGCTGGGCGCGTGGAGTCTCGATGTGCTTGATGACACCGCTCTGGAAGACGCTAGCATGTTTCTCGTGGGCCGCTGCTCGTGCCGACTGAAAAATGAAAACCCCGGCTGGGACATTCTCATGAATGTGGATTGGGTCAAAACATTGGAGAATGTCGGGAAAATTGAGCCCGGGAAAACGGGACCCCCATCACAGCCCGCACGAGAGGAAGCAGTGACAACGACGGCCAATTCCCCTCCCGAAACCAAAGCAAAGTCCCAAGCGTTTGTTATCAATGAGTTTGCCATGAGTCCGAACCGCTGGACGCTCTTAGCCATAGGTGGAGCATTGTTATTGGCCCTTGCGGCATTCGTTTTATTCCGAAGCGGCGGGGTGAAGAAATGACATTCACGAAACTGTCCCGTCTGAGCGTTTCCTTTTCCTCCCCATGATTCGAAAAATCCTAGCCCTTCTCCTCTTGTCCGCAGCGCTTGTCCTCGGCGGATTTGCATGGAAGCAAATGCAAACGTCCGGCGACCAACGCCCTTTGATGATCTATTGCGCGGCGGGTCTGAAGAAACCCATTGAAGCGATCGCCTCTGAGTATGAAAAAGAATTCGGAGTCAAAGTGAGTCTTCAATACGGAGGCACAGGCACGCTCCTCAGCCAGATGAAAGTGGCTAAACAGGGAGATATCCTCATCGCTGCCGATGAGGGCTCATTATCCGACGCTCGAAAACTGAATGCAGTTCAAGAAACCCTGCCAGTCGCCGTCCAGCATCCGGTTCTCATCGTGTCTCAAGGAAATCCAAAAGCGATCCACTCGCTCGATGATTTGCTGAGAGATGGAATCAAATTTGCACTGCCCAATCCCGAGGCGGCAAGCATTGGAAAAGTGGTCAAGACGCTGTTGGGCAGTCGCTGGGAAAAACTGGCCACCGGAGCGGCAGTCATGAAACCCACCGTGATGGAGGTGGGTGCCGATGTCGCACTCGGAGTCGTCGATGCAGCACTCGTCTGGGACTCGACTGTTCCGCAGTTTAAGAACACCGAATCCATGGAGATTCCTGAGATATCCAAGCATCAGGAAAGAGCCAGTGCAGCCGTTTTATCCACCTGCTCTCAAACGCAGGCTGCTCTCAAATTCGCACGTTATCTCGCTGCCCCAGACAGAGGTGGTGCGATTTTTGAGAAATACGGATTCAAACCTGCGGGTGGTGATTTGTGGACGGCTAAGCCAGAGATGATCCTCTACAGCGGCGGCGTCAATCGACCCGCGATCGAAAAACTGGTGCAGGAATTCGCGGACCGGGAGGGCATCACGGTGACCACCGTTTTTAATGGCTGCGGCATCTTGTGCGCCTCCATGAAGGCGATGAAAGACGCGGCCAACCCCAAGTTTCCTGACGCTTATTATGCCTGCGATGTTTGTTTTGTGCCACCGGTGGCTGAGCACTTCCCTGAAGCGGTAATGCTGACCGAGACTGAGATCGTGATCGCCGTCCCCAAAGGCAGCGCGAAGCAGATCAAGACGCTGGCAGACCTCGCCCAATCCGGCCTGAAGCTGGGAGTCTGCAATGCCCAACAATCGACGCTCGGCTTCATGACGCAGGCCATTTTGAAATCATCCAATCTCATGGACAGCGTCATGAAAAACGTGGTGGTGCAAGTGCCCACAGCCGACTTTCTCGTGAATCAAATGCGGGCGGGAGCACTCGATGCCGCCATCGTTTATAAAGTGAACGTTCAGCAAGTGGTCGAGCATTTTGACATGATTCCCCTACCCCCCGACAAGGCCCGCGCAGTGCAACCGTTCGCCGTGAGGCACGACTCGCCACACAAGCATCTCAGCAATCGTCTCCTCGCCTACTTAAAGAACCACAAAGAGAGTTTCGAAGCTGCAGGATTTGTCTGGAAAGGCGAAGAGTCACCCGTCCCAAGTTCTCAGTTGGATATCCCGCCGAGGTTGAAACAGCCTTGAGATCCAATCTTGAGCACCCTCACTCGGACTGCTAAGCATTTGGAATGAAACTCCGCCCCTTTTGGATCACGCTCGCGCTCATCTGCGCGGCGTATCTTTTGTTTTGGGCTCTCATGCTCGGTGCCACGGCTACCTATACTACACCGGAGGAGATTTGGAATGTGCTGGCCTCGCGTGAGATCCGATACGCCACGGCGCTGAGTCTCATCACCTGCACCGTAGCCGCCATCGCTTCCGTGATCCTTGCGGTGCCGATCGGTTACTTGATGTCCCGCGCACGATTCCCGGGGCGCTCGCTGGTTGATGCTGCATTGGATATTCCCATCGTCTTGCCCCCCATGGTGGTGGGCCTCTGCTTGCTCATCTTTTTTCAGACAACCCTGGGCTCGACCCTCGAAAAAGTGATTCCATTCACCTACACCATCGCGGGCGTCATCCTAGCTCAGTTCGTGATCGCCGCCGCCTTTGCGATCCGCACCATGCGAGGCGTGTTTGATGACTTACCATCGCGCCCCGAGGACGTGGCCCGCACCTTGGGGTGCACCCACTTTCAAGCGGTTTGGCATGTGACGCTGCCCGCGGCGAGGCGTGGCATGTTTGCCGCGGGGAGTGTGGCCTGGGCGCGAAGCTTGGGCGAGTTCGGCCCTGTTCTCGTATTTGCCGGTGCCACACGAATGAAAACCGAAGTGTTACCAACGAGCGTGTGGCTGGCGTGGAGCGTGGGAGAACTGGAGCAAGGCGTAGCCGTGAGCATCCTCATGATTGCGCTCTCCATGGCGGTTCTGGTGAGCATTCGACTGACGGGAGAGCGCATCTGATATCATGATTCGACTCGAAAAGATCTGCTGGAAAACACCAGCCTTTGCCTTGGATGACATTTCATTTGAAGTGCCGGCAGAAAGCTACGCCGTGCTCATGGGAAAAACGGGAAGCGGCAAGACGAGTCTGATCGAGATCATCTGCGGCCTTCGGAAGCCCGACGCCGGACGGACTTGGGTCGGAGAATTAAACGTGACGGACGCGCCGCCCAATTTGAGAGGCATTGGATACGTGCCACAGGACGGCGCTCTTTTCGGGACCATGACAGTAGAGAAGCAAATCGGCTTTGGCCTTCAAATCCGAAAAGTATCGCCCGAGGTCATCGATAAAACGGTGAAGGATCTGGCTGAGGAAATGGCCATCACTCATCTTTTGCCTCGTAAACCTGCGGGCCTTTCAGGCGGCGAAAAACAGCGAGTTGCTCTTGCTCGGGCTCTATCCGTCAGGCCCAAGGTTCTGGTGATGGACGAGCCTCTCTCCTCCCTCGACGAAGACACCCAAACAAGCCTCATGGAGCTTCTGAAGCGGACCCAACGCGAGCATCGGATCACCGTGCTGCATGTGACTCATTCATCACGCGAGGCCGACCGCTTGGCGGATGTTCGCCTCAAGATTTCCGATGGCCGAGTGATCACACTTTAATACCATGACTCCCCGAGACCTCACACCCGAAGAGCGCGCCACCTATGAATGGCAAATGTGGGTGCCCGGTGTAGGCGAAGAAGGACAACGAAAAATCAAAGGAACCTCGGTGCTGATCTCGCGTGTCGGTGGCTTGGGTGGACTGGTGGCATTGGAGTTGGCTGCGGCTGGAGTGGGCAGGCTGATCCTAGCACATCATGGCGATCTGCAGCCTTCTGATTTAAACCGGCAACTTCTGCAAACTCACGACCACATCGGCAAGCCGCGCATGGATTCCATTGTGCGTAGGCTGAAGGAGCTGAATCCAAGAATGGAGATCATCGGCATCCCAGAAAATGCATCTGACATGAACGCCTACACACTCGTGTCGAAAGCGGATATCGTTGTCGATGCTGCGCCCCTTTTTCAGGAACGGCTCGCTCTCAATGATGCCGCCATGCGGGCCCGGAAACCCATGGTCGAATGCGCCATGCATGGGCTCGAAGCCAGCGTGACCACCTTTATTCCCGGAAAAACGGGCTGCCTCCGCTGCTACGTCCCCGAAGTGCCCGCCAGCTGGAAAAGGCAGTTTCCCGTCTTCGGTGCCGTCTCGGGCGCGGCAGCCTGCGTGGGTGCCATGGAAGTGATCAAACTCATCACAGGAATCGGAAGCCCCCTCGCAGGTGAACTGCTTTGCATGGACCTCGGCAGCAATTTGAATCGTCGCGTTAAACTACCTCGACGCAGCGATTGTCCCGCATGTTCATCACTCGTGCCTTGAATCACCTTCCCCTTTACCTCGGTCTCAAAAAAGCCGATGAAGTGCGAGTCCTCGAATCACTCTTTGCCTTCTCGCCATAAAAATTGACAATGCCCTTCGACTCGCCCCCTCAAACGCCAAGGCTCCTTGCCATCGGCGACATCCATGGCTGCAGCCGCGCTTTTGAATCGCTACTGAGCATCGTCAAACCCACGCCCGAAGACAGCCTCGTCACCCTAGGCGACTACATTGATCGAGGCCCCGAAAGCAAAGGTGTGATCGAGCGCTTGATCACTCTCCAAAAGGAAACACAGCTCATCCCTCTCCGTGGAAACCATGAGATCATGATGGTGGACTCCCACCAAAAAGGAGGAGAAGTCACCGCGCTCTGGATGATGAACGGCGGCGACGCCACCGTGGACTCTTACGGCGCTGAGACACTCGATGACATCCCCGAGGAGCATTGGGCCTTTCTGAAAAACACCCAGCGCTTCTGGGAGACGGACACTCACATCTTCGTTCACGCCGGAGTGGATCCCTCGCTGCCCCTCTCAGCCCAAACCGACATCACCCTCTTCTGGCAACATCTCACCCAAGAGATCCGCCACATCTCTGGCAAGCCCATCGTCTGCGGCCACACCCCCCAGCGCACCGGCATCCCCTGGATCACCCCCGGCACCCTCTGCCTCGACACCGCCGCCTGCCGAGGCGCCTGGCTCACCTGCCTCGATGTCCGCTCCGGCACCTGCTGGCAGACCAATGAGGATGGGGAAACGAGATCCGCTCAAATTGATCTGTCAGGTCATTCGGTAATCGATTTCTAATCGGGTCCAAAACATCATTTCGAAGCTCTTCATCGTGTTCGCCGTTTGATCCGAGATCCGGGAATTCGGATATGATCAAAGCATTGGGGTTCCAGTATGAAGAACAGCGCTCGCTGATTCGTTGGTTTCGCTGTCATGCCTACACGCCGTCACTTTATCTCGGGGCTGAGCACTGCTCTGGCCGCAACTTGGACTCAAACGATCTCCGCTGCGCCGGATCCGAAAAAGGATGTGGTGATCGGGCATGGGGCGCATCGATACAAGGTGAACAAGGACTGGGTGGCTCCGGGCCAAGGGCGGCATCATCCGATCTTGAACTGCCATGAGATGGTTCAGGTGAAGGACGGGAGGCTCTTCATGGTGGGTGATCATTGGGATAACCAAATGCTGATCTTCAAGCCGGATGGTACGATCCTGGACTCATGGGGCAGCGCATGGCCAGGGTGCCATGGATTGACGCGATGGGATGAGAATGGTGAAGAGTTCCTTTTTGTGACGGATTCAGGCCTTTGGAAATCGGGGAGTAGTGGATTTCGGCAAACGGGTCGGATCACCAAGATTGATCTCAGTGGGAAGGAGATTTTCAGCATCAGCCATCCAATGAGCGTGGGCGCCTATGAGCCCGATATGTTTTTCAATCCAACGGAAACCGCCATCGCTCCAAATGGAGATATCTATGTGGCTGACGGATATGGGTCCAATTTTGTGCTGCGCTATGATGCGCGTGGGCGCTTCATCCAAAAGTTTGGGGGTAAAGACGGACCAGCGGATCAGCGAATCAACAATGGACACGGTGTGGCCATCGACCTGCGCGCGGGAATCAATAAAGCCACGGTACTGGTGACCTCACGGGTGGACAATTGTTTCCGCCGATTCACGCTGGATGGGAAGTATGTGGAAACGATCACCGTCAATGGCTGCAAGGTCTGCCGCCCGGTGATTGCGGGTCAGGAGCTTTACGCGGGGGTGTGTTGGTCCACGGATCCCGTGGCCAGCAAGCTGCCGGGGAATCCATCGGGATTTACGGTGATCTTGGATGCACAGGGAAAGGTCATTTCTGCACCGGGTGGATCAGAGCCGATATTTGACGACAAGGGGGTGATGGCAACACTAACGCGGGCAGAGCCCGTCTTTGACCACGGTCACGATGTCTGCGTGCTGGAGAATGGCGACCTGATCGTCTGCCAATGGAATGCGCTCCAGACTTACCCGATCAAACTCGAGAAGGTGTGAACCTGCGCAGTTCAACTTTCACCCAATGACGTGGTCTCCCCTGCTCCATCGGCGATACGGTTCAGACGCTCGATGCCCACTTTATCAATGCGCTGGCGATCCATGTCGATGATGTCAAAACGGAACTCTCCTACCGCAAAGGTCTCACCCTCGAGCGGTAGCCGCTCAAGGCGTTGAACGATGAAACCCGCGAGAGTCTGGAAGCTTTCTTTTTCAGCCTCGACGTGTGCACTCAATCCTTCGATCGCATCGGTGACCATGTCGATCTCCGTGAGGCCATCGACGATCCAACTGTCTGGACCTTTTTGCCGAATGTGACCGTCCGCAGCTTTCGTGTCGGCAGGTAGGTCGCCCATGACTTCTTCGAGCAAGTCATCCAGCGTGACGAGTCCGCGCACGATCCCAAATTCATCCGTCACCACCGCAGCTCCCAAGGGAGCCTTGCGGAGCGCGTCGAGTAGAGTGAGACCGGGTTGATTATCGGGAACGAAGAGCGGCTCGTTCATGAGCTCACGCATCGGACGGGCATTTCCGCTGGCAGCGCTGGCATAAAGAGCGCGGAGAGAAACGATGCCGACGACGTGGTCTCGAGAACCCTCAAACACCGGAAAGACACTCTGCCGGCTCGCTGCGACGAGATCGGCAACGGCCGAGGAGATGTCATCGGCGGCAAAAAAGACGACCTTTGGCTTCGGGCGCATGACTTCCTCTGCACGAAGCTCACGGAGATCAAAGACGCCTTCGACCATGTCGCTCTCGTCGCGATGAACGTCGCCCGTGATCATGCCTTCACGCACGAGGACTTCCACTTCACCGCGTGTGGGCCCTACTTGTTGCATTTCTTTTCCGAAGAATCGCATCAAGAGCTTGGTGCTGGCCTCGAGCACCCACACCAGCGGGTAGGCTGCTCGGGAAAGCCAGTCCATGGGTCGAGCCATCGCACAGGCGATGCCTTCAGGATTTCGAATGGCCAGATTCTTGGGCACCAATTCTCCAATGATGAGGGAGAGATACGTGATGCCCGCAACGACGATGCCAAACGCAATGCGATCCGCGTAAGGGGCGAGCGCAGGGATTTGCACGATCAACGGCTCAATGTAACCCGCAAGACTGGCTCCCCCGAACGCTCCTGCCAGAACGCCGACCAGCGTGATGCCGATTTGAACCGTGCTGAGAAAACGCCCTGGGTTCACCATGAGCTTCAGCGCCAGTTTGGCCCCACCATTCCCCGCGTCTGCTCGCTCTTGAAGACGAGCCTTCCGAGACGAAACGAGAGCGATCTCGGCCATGGCGAAAACGCCATTGAAGACAAGTAAGAGGAGAATCAGGGAAAGTTCCAACATGGACCTTGGATGCTGCCACAGATTCCGGGAACGCCAAGTCTCAACTCAGTGTGCCTACTCGCCCCCATCGTAAATCACGACCACATCCGTCGTCGGACCCGTTCGAGGAAAATCATTTCCAAAACCCGCAGTCTGGATCTGTGCAGGCTCCATTCCTAACTCGATCAAACGGTGCCGCACCGAGTGCGTGCGCCTTTCCGACAACACTCGGGCATATTCGGGAGGCAGACCCGGCCGTGAGTAACCCGCCAGTAGATACTTGGCTTTATCATTCTTCACCAGTGAGAGAAGCACCCGGTCATGGGCAGCCGAGACCAGAAATTGATTCATCGAGAACTCCAACGCACTGGCCACGGGTTTCATCTGCCGAGTCAGAGGCGATGGAAACTCAGCGCGACTTCCCAGCGCATAGACGACTGAGTCCTCATCAGCACTCGGGCGCAGTGTAGAACAATGCGAGAGCATGATCATCCCCAAGGCCGCGAAGCCTGAACGAATGACGGATTGGGAAAGGTGGCCTTTCATAGTTGCATCAGCGCATCCAGCACGGCTCTGAGATGGTGCCTTTGTCTGCGAGAATGGTCTGCTCCTCATTCGTCTTCAAATCGTGCACGATCAGTGAGCCTCCCAAAACATAAGCAATGAAACGCCCGTTTGGGCTCCAGGTCGGATGCTGAGCGCCGCCTCGTCTGATGACGCGCTCCCGACCCGAGGGGAATCCACGAACCGCAACACAATAGCCATTCCCTCTCTTCGTGGTGTATGCGACCTGAAGACCATCAGGCGACCACTCAGGATCTGTCCGGAAACCCCACGACAAGCCCCAAGGCTTTGATTTCTCATCTTTTTTCATTGAGGCCAACCACAGCCGAGGTCCGGCACCTTCATCGCAGGAATACAGGATTTGAGGTTCTTTGGGATGCCACGTCGGGCTTGATGGAACTCCCGTAGTTTCACTAAGGCAAATGGTGCGCCCAGTTTCTAACTCGGTCACAAAGATCTCGGGCGTCCCCACAAAGCCCAGCGTCATGGCCAAGAAACGGCCATCTGGAGAGAAAGAGGGACCCGTGCTGCCTCCTGCTGTTTCAGAGAAAGCCTGCTCTCGTCCGCCGCCGAGATCAAGCACCTGGACCACGGAATATCCCGTCCGGTAGCTCGTGTAAGCCATGAGTGAAGAGTCCGCCGTGAGGGTGGGTGAGACAGCACCATTGGGCTCGCGTGTGATCTGCTCCACATTTCCGCCATCCACATCACAGACGTAAATTTGCTTGGTCCCACCGACGTCACTGACAAATGCAATTCGACTTGATGCCATGCCAAGACGGCCCGTTACGGCAAAGATCAAATCATCCGAAAGCGCCTTCACATTTTCATCCAATCCCGGCGCGGCATACGTGCGATCAAACACCTCTTTGCCTGAAGCATCCAAAAGCCTCCCCACAACCCGACCTCCTGAAGATGATCCCGACACTTTAAAAGCGCCCGGCACCTCTTCGGTCACCGGAAGAAGTTCCCGCGCATCCATCAGTTCAGCGCGCAGTTGACGCGCCGCACTTTCGCCCGTCCCGCCTGAAAACGTGCCGATCTCCACCTTGGGCACTGGCGTGGCTTTCTCGACTCCACTCGCTTTCCCTGGCCAATTCCATGCGTCGGCCGCTGTCGGCCAGGAAAGGGCGATTAGGGAGATGATAACAGATGCACAGGCCCTCATTTTACTCAGCGTGAAAGTGCATCCGAACTTCATATCTGTCTCCCAAAAATTCTTCAGGCAGAGGAACTCCGATCGAATTGATCTTCCCTGCCGCCCGCAGCGCCGAGACATCCACCTGTGAAACCCCAGATGGTTTTACCAGCAAAACCCCTCCCACGCTCCCGTCCCGAAAAACTGAGACATCCATTTCCACCGTCTTTCGCACTGAATAGTCGATTCCTTCTGGCAGAAGCCAATTCTCGCGGAAACGAGCCACAATCGCTGCATCCACCTTGCTCATGTCCACTCCCTCATCAGCACCCGGTAACTGGGCTAAGACATCGATCGATTCAGCAGAACCCATTTTTCGCACCGGCACCAGTGTTTTGATGGGCTCAGGCTTCACGACGACAATATCGATCCGAGGCGATCTGGAGCCGGCAGGAGCGGGCTCGGGCGCTTTTGAGGCAACGGGCGCGGAGGCAACAGGCAACTGGAGAGTGTTCGAAGGTGCCTCCATCTGAGCAATCGCAGATGTCATATCTGATGGAGAGATCCACTGCATCGCTGGTTTTTGACTGCCTCGTATGGCTTGCCACTCGCCGATTCCCCAATACGCTAAACCTACCAACACCACCCCATGCACAAAGAATGCAGTCAGAGCAAAACGCCCGATGGGCTCCAGTGATGAACGTGTGGGGGGCATCATTTTCGCTCATGTTCCTCCAGCTTGAGTCGCCACAACGGAGGTCTTTTTGACTCCTGCCGCCGTCAGTCCATCCATGAGATCGACTAAAGTCTGAACCGGGAGATCGCGATGAATCTCGACCACCACCCCGAGACTGGGCCGCGTGGTCAGCATCGCTTTGATTCTGTCGACCAATTCTTCGCGGGAAGTGCTGGTTCCGTCCAGCGTCAACGCATGATCTCGGTTCAAAGTCAGGCGCACGACATCTGTCGGCACATCCGAAGGACCTGCTGACTGAGACACCGGTAGCGAGACGGAAGCATCCTGATTCATCAACGGCGCAGCCACCATGAAAACGAGCAGCAGCACGAAGACCAAGTCGAGCAAGGGCGTGACGCTGATTTCAGTGATCAGCCTTGGTTGATGCCTATTTGACCAGCGTTTCATAGAGCCGGACTGACAGCCTCAGCATGAACGGGCTGCGCCATCGATTCAGCCACCTCACCGGAGAATGCAGGCATGGAAGGCGTCCTCAGGGTGGCGATGCTCGGCAGTTCCTCCCCCGTTGCACGGTGGTCGACGAAATGGCGGTCCAAAATCGAGCTGAACTCGCTGCCAAAATGGTCGAGCCTCACAATCAGGGCGCGAATCCGGCCAACAAGGAAATTGTAGCCAAACATGCTGGGGATGGCGACGAGCAACCCGACCACCGTCGTCAGCAAGGCTGCACAAACGCCCGGTGCCATGGTCAAAAGACTCACTCCGCCCGCACCACTGGCGAGACTTCCGAAGCTATCCATGACGCCCCAAACCGTCCCAAGAAGACCGAGGAAAGGTGCGCCGCTTAACGCCATCGCCACCACACTCATTCGGCTTTCTAACCTCAAAGCCGCCTCACTGGCAGCACGCTCCATTGCATTCTCCACGGCACTCATCTGGGAGGGCGTGATGCGACCCGCCCCCTGAAGTCGGGTGCCAAAGTTTTCATCAGGCTCATCATTACCCAAAAGGTGGAAAGCAAGCTCACGACTGGCCGCATGATACATGTGATAAAGCGGAGCGAAGTCGTGGTGTCTTTTGTGCTGATACAGAGCCAGGGGGTGCTCGCTATTCCGGAAGTCACCGACAAATTCCGCATTCGCCTTTTTGGCCTTCGAGATCATCCAGAGCTTCGAAAGCATTACCGTCCAGCTGACCATCGAGAGCACCACCAGCACAATGCAAATCACGATCCCAGATAGCGTGGAGTGATCGAGCCCAAACTTGAGGCCGGAACCGAGAATCAAATAGTCAGGTGAAAACATGGGTGAAGACTGCTCAAAAACAGGCCTCCATCCTAATGGGTTTTGTTCAGTTGTCTTTGGTAATTTTAGTGCTTTGAGATGCCGTCTCCACCCTGCCCAAACAAGACCAAAACGGCACCAGCCCGTGAGGACTGATGCCGTGTATTTTGGAACCGGGAGAATGAACCCAACCTTACTTGGTTGGCACCGCTGCGATGGTCTTCAGCATGCGGCCAGCGATCGCGTAGGGATCACCTTGGGAGTTCGGACGGCGGTCTTCCAGGTAGCCCTTGTAGTCGTTCTTCACGAAGCTATGAGGCATACGGATGGAAGCACCACGGTCAGCGAGACCGTAGGAGAACTTATCGATGGACTGGGTCTCATGGAGGCCGGTGAGGCGCATGTGATTGTCCGGACCGTAAACGGCGATGTGCTCGTTGATGTTCTTTTCAAACTCTTTCATGAGCGCTTCGAAGTAGGACTTGCCACCCACGGTGCGCATGTACTCCGTAGAGAAGTTACAGTGCATCCCAGAGCCATTCCAGTCGGTGTCTCCGAGAGGCTTGCAGTGATACTCGACGTCGATCGCATACTTCTCACAGAGGCGCTGGAGGATGTAGCGAGCTACCCACACCTCGTCTGCAGCCTTCTTGGAGCCTTTTCCGAAGATTTGGAATTCCCACTGACCCTTGGCCACTTCGGCGTTGATGCCTTCGTGGTTGATACCGGCGTCAAGGCAGAGGTCGAGGTGCTCCTCGACGATTTGACGAGCCACATCGCCCACATTTTTGTAGCCCACACCTGTGTAGTAAGGCCCCTGAGGTGCAGGGTAGCCATTCTCAGGGAAGCCCAGAGGGCGGCCATCCTGATACAGGAAGTACTCTTGCTCAAAACCAAACCATGTTCCGGCGTCATCCAAGATGGTGGCACGGGTATTGGATGGATGAGGGGTGACACCGTCAGGCATCATGACTTCGCACATCACCAGAGCGCCGTTCTTACGGGTCGAGTCTGGATAGATCGCAACTGGCTTCAGCACGCAATCCGAGCTGCGGCCTTCAGCCTGCCGGGTGGAGCTGCCGTCGAAGCCCCAGTTAGGAAGATCTTCGAGTTTAGGAAAGCTGTCGTAGTCTTTGATCTGCGTCTTGCTGCGCAGGTTGGCGACGGGCGTGTAACCGTCGAGCCAGATGTACTCCAATTTATATTTAGCCATGGTGTCTAATGTTTAGTTTGGGTTGGTGCTAGTGTGTTGAGGATCGGGGAGTTATCCCCCTTGTTTTTGTTGAGTCGCGCTGCCGCGATTGCAAAAACGATCTTCGAACACCCCGATCTAGCAGATGCCATGCCAGCTTCGCAACCTGTTTTTCCAAGACGAGTCGGTTTTAGTCACTCGACGACAATTGGCCGGGGCTCACCCTTGTCCCTGGAAGGATCCCGAGGCATGGTCTCCCCTGCCCATGTGCACGGCTTATCAGTTCTCCCCCCTTCGATACCGATCGCTCTTTGCCCCCACTCACAAAGGCTCGGAAGATGCACTCACTCTCGTGCGTCCCACGAATCCTGCGCCTGTACACCTCCCGGGTGAAGGGATCGTCGCGATGCGATGGGGATTCGCGCGCCCCTGGAGTAAGGCCATCGTGAACTCACGGGACGACAAGCTCTCTGGATCCGTTTGGCGCACCGCCTTCGCAGAAAAACGCTGCCTCATCCCCTTCTCCGCCTACTTCGAGTGGTCAGGACCCACCGGCCAAAAGCGCACTCACCGATTCACCCCAGCCTACGGTGACCTCCTCTCGGCCGCTGGCATCTGGGAAGACTCCGCTGAGTGGGGCCGCTGCTACAGCATGATCACTTGCTCGCCCAATGCCACCGTCGAACCCGTCCACGACCGGATGCCTGCACTCCTCCTGCCCGATCAACAGGAAGCCTACCTCCAGGGGAACCTCCACTCTTTTGCACCGCCGCCCGAGATCCTCGTCCTCCAAGCAGACGCACCGAATCCTCTGCGGAAGTCGTCTGATATCCATTCGCCAATCCAAGGCGAGCTGTTCTGAAAAAAGACTTACTGCGCTACCAGATCATAGCCACGCCAGTCCTTGATCGTCACATCAGCGAACTGGCCCACGGGCAGCTTTTTGTTCACAAAGACGGTCGTATCGATGTCGGGCGCATCCATTTCGCCACGGGCCACACCCGCTTCCTCCACGAGCACGCGCACCTTCTTGCCGATCACTTCTTTGTTAAAACTCTCCACGCTGTGTTGGATCGCACGCATCGCCTCATTCCACCGGCGCTTCCGTGTCATGTGATGGATCTGCCCTTCCATCTTGGCCGCGCGCGTCCCCTCTTCCTGCGAGTAATTGAAGACACCCGCGCGCTCGAATCGAGTCTCCTCGATGAACTTGATCAGCTCCTCAAAATCAGCTTCCGTCTCACCGGGGAAACCCACGATGAACGTCGTGCGGATTGCGATGCCGGGGATGCCAGCTCGGATGCGTGAAACCAGATCACGGATGTATTGACCATTGGTCTCACGCTTCATCAGGCCCAGCATGTGATCGCTGATGTGCTGCAGCGGCATATCAATGTAGCGGGCCACCTTCGGGCTCTCAGCGATGGCTTGGATCAGGTCATCACTCCAATG
>CAMBPV010000046.1 GCA_945869695.1 Prosthecobacter debontii
AGGGCATCAAAGGTTTCCTCTTTGATGGGCTGAGGGATGACACCGGTGACTTCGGCACCCCAAAGCGTCGATGCGCCGCACAGAACGGCCAGCACAGCGCATTGCACTTTTGTCATGCTTGTTCTCCCTCTGAATTAGGATCTCGTCTCACGGAATCGAATACGGAGCTACTTCGGCAGAATCATCTGACAAAAAAGCGAAAATCTGATGCCCCTGCTGAATACTTGTGGATGCCATTTGCATCAATGCCGTATCCATTGTCTGAGGTTGCCGTGACGCCTTGAATCTTGAAAACGCAGACACCTTCAATCTCTGAGCCCTCACCTTCCACCGGCAGCCGATGGAAGCGTGATGCGTTCCGTTTGTTGATCGCCTGTCTGTTATGTCTGCTTGTCCCGCCCCTTGTTTTGCAGGGTGATCCAGACGTCCCAAATGAGACCGAGGGCGATGAGAGAATAGGTGCTGGAGAGTCTATCAAAGTGAGCAAAGTCATCGCCGATCTTCGGGCTGCTCAGCCTGACTATGTGGGGATCGGAAACTCCATGCTTTACACGCGACTCGGGAAGTCTCCTGATCAGATGTCGGCTCTGAGCGGGCGGAAATTTTCCCTGATTTCGAGGGGTGGCTCCAATGTGACGGTTTGGTACTTGGTTCTGAAGAATCTCGTCGTGGCCAGCGGGATACGTCCCGAAGCCGTGTTCCTGTTCGTGCGAGACGATGAACTGACAGCTCCGTATTTCGCAAAAAATGAAGCCACCGCAGCTGCCTATCTCCGCAGTTTGCGCAGCGCAGATGAACCCGTGCTCGATAAGTTTATGGGCATCAACAACGATGCTTCATCCGCTGCCAGTCAGGCAGACCAATGGCTCACTCAGGTCTATTCTTTCGATGAGTGGCAGGAGTATCTGTCGCGGAGACTGATGGGGGTGGCGATGGAGATGGGCGGCTTCGGCACTCCCCTGAAAGCGCAGCGCTTTGCGCTCTCTGCTCGTTTTGGTCTCGATCACCTGCGGGGTAATCTCGCCGCTGATGAAAACGCGGCTCCAGCTCTGGGGCAAATCTCGGGCGGCTTTCAGCAGACCCTTGAGGCTTCATTGCTGCCTGACATGCTGCGTCTCTCCGCTGAATGCGGTGCGAAGTTGGTTGTTTTTCGGGTCAAACGCAGACCTGATGCCAAAACGCATCTGCCGAATGAGCCCAGTGCCATGCCGGCCTATGCCGACTTCCTCAAGAAGTGGCTGGAGGCGCGAGGTGGCCTTTTTTTCGACGAGACCTACGACACCTCGATCCGCCTGTCTGACTACCTGGACCTGGATCACATCCGGCCCGAGCGGATGGAGTGGTATCAGCAGTATTTTTGGGAGCGGATGAAAGGAGTGCTTCCGTGATTTTTCAAAGCATCGACTACCTCGTTTTTTTCATCTGTACCTTCGCGCTTTATTGGCAGCTTCCGCGCAGGGGGCAGCATGCCTTGCTGCTGGTGGCGGGCTATGTTTTTTATGGCTACGTGCACCCTTGGTATTGCATCCTTTTAGGGGCCACGACGCTGGTGGACTTTACCTTCACTCGGCTGATGGAAGATAAGCCTGACAAAAAGCGCGTCTGGCTGATGTGCATCCTGGTCAGCAATTTCTCCATCCTTGCGGCCTTCAAGTACTTTGGCTTTTTCACCGAGAACCTGATCGCGCTACTTCAGGTTTTGGGCTGGGATGTGCCCATTCCGGTGGTGCAAATGCTGCTCCCCGCCGGTGTCTCGTTTTACACCTTCCAGAGCTGTTCTTACGCGGTGGATGTGTATCGCGGAAAGACTTGGGCGCGCCGGAGTCTGCTGGACTATGCGGTGTATGTCGCCTTTTTCCCGCAGCTCGTGGCGGGCCCCATTGAGAGGGCGGGGCATTTGCTCGTTCAGTTTGAGAATCCGCGCCGCTTTCACTTTGGCGTGGCGAGAGACGCTCTGTTTTTGATTCTTTGGGGCCTCGTTAAAAAGCGCGTCATTGCGGATACGGCAGCTGTTTATTGCAACAAGGCCTTTTCTCTCTCGGACGGCACCTTCCCCATTGTCTGGGCGGGGGTGCTTTGCTTTTGCGTTCAGATTTATGCAGACTTCTCGGCCTACACGGATATCGCGCGTGGTTCCGCCCGATTGCTTGGCTTTGAGCTCTGTCAGAACTTCAATCACCCCTGGCTGGCCCAATCTCCGGCAGATTTTTGGCGGCGCTGGCACATGTCACTTTCGGCTTGGTTTCGTGATTATGTTTTCATCCCACTCGGCGGATCGCGAGGCAGTGAGTTGCGCATCGCACGGAATCTGATGCTCACTTTCCTCCTCTCGGGTCTCTGGCACGGCGCGGGTTGGAACTTTGTGATCTGGGGTGGCTGGTGGGGGCTGCTCTTGGTCCTTTGGCGCGCTTTGGACCGTTGGTTGCCCGGCTTCACTCAGGGGAAGGGCGCGGGTCTGGCCCTTCTTCGGTGGGGCGTCACGTTTGTCTTGGTCAACATTGGTTGGCTGATGTTCCGGGAACAGAGCTTTCCTGATTTGATGAGGCAACTGATGACCAGCCCCTTCCATGTTCCGGCGGATGACTGGCGCATCGGTAGCTTTTTTGTTTCCTTGATGGTGATCTACAGTCTTCCATTGTGGATCCATGCGTTTTTGCAGAAGCCACTCTTGGATTCATGGGAAACGTGGCGCGACACCCGCGCAGGCTTTGCGCTTCAACTTGCTGCCGCCGTGGCTCTCAGCCTGACTTTCTTCACGCTGTCGAGTCGCGTCACGAGCGACTTCATCTATTTCCAGTTTTAGCCATTCCTCCGAAGTCAGAGGTTGTGCTTTTTACGAGCCTCTTCTTCGAGAAGCGTGGCGATGCGCTCGGCGGAGTCTCGGACGGCTTGATCGTGCGCAGCTTGTTTCATGCGCGCGGCGATGTCGGGTTGAGTAAGGATCTCGCGCACGGCATCGACGAGGTTCGTCGCGTTGATGGAGCTCTCTGGCATGAGGCGCGCTGCATTGGCCGCTTGGAAGATTTCGGCGTTTCGAGTTTGATGGTCATCAGCCGCAAAAGGGTAGGGGACGAGCAGACTCGGGATGCCAAACCAAGCCAATTCTGTGAGCGTGGATGCGCCTGAGCGAGCGACGGCGAGATCGGCGATCTGGTAGGCAAGTTCCATGCGGTGGCAGAAAGCGGCGACGTGCTGAGTGAGAAGAGGATGTTTGGAGTAGGCGTCGCGGACCTCTTCATAGTCGCCGGGACCTGCGATGTGGAGCACCTGGATGCCGAGTTTTTCAAGTTGATCCAGGGCCATGCAGACGACCCGATTCACACCTCGGGCACCCTGGCTGCCACCCATGATGACGAGGGTCTTCTTGTTTTTATCGAGTTTGAAAAAAGCGTAAGGATCATCGGTGACCGGGACTCGCAGGGTATTCCGGATCGGAGTGCCGACGATGCGCACATCGGGATGCTTGGGGAAATGGGAGCGACAGGCCTCCAAGCCTAGGAGGACAAGGTCGCAGAATCGAGCTGTGAGCCGATTTGCCTTTCCGGGAACAGCATTGGAATCGTGAATCAGGGTGAGGCACTTTTCTTTTTTCCCCGCCAAAATCGGAGCCAAGGAGGTGAATCCACCCATGCCGAGTACAACCTGTGTTTTCTCTTTTCGAATCAGGTTCCTCGCGGCCTTGAGTCCTTTGAGCGTGCCGCTGAGAAAGGCAAACATCTTGGGTGACCAAGGCTTTGGCATCGCCAGAAAGGGCAAGCGCTCGAAATGAAGATTGGGATGGCCGGAGGCGGCTAGACTATCGATTTTTTTCTCGCTGATGAGAAGCGTAACCTCATGACCCTGAGCTTTGAGGACTTCACCCACGGCAATCCCCGGGAATAGATGACCGCCGGTGCCACCGCAGGCGATGAGGACATGAAGGGGATGATGAGAAGTGGACAAAGCAAATCAGAGTTGCGGCGTCCATCGGCGATTCTTTCGGATCACAGGCAATTCATCTCGGGTGAGATGGACTCCCTGACGGTGAATGTTGATGAGGATACCAACAGCCACCATCGCGGCGATGAGACTGGAACTACCGTAGCTAACAAAAGGAAGAGGCAAACCCTTATTCGGCAAAAGTGCGGTGGTGACGCCCATATTCAGAAGGGCTTCCAGTCCCAGCATGAGGGTGATGGCAAAACCGAGGAGTTTTCCGAATCGATTCGGCGCGTAGGAGGAAATGCACATGCCAGTGATCACAATCAGCACGAACATGAGAACGGCACCCGCTGTGCCATAAAGACCGAGTTCCTCTCCGAGAATGGGGAAAACGAAATCGGTATGTGCCTCAGGGAGATAATAGAGCTTCATGCGACTGGCCCCCAATCCCTGTCCTTCGATCCCGCCGGAACCGATGGCGAGTTTTGAGACCCATTGCTGAAGTCCCCAAGTGTCTTTGTATTTTTCCAAATCGTAAACGGCAAGGATGCGTTGCCAGCGATTGGGTGTGTATTTGACGGCAGCAGCCAGCGCACCTGCAATCAGTGCTCCCGTGAGCGCTAAATAGAACAGTCGGGTGCCCGCCACGAACATGATGCCAGCGGCGATCAGCGCGGCCAGCAACGCATTCCCAAGATCCACTTCACCCCCGATCAATCCTACGATCAGGATGGCAATGGCACTGGGAAGAACGAATCCATGCCAAAAGGTTTTAGTCTTCAGTTCGTGAATGGAAAACCAGGCTGCCAGGGAGATGGCGAGCGCGATTTTGGCAAGTTCAGAGGGCTGTAAGCGAACGCCGCCAAAAGATAGCCAGCGGGTCGCGCCATTGATCTTCACCCCAACCCCCGGGATGTAAATCACGGCGAGGGCCACGGTGGCGATGGCGAACAAATACCAGCGCCAACGGAGCAGGACATTGTAGTCCAAAAGGGCAAAAAAAATGCAACCGACTGTTCCAAGGGCGAGACCGACTAACTGCTTTCGCAGAGTGAAGTAATCCTCACCCCCACCCTCTTCGACAAAGTAGCCTGTGCTAGCCAGCATCGTCAGCCCCAAAGCCACGAGGAGACAGACTGCGATGAGAAGAGGGATGGAAGCGTGTTTCGCCATGGTCGGGAATGAGAAAGAAAAACGTGACCGGGTGTCGGGCTATTTAGCCGGGATAACGAGCTTGATCCCATCCCGAAGTTTGGCGGCATCCTTGATGCCGTTGGCCTTCATGATTTTGTCCACCGAGACGCCGTGCTTGGCTGCGATGCGGTAAAGTGTGTCACCCTTAGCCATGACATAGGAGCGGGAGCTGGTTGGCGCATTGGGCTTGGTGGTTGTTTTGGTGCTCGGCTTGGCGACGGTTTTTGCAGGTGTCGTTGATGCAGGACGTTTCGCCATTTCGCTGGGCGTCGGCACCGGTTTGGGGGCTGGTGGAGCGTCGGCGACTTTGGTTTCGGGCTTTGAAACCGGTGCTTCGGTTTTTGCTACGAGCGTGGTGGCAGGAGGAACATCAGCCAGCGGGAGCGGGGCTTCGGGTACTGAGACCGGAGCGGAAACCGGCTCGGAGGCACTGGCTGGAGCATTGGAGGACAAAGGTGTCTCAGCGGTCGTCTCAGGAAGAGCAACCAATTCGGGATGGTCCACTGAAAGGGCGGGCGGCGTCGCATTGCCAATCGGCGGCAGGGACTGGGCGTTTACAACGGGAAGCGAGGGTGCATTGCTCGCGACGGTGTTGAGATTGGTCGTTGATTCATGAGAACCATTGACGGTGCTGAGGGGGATTGGAGCTTGCTCGGGACTCTGAGGAGCCAATGGAATCGAGGGTGTAGCCGACGGGACTGAGCCGGGAGGCGTGGTGGCCGGTTGGGGCTGTTGACTGATCGAGTTCGTTTGGGTCTCGGCGTCCTCACCGACGAAATCATAGAGGATGATGCCGCCGATCACAAAGACGTGAAGGGCCAGCATGACGATGAACATACGTGCAAGTCCGGTGTTGGGCTCGTGCTGGTTCCATTCGCCCTCTTCGGTGACAAAGGCGGCGACGTGATGGCGGCGTTTTTCTTCGCCGATGAGATTGGCTAGCAGTTTTGGCTTCTTATTCATGAGTTTCTTGGCTTTGGGTTTCGTTGCTTTTGGGGGATTGAGAGGTTGATTAGTTCAGGGCTTTCACGGCCTGGCAGAAGAAGTCTCCGCGCTGGCCGTAGCCGGTGTACATGTCGAAGGAAGATGTGCCGGGTGAGAGGATGATGGCGTCACCGGGTCTGGATGCGGTCCGCGCCATCGAAACGGCCTCCGCCATGTCTTTGGCACGGTGGCAGGGCACAAGACCCGAGAAGGAGCTCTCGAGCGACGCTGCGATCTCTCCAATCAGCACCATGGCGTGCACGCGGCCCTTGATGGCATTAGCGAGGGGTGTGTAGTCGAGCCCCTTCTCTTTACCGCCTGCGATGAGGACGATCGGGCGCTCTTGGGAGAGGAGACAACTCTCGAGAGCATGAAGATTGGTGGCTTTGGAGTCATTGATGTACTCGCGATCTTCGAGCGTCCGGACCAACTCGCAGCGGTGCCGCGGTGGATCGTAAGTTTCGAGCGTCTTCATCATCCCTTCGAAGGTCAACCCGAAGGCCCAACCTGCAGCCATCGCAGCGAGCACGTTCTCCATGTTGTGCGTTCCCCGAAGGCGGAGCTGGGAGGAATCGCCGATCTTTTTCTGACCGTGGAAAAAGCTTCCCTTCCGATAAGTGAAGTCTGCGTCGGTCTCGGCAGAAAAAGAGATTCTTTTGGCCTTGAGGTTACCCACGTTCTCCCCCGCTCGAACGATCGCCCAATCGTCCGGGGTTTGATTTTCAAAAATGCGGACCTTGGCCTTGAAGTAAGACTCCATGTCCGGATATCGGTCGAGGTGATCCGGTGCGAAATTCAGCCAGATGCTCACCTGAGTGCGCAGGGTTGAAATGGTCTCGAGCTGGAATGAACTGATCTCGAGCGAAAGTACATCGTAGGGCTCTCCACTGACGATAAGCTCCGAGAGGGCGAGACCGTGGTTACCGCAGGGGATCGACCGCTTTCCGGCTCCTTGGAAAAGGGCGGCGACGATCTCGGTGCAGGTGCTTTTCCCATTCGTGCCCGTGATGCCGACCATGGGAATCGACGTCTGAGTGAAGGCAAATTCAAGCTCGCCGGTGAGTGGAACGCCCGCGTCAGAAAACTTCTTTGGCAGGGGCCATCCGGTATCCAAACCTGGGCTCAAGATGGCGAGATCATACTGTCCAGGCATGATGATGACATCACGCGCGGCTTGACCCAGAACTGCAGGGAACTCTTCGGTTTTGATTTTGGCCGGATCGCCTTCGTCAAAGATCGTCGCATGCGCACCGTGCAGGCGTGCAAGTCGTGCAGCTCCGAGCCCGCTTTTGCCGGCCCCGAGTATCGCAACGTGTTTTCCTTCGAAAGCGCCCATGATTTTAACGAAGTTTCAAGGTGGCAAGGCCCACCATGGCGAAGATGAGTGAGGCGATCCAAAAACGGGTGATGACCTGATTTTCAGGCCAGCCCCCGAGCTCAAAATGGTGATGAATGGGTGACATCCGGAAGACGCGCTTTCCGCGTGTCTTGAAGCTGATGACCTGAATCATCACACTCAGAGCTTCCATGACAAAAACTCCACCCACGACGACAAGGATGATCTCCTGTTTGCAGGCAATGGCCAGAGTCGCGATGCAGCCTCCAAGGGCGAGGGAGCCGGTGTCTCCCATGAACATCTTGGCGGGGTGTGCGTTCCACCATAAAAAGCCAAGGCAAGCACCGGCAAGGCCCATGGCTACGATGGGTAACTCAGCGGCGAGGGAGTGATGCGGCACGCCGAGGTAGTCGGAGTATTTGGCATTCCCGCAGACGTAACCGAAAGCGGCGTAGGCAAGTGCGGTGGTGAGTGAGCAACCCGTGGCAAGACCGTCCAGACCATCGGTGAGATTCACGGCGTTAGATGCCCCGACGATGATGATGGTGAAGAAGGCGATGGAGAAGACATGCATGTCCGTGATCAAGGCATCCTTCAAGAATGGGATGTAGAGTGCGCGTAGGTGGTGACCGCTTTCATCGAGAGGAATGCAGTAGGCGAAAACGTAGGCCGCTACGAGTGCCACGCCGCCTTGCCAAACAAG
The DNA here is from genome assembly GCA_945869695.1 of Prosthecobacter debontii. Classification (GTDB taxonomy): domain Bacteria; phylum Verrucomicrobiota; class Verrucomicrobiia; order Verrucomicrobiales; family Verrucomicrobiaceae; genus JAIBCL01. The sequence continues at coordinate 8,139 of CAMBPV010000046.1, forward strand.
CTTCAATCGTGCGCTGACACCCTTGGAGTTCTTTTTGCTGACCTTAAGGTAATCATCGTAGAATCCGAGTCCGCCGAGACCCACCACGGTAAAAAGGATGTTCCAGACCATGGGATTGTCCCATTTGCACCAGAGAAGGCATGAGGCAATGAGGGAGCCTACAATCAAGAGGCCGCCCATCGTCGGGGTGCCGGCTTTTTTGCCGTGTAGTTCATAGAGCTTGTTGACCTCTTCAGCGGTGCGGATGGGTTGGCCAATTTTGAGAGAGATCAGCTTTCGGATCAGTTGCTCTCCAAACATGACCGAGATGATGAAGGCTGTCACGGCGGCCCCTCCCGCACGGAAGGTGTGGTAGCGGAAGACGTTCAGCAGCTTGTAAATGATGCCGTCCTGTGAGGAGAAAAGGTCTCGGTTTTCGTAGAGCCAGTAGATCATGTCGTTTGAAAGTGGGAGAGCACCTTTTCCATTCCGGCGGACCGACTGCCCTTCAGCAAAACGATATCACCGCTCATGAGGTGTTGTTTGAGGTGGGCAGCACAGGCCTCGTGGGTATCAAAGTTCCGGGTCACCATTGAAGGTGCAAAAGCAGCTGCCGCCTCGCTAATAAGCGCGGCCTCGTCTCCGACCGTGTAGAGGCCATCGAGTCGAAGACCTGCGGCATACTCACCCAGACTCCGATGCTCGGGCACTGCGTGCTCGCCGAGTTCTCCCATGCGGCCAAGAACCGCGATGCGGCGGCCACTCCCCTGAAGACCGACGAGGGTGCGTAAACCGGCCTTCATGGAGTCGGGGTTGGCATTGTAGGAGTCATCCAGAAAGGTGACGCCGGAGATCGTCTTCGTTTCCAATCTTCCACCCGTGAGTTTCACCGCGCGTAAGGCTGCGATGATTTGCTCGGACTGCACACCGAGACGCCAGGCGGCAGCGGCGGCGAGAGCCGCATTGCCCACCATGTGCTCGCCCGGGATCGGAAGAAAAGCGGGAAACTTCTCACCACCAAACGAAAGATTAAAGGCCGTGCCTTCAGCTTCTGCTTGGAGGTCCGTCGCGGAAACGTCACCTGCATCAATGCCCGCCGTAAAGACTTGGGCGCGGCATCTGGAGCGAATGCTCGGCGTGTATTCGTCATTGGCATTGAGCACCACAAAGCCCGACGCCGGCACGGCTTCCGCAAGGGTTCCTTTCTCGAGTGCAATGGCGTCTCGCGTGCCCATGTATTCGATGTGGGCCACTCCGATGTTGGTGATGATCGCGGCGTTTGGCTCGGCGATGTTTGCCAAGACTTTGATCTCGCCTGGGTGATTCATTCCCATCTCGATCACCGCACAGTCATGATGGGCCTCGAGACTCAGAAGACTCAGGGGCACACCGATGTGGTTGTTCAGATTTCCTCGGGTAGCGAAGGTTTGAAATGCAATCGAAAGCACGGCAAGCGTGAGATCCTTCGTGGATGTCTTCCCATTGCTGCCGGTGATGCCGACGACTTTCGGCTGCTGGAGCAAACGGTAGCCATGAGCAAGGCGCTGAAGGGCTAACAGGGTCTCCCCCACTTCGATCACCGCACAGGGAAGGGTGGTCCAACTTGGGTCGATGCGACTGACAATGACAGCTGAGGCACCCGCTTGGGCAACTTGAGGCACGAAATCGTGAGCGTCGAATTTCTCTCCGACGAGTGCGACAAAAACCTCCCCGGCTCTTGCCTTGCGTGAGTCCGTGGTGATGCCGTTAACGGTGACGTGGTCATCCCCGTGACGCAGGGTGCCGCCACAGAGCTCGATCACAGTGCTGAGAGTGAGTGCTTTCATGCGCGGTCGTCCCAAAGGGGTTCTCGGCTTGCTTTCACGCCGTAGAGGCATTGGCGGGCAATCTTGCGATCATCAAAAGGATGGCGGACTCCCTTGATCTCTTGGTAATCTTCATGGCCCTTCCCAGCGAGCAAAATGATGTCTCCATCCCTGGCATTCTCGATGGCTGTGCGGATGGCTTGCTTGCGATCCGCAATTTCCAAATGGCCCGACCGGGAGAAGCCTTTTTTGGCATCGGCGATGATGGCCGCGGGATCCTCACTGCGAGGATTGTCGGAGGTCAGAACACAGATGTCGCTGCCCTCTTCCGCCGCGCGGGCCATCTTGGGCCTCTTGGTGAGGTCGCGATCACCGCCGCAGCCAAAGACCGTGATGATGCGCTTTGGCTTTAGGGCACGAAGGGTGCGTAAAACGTTGATGAGGGCATCGGGCGTGTGGGCATAGTCCACGTAAACATGGAGGTTTCCTGTTTCGGTCACCCGCTCGAGTCGTCCTGGAACCTGGGGTGCATTTTTGAGGGACTGGATGCTTTCTCTCAGATTGATCCCGAGTGCGTGACCCGCTGCAATGGCGGCCAGAGCATTGTAGATGTTGAAGTCGCCGATGAGGGGCAGCCGAACGAGGAAGTCGCGACCTTTGGCCGTGAGGGTAAACGTGGTGCCCGTCATGTCGTAGCGCACATCATTGGCGCGGAAGTCTGCGCCAACTCCGAATCCATACCGAGTCACTCTTCCGGTGGACTCGTGTTGAATGATCAGTTTACGGCCCCAAGGATCATCCATGTTGATGATCATTTGTCCTTTGCCAGCGTCAGCCACGGACTGGAAAAGCAGCCCCTTGGCCTGGAAATAGTTTTCCATGGTGCCGTGGTAGTCGAGATGATCCTGCGTGAGATTGGTGAAGATCGCCGCATCAAATGCGAGACCATGCACTCGCTGCTGATCCAAAGCATGAGAGGAGACCTCCATGACCATTCCCCGGCAGCCATTGCTCTTCATCTGCGAGAGCAAACCCTGAATCTCGAGGGACTCCGGAGTGGTGTGTGTGGCTGGCACTTGCTCACCGCCGAGATCATAGAAGACAGTCCCGAGAAGCCCGGCGCGGAGCTGTGCGCCGTTCATGAGGTGATGGAGCAAGAATCCGATGGTGGTCTTGCCATTCGTCCCCGTGACCCCAGCCAAGAGCATGCCGCGGCTGGGAAAGCCATGGAAGGCGGCCGCAGCATCTGCAAGTGCGATGCGCGAGTGTCTCACGTGCACCCAGGGCACCGCACAGTCTGTCGGTGGTGCCTGCTCAGCCAAAATAACGGAGGCTCCGCGCTCGATCGCCTTCGGGATGAAGTCGTGGCCATCACTGCTGACGCCACGGAGGGCGACGAAGGCGAATCCGGGAGCAACCTTTCTGGAGTCATAAGCAATACCGGTGATTTCAGTGTCGAGATCACCGCTTGTGACGGGCTTCTCTAGCGCTTCAAGGAGTCCGCGTAGTTTCATTGGGCGTCTCCTCCTCGGTCTGCCAGACGGACATGGGTCGGCCGGATTTGTTCGACTGAAAGATGATCGAGGGCTTCATGCACGATTTCTGCAAAAATCGGTGCAGCCACCTTGCCTCCGTAAAGTTCACTGCGTCCTGCTTTGGGATCATCCATCAGCACCACGCAGGCCACCTTGGGATTCTCTGCCGGAGCAAAGCCAACGAAGCTGGTGTTGTAGTGACCTTCTTCGTAGCAGTGTTTATCGTCGTTGTAGCGTTGTGAGGTCCCGGTCTTCCCAGCGACGGTGACGCCAGGGATGGCGGCCTGTTTTCCAGTGCCGTGTGTGACGACTCGGACGAGCGCCTGCTTAACCAAGGCTGCGGTTCTCGCCTTGCAGACCTGATGCAAAGGTGAGGGCGGGACGGCGCGGTAGGAGGTGCCGTCGGGTGAGGCGACGGAGTTCACGATGCTGGGCTTCATCAGCACGCCGCCATTGGCGATGGCTCCGATCGCCATGGCCAGCTGAATAGGCGTCACGGAGACCTCGTAGCCCATCGCCATCCGGGAAAAGGTGGGGTTCGTCCAGTTGTCGATGTTCAGGTAACCCGCGTTCTCTCCTTTCAATCCAATGCCCGTCTTTTGTCCGAAACCAAATCGCCACGCATAAGACAGAAAGTCTTCCTGACCCACTTGCCTCGCGATCTTGTAGATTCCGATGTTGCTGGAGTGCACGAGCACGTCCTCGACACTCACCGTTCCGATGGATTCATCATCCCGGAGTTTGAATTTCCCGACGGGGTCCTCGTAGTGACCGTTGTTGCAGAAGATCGGTGTATCGATCCTGACCTTTCCCATATCCAAGGCAGCGCAAAGGCTCACCAGTTTGAAAGTTGAGCCCGGCTCATAAGGGTCAGAGATGGCCAAATTTCGCCACATGCCCGTCTTTGCATCGCGCTCGTAGTGGGGGCGACTTGCCATGGCCAGAATGGAGCCTGTGTTTGGATCCGTGAGGACGACGATCGCTTTTTTAGGATTGTAGATTTTGCACTGCTGCTCCAGCACTCCCTCGACGTAGTCCTGGAGGTGCATGTCGATGCTCAGAAAAACGTCTTTCCCATGTTCGGGCTCCACCACTTTGCCCCGGTAAAGAGGAAGCTCCCGGCCCTTGTTGTCACGCTCGACCCACTGCTCTCCGTTCTGGCCAGCGAGTGCCTCATCCATCATGGCTTCCACACCCCAGTTGCCCGTGTTTGAAAAGGTCACGTCGCCCAAGACGTGGGTCAGTCGATCTTTGGCAGGGTAGGCGCGTTGAGTTCCGGCTCGGAGGTAAACCCCGACGATGTGCTCATGATCGAGAGTGTGCTTCCAAGTGTCATGATCCTCGTCACTGATGTCCTTACAAAGCACGGTTTCAGGCTTTTTGGAGTCCAGCATCGTCAGCACCGTCTCGTGCGGCATTTGGAGAGGCTTCGCGAGAACCTCTGCCACATGGTGGCGATAGGCCTTGAGAATGTTTTCATCCGATTCCGTGCGGCGCAGTTCAGCAACCGGTATTTTTTTCAAAGAAGCGAGGCGTCGACTGACCAGATGGATTTCATTCAAGTGAACGCTGTCTGTGTGGAGTTCATAGACGGCTTGATCGTGAGCGAGCAGTTCACCATGGAGGTCGCGGATGGAACCGCGGCGTGCGGGCAGCGTTTGTTTGACCTGCCGCATCTTAGCGGCCAGATGCGAGAGTTGGGTGTGCTCCTTTACATGAAGATGTACGAGTCTCCAGGTGATGCCGGTAAAGCCGAGCACCAGCATCGTAGTCACGAAGAGAATGCGTCGGCAGACCCAGCGATCCTTTCGCAGCTGTTCAGTTTTGGGAGGGGATGGAGTCACGGTGCGGAAAGGATATTCTGCGCCACATCAGGCGGGGGTGGTTCGGGAGACAGAAGGATCAGATGATCCTTTGAAATGGGGCGAAGCAGAGTGCGGGCAGTGGCAAGGCGGGGTTGCACCTTGTCACGCGTGAGAAGGCTCTCGATCCTTAAGTCCAGAGCGGTCAGTTCTTGCTTGAGTAGTTTGATCTCTTTCTCCACTTTCCGCTGGTCTTCTCCGAGCGTGTGGATGCGATTCCGATCCAGCACGATGCTGAGCGTGATGACCAGCGCCATCAGCGTGATGAGAATGAAGGCCACCACGGTCGGCAGGCGCACGGTGTTGCGATAGCGGTTACGATTCATGGCTGATTTTCTGGGCCACACGCAGTCTGGCACTGCGAGCTCGCGGGTTTCTTTGGGTCTCTTCGGGGGTCGCCTCGATGGGCTTCCGGTGCATCATCTTGAGACAAAAATCAGGATTCTTCCTGGGCTCGGGCCACTCGGGGCGATCCAGAAACGCAGCGCTCAAATGGTGGAATGCTTGTTTCACGATCCGATCCTCCAGGGAGTGAAAGGAGATGACCGCGAGGATGCCGCCTGGTTTCAGCCAGCGTGGAGCCACTTCCAAGAACTGATGCAGCGCCGCCAGTTCATCATTCACCGCAATCCGCAGCGCCTGAAATGCGAGCGTTGCCGGATGACGTTTTCCTTTCCGGCCAATCGCGCTCTCAATGATTCCCGCCAGCTCGGAAGTCGTTTGAATGGGCTTAGACTGCCTCGCTTTTACGATCGCTCTGGCAATGCGGCGAAACTGGGGCTCCTCACCGAAATCAATCAGGATGCGCTCGAGCTCCTCCTGACTTTCGCTGTTGATCAGGTCAGAGGCTGGACGTCCCGAATCGGCATCCATGCGCAGATCGAGTGGCCCGTCTTTCATGAAGGAAAATCCACGGGAAGGCTCGTCCAACTGGTGACTCGAGACTCCGAGATCGATCAGCATTCCGTCAAACCCGGTCACTTGAGTTTCCGCCAGGATTTCAGGGAAGTGCCTGAAATTTCCTCGAAGGGCACAGAATCGCTCCTCATGCACACTCAGTCTTTCGCTCGCGTATCGGATCGCATTCGCATCTTGGTCCATGCCCACCACGTGTGCGCCATGCTCGAGCAGGGCTCCTGAATGACCGCCTCCACCCAGGGTGCCATCAAAGAAAAGTTTTCCAGGCTTTGGACCGAGCGCTTCGATCACCTCCCGCAGCATGACAGGCTCGTGGTAGAACGGAAGCCCACCTCTCGGCCGGTCGCCGCCATCATTGGGACCTGAGCCATCGCCGGTCGAAGATCCCGGATCGAAGGGGCTCCGATCACCGCCGATGCTAAGACTTCCGCCCGCCTCAGAAACACCAAACCAAGGCCAGATCCCCACTTGGGACCATTCCAGCCACTTTTGGGTCCACCGAGTGACCAAGCGCGTTGAATACAGGCCCGCACCTGGCCAGAATTCATCTGGCTTGGCAAAACCAAGTCCATCTGCAAAAGTAAAATTTTTCATAAGTTCACGAGAGGGTTGCGCTCGCCGGTTGAATCGAAACTTATACCAGTTTCTATACAATCATTAGTTAATATCTGCTTATTATCCAATTTTCCGAAGCTTGGCAATCCCTGTTTTATGATTTTTTGCATCCAGTCCGGCTTTTCAGGCGTTTATGGCAATTAGGTTAAAAAACCTAATCCTGAGGCTGTTACTCCTGCGGCATTCTCTTTTGGCATTCCAAAAACCTAGGTTTTTGAAACCAAGGGCTGATGCAATCTCGCCCGGGTGATCAGGCTGTGGCGTGATCTACTTGAGCGTTTTGGCCGTGCGGCAGGCATCGCAGATCTCATCACCGCTGGCGGTGATGCGGAAGTCGAGGGTGGCGTCGTCGATTTCTGTTTTGCCGCAGACGTGGCATTTGTGAAAGTAGGCGACGTCGGATTTGGCTGATTCAAAACGGCGGCGGCGATCTGCCACTTCGCCTCGGTGTTTCATTTGTTGAATGAAACCCGGGCCGAAGGTGATCAGGAAATTGAGAAGTGAAAAAAGGATATTCATCCGCATGGCTCCGGGCACGCTGATGAAGACGAAGCCTAACCCGGCAGCCGACATGAGGGCCAGCCACTTGATCTTGATCGGGAGAATGAAAAACAGGAGAATCTCCTGGTCTGGAAAGTAGACGGCGAAAGCGAAGAGCAGCGTGGCCCACAAAACCCAGCCCGTGGATTGCATGGGCCAGATGAAGCCGCCCACGACCATGCAAAACATGCCAAAGAAAACGTAAAGATTCAGACGAAAGCTGCCCCAGGCCTGCTCGAGGCCGTCATTGATCATCCACATGAACGAGATCGTGAGAAGCCAGATGATGCTGGTCCCGCCGGGCAGCACGACGTAGCTGACAAGCCGCCAGATTTCGCCCTGGAGGATCAGCGAGGGGTCAAAGATGAGCTTTGAGCCGAAACCGGGCGAGATGCGAAGGAGGAACCAGTTGATGAACTGGAGTGCGGCGATCACGCGCACGATGTTGGAGATGGCCAAACGGCCGAATTTTTGTTCGAGGGTATTGAGAAGTGGCATCGTGCGAGGGAGGTGATGGTAAGCGGTTTTGGCGGCATTGCGAGGCGCTTTCCGGAGGTTTGACAAAGGCGTCCCTCTGCCCAAGGTGGAGGGCGTGTCCGATCCTAAAAACCTCCGCCGTTCGCCTCTCCATTCTGTGCATCTGGAGATGGGGGCTCGGATGGTGCCCTTTGCGGGGTGGGAAATGCCGGTTCAGTACAAGGGCATCGGTGACGAGCACAAGGCTGTGCGCACCCAGGTCGGCGTGTTCGACATTTCGCACATGGGGCAGTTCATCGTCAGTGGCAGAGGTGCTGAGGCCTTCCTGAACCGCACCCTGACCCATGATATTTCGAAGCTGGCGCCGGGTCAGGGACAATACACCCTCCTTCTTCATGCCGGCGGCGGAGTGATCGATGACCTCATCGCCTACCGCACCAGCGAGCGCGAGTACTTCCTCGTGGTGAATGCCTCGAAGATCTCCGAGGATCTTCAGCATCTGGAAAAACAGGTGCGGGAAGATGAGGATGTTCAGATCGTCAATGCGAGCAGTTTGTTGGCAGGTTTGGCCGTGCAGGGACCGAAGAGCGCTGAAATCTTCAGACAGGTCTTTGGCGACTCCGCGCCATACCCCGCTCATAACACGATTGCGATTGCCGGCACTGAAGAGGGCATCTTGTGGCTATGCGGAACGGGTTATACAGGCGAGGATGGGTTTGAGTTCTTCATGCCCGAGAGCCGCTCTGAAGCTTGGTTTCGGAAAATTGCGGACGCGGTGATTGCGGCAGGCGGACAAGTTTGTGGCCTCGGATCACGCGACACGTTGCGCCTTGAAATGGGATATCCGCTAAATGGAAATGATCTCTCGCGAATGCGCACTCCATTGCAGGCGGGACTTGGTTTCTTTGTGGGACTTGAAAAAGGGGACTTCATCGGTCGCGATGCCCTTCTGAAACAAAAAGCTGAGGGGCTGCCTGACAAACTCACGGCCTTTCGCATGACGGGCACCGCACCGCCTCCACGCCCTCACTACCCGGTGTTCTGGAAAGGTGAGCAAGTGTCTGAAATCTCGAGCGGGACGCTGTCACCCTCCCTCGGTTACGGCATCGGCATGGCCTACCTTCCCATTGAGGCAAGTAAGCCAGGCACGCCCATCGAAATTGAAATCCGAGGTCGCGCCTATCCTGCGGAAACCTGCAAAAAACCTTTTTATCGACCCTCAACCACCTGAATCTTCATGAGCAACGTGCCTGACACTCTCCGTTACCGCGAATCGCACGAGTGGATCGTGCCTGACACAGAATCTGCGAGCGTGGGCATCACGGATCACGCGCAGCATGAATTGACGGATGTTGTGTTTGTGGATCTGCCGCAGATCGGCAGAAAAGTCAGCGCAGGAGATCAGGTGGCCGTGATCGAGTCCGTCAAAGCAGCCAGCGACATCTATGCACCCGTTTCGGGTGAGATCACCGAAGTGAATGAGGCGCTCAATAGCGAGCCGGCGCTCATCAATACCGATCCCTACGGAAGAGGGTGGCTCTTCAAAATCAAACCCAATCATCAAACTGAAGTGGCCGCGCTCATGTCACCCGAAGCCTACAAATCCCACATCGGCTAAGGCATCCGGTCCTCACTATTCTCCATGCCCGCCGCATTCTCTCGCCGTCACATCGGCCCATCTGCCAAAGAAACCACCGAGATGCTCTCGGCCATCGGCGCTGAGTCGCTGGATGCGTTGATCGACGAAGTGGTGCCGGAGGACATCCGTGCCAGGGAGGTGCTGGCACTTCCTGCGGGGCTCAGTGAAGAACAGGCCCTGCGTCGCCTGAAGATTACACTGGGAGCCAATCAGGTGCTCCGCTCGTTCATCGGTATGGGGTATCATGATACCTTCACACCGCCCGTCATTCAGCGGAATATCCTTGAGAATCCAGGCTGGTACACAGCTTACACGCCTTATCAGGCAGAGATTTCTCAAGGCCGACTTGAGGCGCTCCTGAACTTTCAGACCATGATCTGTGATCTGACCGCGCTCGACGTGGCTAATGCATCGCTGCTCGATGAAGGAACCGCCTGCGCCGAGGCTCTCGGCCTTGCAGTTGCTCAGAGTGCCAAGGCATCGCGCGTGTTGATTTCAAATCAATGTCATCCGCAAAACATCGATGTGATTCGCACTCGCATGGGTGCCATCGGTATTCACGTCGAGGTCGGAGATCTTGAGGCTGATTTTTCGGCGGACGGTCTCGCCGCTGTTCTTGTCCAGTATCCAGACACCGTTGGAACCGTGCATGATCTCGGTGCTCTGGCCGAGCGAGTGCACGCGGTAGGCGCACTTTTCATTGTGTCGGCAGATTTGCTGGCGCTGACGTTGCTGCGTGCACCCGGTGAGTTTGGCGCTGACATCTGTGTGGGGAACAGTCAGCGTTTCGGCGTGCCTCTGGGTTTCGGCGGTCCTCATGCGGCATTCATGGCGGTGAAAGACGCCCTGAAACGCCGTTTGCCCGGTCGCTTGGTCGGCATCTCGCAGGATGCGGCGGGTCGGCCTGCGTATCGACTTTCTCTGCAAACTCGTGAGCAACACATCCGACGCGAGAAGGCCACCAGCAACATTTGTACGGCGCAGGTTCTGCTCGCCGTCATGGCCTCCATGTATGCGGTTTATCATGGGCCCGAGGGCCTGAAAAGAATCGCCCAGCGCGTGCATTCCGCTGCCTTGTGGGTGGGTGATGAGCTTCGTGCGGCAGATTTGACGCTGGCGGACGGTCCGTTCTTTGACACTCTTTGCGTCACGGTGCCTGATTCGGATGCGGTGCTTCAGAGTGCCCTTGCTTCTGGAATCAATCTCCGACGCATCGATGCAAAGCGCGTTGGAATCGCGCTCGATGAGCGTGTCACGGCGGATGAACTGCTCTCCCTCGCCGCCGCATTTGGCGTCCAGCCAAAGTCACAGCCGGACTTTGATCGCGCGCCTTCTCCGTTCCTCCGACGTGAATCTTCTTTTCTCACCCATCCTGTTTTCACGGCTTATCACAGCGAGACGGAGATGATGCGCTACTTGCATCGTCTGGAGGCCAAGGACATCGCGCTCAATCGCTCGATGATCGCTCTGGGATCCTGCACCATGAAGCTCAATGCTGCGGCGGAGATGATGCCGATGAGTTGGCCCGAGGTGAACGGCATCCATCCCTTTGCACCAGCGGATCAGACGATTGGCTACCGTGCTATGTTTACCGAACTCGAGCACTGGTTGGCCGTATGCACCGGCTTTGCTGCTGTCTCCCTTCAGCCAAACGCCGGCTCACAGGGTGAGTATGCGGGCCTTCTTGCCATTCATCGTTATCATCTGTCTCGCGGTGATTCGCATCGTGATATCTGCCTCATTCCGACCTCTGCTCACGGCACCAATCCAGCCAGCGCTGCCATGTGCGGGCTCAAAGTGGTCGCCATTGCATGCGATGATCAGGGCAACATTTCAGTCGAGGATTTGCGAGCCAAACTCGCCACGCACGCGGACCGTGTCTCCTGTCTCATGGTCACCTATCCTTCCACGCATGGCGTGTTCGAAGAGACCATTGCAGAAATTTGTTCGCTGACTCATGCGCACGGCGGACAAGTTTACATGGATGGTGCCAACATGAATGCTCAGGTCGGGCTCACCTCGCCTGGCCGGATCGGTGCAGACGTTTGTCACCTGAATCTCCACAAGACTTTTTGCATTCCGCACGGCGGTGGAGGACCCGGAGTTGGCCCCATCGGTGTGGCAGTCCATTTGGCACCATTTTTACCGGGGCACTTTCTGCTGGAGTCAAAGGAAGGCACCGTTTGCTCCGCACCTTGGGGTAGCGCCAGCATCTGCACCATTTCGTGGATGTACATTGCCATGATGGGGCCTCAGCTCACGGATGCCACGAGACTTGCCATCCTGAATGCGAATTACATTTCCCGGCGGCTGGAGCCTTGTTTCCCCACGCTTTACCGGGGTCGAGGTGGCTGGGTGGCGCACGAGTGCATTCTCGACTTCCGTCACTTCAAACGCATCACTGTCGAAGATGTGGCCAAGCGACTCATGGACTACGGCTACCATGCGCCCACCATGTCGTGGCCCGTCGGTGGCACGCTCATGGTCGAGCCCACGGAGAGCGAATCCAAAGCGGAGTTGGATCGCTTCTGTGAGGCCATGGAAAGCATCTCTCGCGAGATCGCAGCAGCCGAGGCGACATCGGATTCCGACACACCTTTGAAAAACGCACCCCACACGGCTGAGGTTGTCGTCACCGATGCATGGACGCATGGTTACACCCGACAGGAAGCCGCCTTCCCGCTCGATTGGGTGAAGGCTGATAAATATTGGCCGCCAGTCTCCCGCATCGACAATGTCTTTGGGGACCGCCACCTCGTATGCACCTGCCCGAGTGTGGAGGAGGCCGCAGCAGTGGGAGTTTGAATTTCGTTTATGACTATCCCTTCCGACATCGTTCTCACTTCCCTCATTGGCGATGCCTTGGCATTGGGGCCTCATTGGGTCTATGACCAGGCGGAAATCGAAACCAAGCTTGGGAGAGTGAATCGTTACCATGCACCGATGACCGCTTATCATCCCGGAAAAGGGGCCGGTGATCTCACCCATTACGGCGATCAGACGATGGTGCTCCTTCGCTCGATCCGAAAAGTCGGGAAGTTTGATTTGGCATCGTTCGCTGCAGACTGGCGTGCGTTTTGGGAGAGTCCCTCCACGATCTCGTATCGGGATGGTGCCACTCGCGACACCATGGCGCAGCTCAATGCAGGAGTTCCTTTTGAAAAGGCAGCCTCGCATTCGCATGACCTCGCGGGTGCAGGGAGGATCGCTCCTTTGTTTTTGCTGAGTTGGGAAAGTGACGAAGCCCTCGTTCAAGCAGCGCGCGCGGTGACGGGATTCACACATGGTGATCCGGCGGTGATGGATGCAGCGGAGTATTTTGCACGTTTGGTGCTCGCCATCCAGCGCGGTGCGGACATTCCTGCCGCCTTGCAGGGCGTGGCATCACCTCCAATGAAGGGAATCTCCGCCGCTCGTGCTTCAAGCATCTCGACCCAGAGCGACTCGGCGGCTCTGATGGCGCATGGCCTCTCGTGTGATATCGCCAAAGGCTTTCCTGCGCTTTGCCATCTGTTGTTTCGTTACCCCGATGATCCGACCTCAGCACTCATCGCCAATGCAAGTGCCGGTGGAGATAGTGCTGCACGTGGAACCCTTTTGGGAATGATTTACGGAGCCAAGTTCCCCACTTCAGCGCTGCCGGGCGAGTGGGTGAACGAATTGAAAGTGGCAGCGGAAGTGTTGAGCACTCCTACATAGCCAAAATCTTGTCCATGCGCTCGGTAAGCATCTTGAGTCCGCCGGGGTTGATGCCGCCACGTTGCTCGGAGATGGCCCAGCCTTGGTAGCCGATGTCATCAAGAGCTTTCATGATGGCGGGCCAGTTGTTGTCGCCTTCGGTGAGATCCACATCAAAGCCTTTCCACACGCCTTCATCCTTCATCTTTTTGGTGGAGTATTCCTTCACGTGGATGCGGTTGATGCGCTTGCCCAGCACCTTGATCCATTGCTCCGGCCAGCCGTAGCGTAGCACATTGCCGATGTCGAAATGCCAGCCGACTACGTTTGAGGGCTCGCCAATTTCATCGAGGTAGCGAACGGCCTCGAGAGGGGAGAGGAGGAAATTATTCCAAACGTTCTCGATGGAGATGGCCACGCCGAGTTCTTTGGCCAGAGGCACCGCTTTTTTGAGTTGAGCGATGGAGCGCTCCCAGGCCACGTCATAGGCCACCTCTTCATTGCAGACGCCTGGCACCACGAGGATGGAATTGGTCCCGTAAGCCTTGGCATCGCGCAGGGTTTGCAGCACGCCTTGAAGCCCCTCCTCACGCACCTTTTCGTCGGCGTGGGTGAGGGTTTGTTTCCAATGAGTGTGGCAGCAAACGCTGGCTGCTTTGAGTCCGGTTTGGCCCAAGGCATCCATGACCTCCTGCTGATTCATCCCACCCTGCGCCTCCACGCCTTCATAACCGGCATCTTTGGCTGCTTGAAAGCGCTCTAACAAAGTCCCCTTCACACCGAGCGTGCCCAGCATGATGGCCTTTTGGATGTTACGCTGCTTCAGCGCGCTCTGGGCACAACTTGAAATGGCAAAACCCGAGACGGCAGTGGCGGCGGCTGAGGCAAGGAAGGATCGGCGATTTTTCATGTGAGTAGAGTACGGACTCCATTTCCGACATTTTGTCGAGATCGGTCGAAGTTTTCTTCTTTCTTTCGAAGGGAACGGCGATGCGTGCTAGACTGCGGCTGATGACTGAAAATCCCGACTCTCTTGCCCAACCCAAAGAACCCGCTTGGGAAAACTGGCAGCCGACGATCCGCGCGACGTTGATGTTTGTGGTGAGAGAAGACGAGGTGCTGCTCATTCGCAAAAAGCGCGGCTTTGGCATGGGGAAGGTCAATGGCCCCGGCGGAAAGCTGGACCCGGGTGAGACGGAGTTGGAGTGCGCGGTGCGCGAAACTCAGGAAGAACTGGGTGTGACGGCGCTGGATGCCGTGAAGCGCGGTGAGTTGTGGTTTCAGTTTGTGGACGGACTCGCCATGCACGTGGCCGTTTTTCACGCCACTGAGCACGAAGGTGAAGCGATCGAAACGGACGAAGCCGCGCCCCTTTGGACGAAAATCGATGCCATCCCCTTTGATCAAATGTGGGCCGATGATGCCCATTGGCTGCACCGGATGCTCAACGGCACCGAGACCTTCATGGGGCGATTCCTCTTCGATGATCAACGCATGGTGACCCATGCGCTGGAGTGGTCGTAAGTTAACCGAGGCTATTTTTCAGTAGGCTCGACGGGGACGATGTCGGCGCGGATGAAGAGCGCCTGAAGGACATCGCCATCGAGTTCGGGTGTGCCGGAAGGTTTCCAGACGGAGATCATTCGAGTGCTTCCGGTTCGAAGCGTTGTGAAGATATTCGTCTCGAACTTTCGGAACTCGGTGGAGGGCGCAGCAAGTCGTCGAGTCCCTTCAGGCACGGGGTCAGAGGTGACTCGCTGAATCGGAGGGGCGAAATCGTAGTTTACGGCAAGGTTGAGATCGAGAAGCCATCCATCAGCGCCAAGAGTAGGTTCAATCTCAAAGCGCAATCCAACCGGCTGTGGTTCGGCGTTTGTCGACCATCGACCGGTATCCGTATTGGAAGAGACTGAAGCCTTGGCCATTGGACCTGGAGTGGATGCGTCTTTTTCGGGTTTGCTGTTTTCAGCGATCGAATCATTACCTGATTGTCTGAATCCAGCACTCACAATGTATTGGGTGACGCTTTCGGTGCTCGCTGCCTGACCTGACTTCGTTGTAAGCGTCGCAGAGCGGATAAATTTGACGGTGCCTTGATTCACGGATTCTTCGATACTCTTCCAAGCCACCGAGTGATCTGGCAAGCGCATGGTTTCGCGTTCGAGCTTTCGAACAAATTCAGCGCTGCCTTGAACAATGTGCATAGACAGCGCGATGTTTTTCGGCCTATCGTCGCAGCCCAGATCCACGAACGCAGAGATCAATTCAAGATTCTCTGGAGTGTTTCTCACTACCAATTCGGAAGTCGCACGGTGGAGGTGGGCTGATGAACCCGATGGAAATGAAATGCCTTGAGAACGAAGAATTTCATCAACATTCATTCTTTGGTTGGACAGGCGATCTCTCGCCGCGGCACTGGCTAAAAATGGGTCTGTCAGAGGCAATGGATCTGCACCGAGCGAAAGAAAGTCAGGCGGAACCCGGAATCTGCGGGTTTCCATTCCATTCGGGAGAATAGGATCGGCTAGTCGCTGAACCACTTCAGGTGTGAGCGAAAAGCGTTCACCGTTGTCGCGCAAGATTTGTTCGACTCGAGGTTCTTCGAGAGGAAGAAGCTTGATAACATGCGTCCGAAGAAAGGCGGCTCGCACGAGCCCAATGCGTGCTGGGTCAGTCTCACCTTCCAACGCCCAAGCTCCGAGTAGTTGCGTGGTGCCATCGAGCATGGAGATAGCTGACTTCATCATGGCTATCGGATGATCGATCCACTGTACTTCGATTTTCTCGGTGGAGTCCTCAGCGATAGGTTCCCTCCGGGCTACTCCTGGTTTGTGACAATGGGTGAGCGCAAAGTTGACATCAACAATGCGATTATTTGCCGCCAGTGTGGGTTCCAATTCAAAAAGGGTCCCCCACGTTTGGGGTTCCAATTTAAATCCTGATCGTCGTTTATCGTCGATGGAGTATTCAACCGGATCGTTAGATTTAATGCCATGAAAGGCAGATATGCACTGACCGGATTTGGCCTCTCCCTGCATAGTAACAACTGACTTGCCCTTGGCTCGAAGGCTTTCAAGAATGGCATGGTGATTCGAAATGGTGGAGGCTTCGTGGATTGAAGCCCGAGCATATGAATCGGGGGCTTCCACGATTTCAATGGTCCAGGTTATGTACTTCGGCACCCAATTCAAGTAACCGTCGAGTACCTGCTTAACGAGGTCGTGCGAAGCTGAATCCGCACGCAGTGCTAGGGTCGAGCTTGCGGGGTCGTAACAAGCGAGCGAGCTAGCCGGTAGAGAGAGGCTCTGCTGATCAAAGAATTCTTTGATCACCTCGTGACTGCGTTTGAGGAAGATCTCGAGCTCACCATTGCTCGCATTGGCCGGTGGCAGAGCGGGGGCCTTCAGTTCCCCTTTTTCTTTGGAGACAAAGCCAACTTTAAGTTCGTCTGAGGGCAGTTGATAAACCTTTGTGGAGAACACATAAGGTGCGGAGTTGGCTGATGATTTTTCTTGTGCCTGACCCAGATGACTGAGTGTGAGAACGAGAGTCAGCGAGAGCGCACGGAGTATCATGCCTCGGAATGTATTCGAAAACGAGCGAACAGGGCAAGGCAAATCGCTAGTTCTAAGGCACACGCTGGCTGGGTCGTTTGAGGAGCATGAAATTAAGCGCATCGTTTTCGAACGGATTGGTCACTGCACTGGTGCTAATCGCAGTTACCTGGCTGGCTCTGAATATGCGAACCGTTCCGCAACGGGAGGTGCTCCTCTCCTCGGAGGCGACGGCTTGGTTGGAGGCCATGCGGGTGGAGTGTGACCCGAATACGGTGGGGAATGACTATGTGTGGTCTCAGGCAACGCAACCGACTGAACGCAGACGAATGGAGTTGCTCAAGGGTTTGCGCGACTTGCCGGAGTCGGTGGTGATTGAAGTCGCAGGGATCACTCACAACCTGAATGATGAATTTGGGCAAATGCGGGTGCTCGCGGCTTTGCATCGGAAAAATGAAAAGTCAGTGCTGGATGTTTGTCGGCTGATGGTGTGGTCAGGGTATCCGGCGGTGCGGGTCTGCGCTGCCCGATTGCTGCGAGATCTTCGTATGCCTGTTTGCGAAGAGTGGTTCACCCTCGCACTCCAGGATGAGCGCGTGGTGATGAACAATGCCTGTGGCCTTGATGTTGACGGAAAACTTTATCCCGTCCGGCTCATCGCTGAGCTGGCGCTTCGAGAACTCAATCCGACCCTTTGAATCAATCGGTATTCTTGGGGTCGGTATCGGATTTCGGTTCGGTCGGAGCTTCGTCTTCGGAGGGTTTTGCGGGTTCAGCCGTGGAGGCTTCACTCCGCTCAGCTTCTGCCGAAGGTTCTCCTGGGGTCTCGGTGCTCTTGCTGCGTTTGTAGTCCTCGTCCTCTTCGCGATTGTCCTCACTCTGGTCCCAAGGGTTGTAATCGTTCTCCCAGTCGTCGGGTGATTCCTTCTCAAGAGCGGCTTCGTCTTGCTCTTTTTCGGCGTAGTATTCGGGGTACGATTGTCGGTCCTTCTTCTCCATGAAGTAGGCCAGCCAGATGCAGATCTCGTAGAGGAAATAAAGCGGGCCGGCGAGCAGCATCAGCGTGAGCACGTCTTGGGTCGGAGTGATGACTGCCGAGAAAATGGCAATGCCGATGATGGCGTGTTTCCGCGTGGATTTCATCACTTTGTAAGAGAGGAAATCCAGTTTCACCAATGCCATAATCACGACGGGCAGCTCAAAGGAGACGCCGAAAATGAGGATGAAGCGGGTGGCAAAAGTAATGTAGTCACCCAGCATCCAAGTGTTCTCAAATCCATGCCCAAAATTCCACTCTGCAAAGAAGCTGAGTGCTCGGGGTAAGACCATGTAATAGGAGAAACCAATGCCGGTGAGGAAGAGGCCAAAGCCGATGATGAGTCCCGGGAAGAGCACTTTCTTTTCCGCATCACGCAGACCTGGAAGAATGAACTGGAGCAGAAAGAAAAGGAGAAAGGGGAATGAGCAAATGACTGCCGCTACGAGGGAGACATTAACACTGGCCATGAATCCCTCTTGGGGCGTGATGGTTCCGGGCATTTTCCAGGAGAATGCGGGCCTGGCGGGATCGACGGAAGCTGGGTCCGCTTTGATGGCCTCTTTGATCGCGGCATCGGCGCTTGTCATTCCCCATACATAGGGCTGCTGCACAAAGTCGGTCAGCCTTTGGTTGAAACCAAAGGTGACCAAAGTGCTGATGAGAAGGGTCATCGCCATGCGCACCAGCATCGAGCGCAGGTCATCGAGGTGATCGAGGAACGGTTTTTCCTCATCTGACTTACCCAGATTGAGCGCTACTTTTTCGCGAACTTTAAAAACTTTGGAGAGGAGGCCTTGCCACATAAAAACAGGTCGGTCATGAATTGGTTTACACCCACCCTT
>CAMBPV010000047.1 GCA_945869695.1 Prosthecobacter debontii
TTCAGCGACGGCGACAGCGGTGCTGAGGAGGAGGGCGAGTAGGGTTGGTTTCATGTGAGAGTAAGAGAGCGAACGTCGCTCCTTGAGTCAAGCATAACGCTCGCTCGGGAGGAGTCTTGCGGCCTGACCGCTTCCGTGAGCTGAAGCGCCAGGATCAATGGAGAACGGACTCAGCTCCGATCAGTTGCCCCGGCTGGGCTAAGCTGATGTTTTCTTGGCCATTTCCGGAGAAGGTGCTGGCGGTGACGATGTTCCCGATGCAGCTGGCGTCATTGATCCGAATGCCCTGGGTTTTGTTTCCAGTGACGGTGAGCTGGTCAAATTGGTTCCGAAGGCAAGGGGTGCCAGGAATTTCCCGCGTCTCGCCCATGAAGATGCCCTGCTCGCCATTGTTTTGCATGACGAGGTTCTTGAACAAATTATCGCAGGAGTCGCGCATGAAGACGCCTTGGCTGCCATTGTCCGAGAGGTGGGAATTGGAGATCACGTTGCGATTGAACTTCCAGTCGAGCGAAACGGCGGCGCTGCGGTTGTGGTGGAGTTTCATGTCTGTGAAGGTGCACTCCTCGGTCTCGTAGGCTGCCAGGCCATCGAACTCGTTGTTGTAGGAGTCGAGCTTTTTGACGTGCACTCGGCGGCAATGCTTTTCCAAAACGACGCCCCCGGAGCGGCAATTATGGGTGGCCACATCCTCGATCTGCACATCTTCGGAACCGCGGATGGTGACCCCATTGTTCCGGATGAAGGCGAGGCCACCTCCGTCACAGGGACCTCCGCAGCACTCGAACTCCTGCGTGCCTCGATTCCCATCGATGGCCAAGTGACGCAGCGATACATTTCGAACCCAGTTTGGGATGGGAGTCGTCGTGCTGCCAATCACCACGACCGGGCAGTTGGCTCCATCTGTGAGGCGGAGGATGGTCTCGGTGCCGACACCTCGTAGCTCGATGCCGTCTCGATCAATGACGATGGGCTTGCTCACCGGGAAGAGGGTGGGGCCAAGAACAACGGAGCCGCCTCCCGGTGGCAGACTCCGGATGGCGGCATTGATGGCTTCACCATCTCCTGTTTCCACATAAACGGCAGGTCGGGAGACGTCAGACTCACGCGGGTGAATCCCCATTCCCTTTGGGTAAAAGCTGCTCTCCTTAACCAAGGACCAGCTACCGTAGAGTACGGTCACCGCCAAAAATAAAGCACCCACCACAATCTTTGTTCCTCGCCACTTAGTCTTCATTTTTTAAGTCTCCGCAAGGGTTTAGATACCGATAAGGTCGAAAGGTTCGAAGGGAATGAATCTGTGGGAGTCAAGAAACGGCGCAGCGGTTCGCGAGTTAATCTCAATCGCTAATAATTTACAATGATTTTATAGAAAGTTCATGAGGAGATCCAGATATTTCTGATTCACGTTCAACTTTGGCTGGGCAGGTTTGGGTCTCGCTTCGGCGACCCCTCATCGCCAAGCCCACTGGGTAAAGGCGGAATGCGGGAGGGTAAATGGCGGGCAAAAACGGAGATTAGGGGCTGCGGATCAGCCCCGGAGAGTCTCGGTATTCGGATTTTATCGACATTTTAATTGATTCGTATTACTTAACTATTTATAATGCGAAATGAGTTAATAATTCCGATTGAAAGTATGATTGTAAATACCATATTTATAATGTGAATCGTTCTGATTTATTTCTCCCAGTCCTTCTTCCGATATGTCGTTTACAATCCAAAGTCTGTTTCAAAGGGGTGCCGGTGGTGCGGCGGGAGTCATGGAGCCAGGCACAGAACAGCCTAACAAAGGAGAACCACAGATCATGAGCAGTCCTTTTGGAATGGCGGTACCTCCGGCGACTCCGTTTGCGGGCTCCCTCTTCAAAGCTAAAGAAGCACAGGGTGGGGAAGGGCAACCTGTGGTCCCTTCCTTCATGAGCGGGTCCCCGTTTTCAACGCCGGGCACACCTGCCAGTGTGGGACTGACGGTGGGTGACGTGCTGGCTCAATTGCCGCCGGAACTGGTGCGGTCCAATTACCTCCCTTCTGATCAGGTCATTTCGATTCCCCCGTCGCTGTTGGACAGCGCTCTGAGCAATGGCCACGCCGCGATTCCTATTTTTGAAGTTTATCGCGTTTGTCCGGTTCTCTTTCAGGCTCCCATTTCCCCGCAAGACCCAAGGATGGTGCCGCTACCAGCGTCGAAGCTGCCGACTCTTATCGCCAACTCGCAACGAGGCGGAGCGCCAGCTCAATTGCCCCCTCCTCAGCCGGGTTTTTCTCTGTTCACTCCAGCGGAGCCGAGTCCCTTTGGCGCTCCGCAGCCCGCTGCCGAAAACAGGGCCACGCCTCCATCCCTGCCGGATGGCAGGCCTAAATCTGGCGTCAGCCTGCCGCCGCGGCGTGAGCCGGGAACGTTGCCCTTCGCCACGATGAATAGCGTTTCGCCACCGGCAATGGCCGTGCCCACTTTTGCCCCGTCCGCCCCCTTGGCCCCATCTCCCTTCGGAATGGCGGAACCGGTGCCTGCCGCGCAAAGTCCAGTCACAATGCCCTTCCCACAGGCTCCGGCGGCTCCGTCGCCTTTCAGCTTTGGAGCGCCCGCCGAAACGAAACCGCCGGCCCTGCCGCCGGTTTCTCCCTCTGGAGCAGCCCAAGCGGAAGCGACTCCTCCTGCGCTCCCATCTCTAGGATCCATCTTCCAAAAATCTGAGGCTCCTGCCTTCTCATTTGGCGAAGCGCAACCGGAGGCCGCAGCCGCGCAGCCTCCCGCCTTACCAGTTGGTGGAGTCACGGGCTCTCCGTTCGGCCAAGCCGAGCCGCAACCTTTTGCACTGATGGAACCTGCGCCGCCCGCCGCACCTCCGCCTGCGCTGCCTGCACCTGCTATGAGTCCTTCCCGAATGGCGGGACCTTTGAAACTCTCGCTGGCCTCACTCTTGAAGGGGTATTCGGCTAACGATCTCGGTTTCGATCCCAACATTGTTCCTACTTGGATTGTCACGACGCTTTCGGCCTCGATGGTCCAAGAGCAGATCAATTCAGGATCCGCCGAAGTGGAACTCGGCATGTTGATTGACGGAACCACGGACCTTGGGTTCCGAAACGTGCTGGCCAATGCGCGCCGGAATGTTCGGATCCCACTGCCCATGAATGAGTTGTTTCAGGGGCTTCCCGTTCCTCAAGCCACGCAGGCACCCGCGTTCACTCAGAAACCTGCGGAGTCCATTCCGCCGATTCCGCAGGCTGTGGTGGCTTCCTTCACTCCAGAGCCACCCGCGCCACCTCCGGCTCCTGCGTTTCCCTCGGCCAATCCCTTTGCGGCAGCCAAGGCGGCGGCGATCGCTCAGTCAGGTCCCCTGTCTCCGGCTGCGAAATTGGCCATGTCAGGTCCCATCAAACCGCGCGATAACGCCCTGTTTGATTTCAAAGCTCTGACACCTCCCGCTGATCTGCCTCACGCTCCGGCTGCACTTCCACAGGTGCCAGCGCCCGTGACGCAAGCGCGCCAAATGGTCTCGTTTGATCCTTTTGCATCATCCGCAGGAGCGCCTGCTCAGTGGGCCGGGAAGGCGGCCACTCCGAGTTTTCCTCCTGCCGCAGGTGCGGACGGATTCAGCAGCGACCAGCTTTTTGGTGGGCCTCCGGCACCGATGCCGCCAGCGCCCCAGGCACCGCCACCTCCGATGCCTGCTTTTCAAGAGCCCCAAGTGGAAACTCCGTCAGGTCCGCCGGCCAGTTTCTTCACTTCTCTGCCTGGAATTCCGCCTCCGCTTCCGGAGACCATGCAAGCGCGGCCAGCGCCAAGTGTTCCTCTCATTCCCCCAGCCTTTTCGACCCCTCAATCTGCCCCTCAAGCGCAGCCCTCGCGCCCTGTGGTGGATGCGGGTCAGCCGCCGATGGCACCCGTTGCGCCTGCCGCTCCCGCTTGGGGAGCTATGCCAGCTGTTGCAGCGCCACCTGCTCCGGCTCCCTCAATGCCAGCCGCGTCTCAGGCGGCGGTGGTCTCAAGTTTCGGAATTACGCCCGTGACGGCCGTGGACACGGAGCAGACCCTGTTGCGAGCTCTCTTGGGTGTAAATGAGCACCTCACGGCCGCTCGTGTGGTGGAAATCATGGCGGCGATCCCCGGCGTGGCAGCCTGCTCATGTGTGAGTGAATCTGGAAACATCTCGCAGGGTGGGAGTGCTGCGGCGGCTCAGGATTTTCAAAAGCAGGCCGGCGAACTGGCGCGGAGTGTGCAGGCCCTCGCGCCCATGATCGGCATCTCGGGAGCTGAGACTTTTTCGATCAATACCGATGATCGACTCATGACCTTCTCTTTCCACTCGCCTATCGCCATCGGAGTGCTTCATCAGGATGTCGATCTGGCAGCAGGACTGCGTGACAAGATTACTTTGGTCGGTCGCGAGCTCTCTAAACTCGTGGCCAAAAATGGGGGGCGGGTCTCCTAGCTCGGCATGTCCAGCATTCGACACGAGGACCGAAGCATCAGCTTTAAAATCGTTTACTGCGGGACGCCGCTCTGCGGAAAGACCACCAACATCGCTCAACTCCACGCCAAACTGGATCTCTCCTGTCGAGGGGATCTGGTTTCTCTCTCCACCGCAGCGGACCGAACCTTATTTTTCGATTTCCTCTCCGTGGAAGCTGCCGCCGTGCCGGGTTACCGCACCTCGTTTCAACTCTACACCGTTCCCGGTCAGATCACTTATAACGCGACGCTCCAGCTTGTGCTGCGGGAGGCTGACGGAATCGTTTTCGTGGCCGACTCTCAGATGGATCGGCAGCGGGCCAATCTGCAAGCCTTTCAGAATTTGGAGGCGAACCTGCGGCTCAACGGTTCATCGTTGGAAAAGCTTCCCGTCGTTCTGCAATACAACAAGCGAGATGTGCCCAATGCGGCTCCTGTGGAGTACCTTGAGTTTTTGCTGAATAACCGACCGAACAGGTTCATCAGCTTCGAGAGCGAGGCCAAAAAAGGGAAGAACGTGATCGCCACCCTGAATGCGGTTTCTCAGGCGGTTCTGGCCAATTTTCACCAGCAGATGATGCAAGCAGAGGCGACCCTCGGGCAGCCAAGGCGAGCATCTGAAATGTCATCCGTTTAACTCACCGATCTGTAACCTCCCTACCTCAAAGTCATGAATGCAAACGTCCATGCCTCTCTTCAGTCGCTGCTCGATTTACCTGGAGTCCGCAATGTGATCCTGATCGACCACTCGGGTGACTGTCTTCTCCACCTCGGGGAAACAAAACTCTCACCTGCCAAGCTGACCGTTTGGAGTGTTCTCGCGCGGGCGTCTTTTGGTGCTGGCGATGAAATGGGCAATCGTTCAGATGCGGGCTCATGCAGGGAAATCACGAACATTCATGATCAAGGAGGGTCTCTTCTTCGACTGGTTCCCGGTGGCAGATTGATCGTGGTTTACTTCTCATCGAAGGCTGCCCTGGGAGTCATGCGCATCGCTGTTCAGGAGGCTGCCAGTCAATTGGACCTGGTGCATATTCCTGAGAAACTGGACATCGCTCAGTTGGACCGGGAAAATGCGAGGGCGGCCCTCGCAGCGAGTTCCGGTGCGGTTCTTTTTGAGGCGTATGAAGCGGGCGAAGAACAGTCGTCTGAAGATCCTTCAGAGGGACTCACGCTGTCATCCGCACAGGTCCCGAGTCTTCATCACTCAGTCTCCGAAGTTTAGACGCCAGTTTACACACCTGGTCTGCGGCACTCAGGGTTTCCGAGAGAGTGTTGAAGCGGGAGAAGGAGAATCTCAGCGTGCTGCCGGCCTCTTCGCGGCTGACGCCCATCGCTTTCAAAGTTGCTGAAGGGTGAAGCGCGGAGGAATGGCAGGCTGATCCTGCTGAACAGGCGATTCCTTTTTCGTCGAGAAGAATCAACAGCCCTGCCGAGTCGATCCCTGGGAAATAGAGGTTCGAGGTATTGATCAAACGTGGCGCACCCGCTCCGTGAGCACGAGTGCCGGGGAGATGATGCAAGATGTGTCTCTCGAAAGCATCGCGCATTTCGGCGATCATCCCATGCGTTTCACCGCCCAAATGTTGGGCCGAAAATTCAGCCGCTTTTCCGAGGCCAATGATGGAGGCCACATTTTCGGTGCCGCTCCGTAGGCCACCTTCCTGTCCTCCGCCAAGAATGAATGGGTTGAAGCGAACCCTATCGCTCACGAAGAGCACGCCCACACCTTTCGGTGCATGAAACTTATGACCACTCAAAGTGAGGAAATCCAGCCTCACCGACTTTAAGTCGATCTGTTCTTTGCCGCAGACCTGGACCGCGTCCGAGTGAATAAGTGCGCCGAACTCGTGGCAGGTTTCGACGATCTCTCGCATCGGGGCCAATACTCCCGTTTCATTGTTCGCCCACATGATGGAAACCAAAGCGGTGTCGCCCAGAGTCAGCACTGATTTCAATTCTTCCAAATTGAGTCGTCCCTCTTCATCCACCGGGATCACCGAAAGTTCACCCTCGCAGCGTGACCAGCGCATGGCAGGCTCCATCACCGCTGGATGCTCGGTGGCACCTACCACTAAGCGCATTCGGTGTGGCAAGAGAGTGCGGGCTGATTCGATCACTGCATTGCACCCTTCGGTGCCACCGCTGGTGAAGATTACTTCCGATGATTTGGCGTTTAGAAGCGAGGCCAATTGCTCTCGGGCAGCTTCGAGAGCCCGCCTGACGAGTCGCCCTCCCTGATTGGGCGAGGAAGGGTTTTCCCAGTGCCCGCTAAGGTAAGGCAGCATCGACTCTACGACGGCGGGGTCGATCTGCGTGGTTGAATTGGAATCGAGGTAAATCACACCAATTGGGTGCTATGGGGGATGATGCTAAGGCGCTGGTGCAAGCGCTGCTCCTTTGATCAGTCTGCAAAATTCCTTTTTGGTGACCGTCTGGTGCGTGCCCTCCTTGGCCAACGGATCGGCAAGGGTTTTATATCCCACGCTCATTCGCTCCAATTGCACGATCCTAAAAAACTCTTCACCCTTTTGCCAAATCTGGCCCTGCTGTAATTTCAACTTCATCGGGTCACCCTAACCCCGCTGGGTCTGACCCGCCAGCAGGTTTGTGTCTCACTCACCCACCAGCGAGACCACAATGCTCCTCGTGTGAGGCTCCCGGCGGTGCTCAAACAGAAAGATTCCCTGCCAGGTGCCCAGCGCCATTTGGCCGTCGATGATGGGAATCACCTCGCTGGTCCGAGTCAGAGCCATGCGCAAATGACTGGGCATATCATCTGGCCCTTCATGCGTGTGCACAAAGTAGGACGTGCCTTCCGGCACCAGATGATCGAAAAAGGAATGCAAATCTGTCCGCGCAGAAGGGTCCGCATTTTCGTAGATGACGAGGCTGGCACTGGTGTGTTGCACAAAGACCGTGACCGTACCCACACGAATGCCGCTGGAGCGCACGATCTCTGAAACGCGACCTGTGATCTCGTAAGTGCCTTTTCCCCGGGTGCGGACAGTGAACTGATCAGCGTGTGCCGACATGATTGTTTCTATTTAGGCTGAGGAAGCTCGAACATCACGCTGATGGGCGCCGTCACGATTTGCTTGGCGGCGAGTAGCGTTTTGTCGTCTGAGCGGACCTGCACATCGCCTGAGATCTTCTCGGAGTAGGATTCTCCAATCGGGAAAAAACGCACACTCACGTGGAAGCCAAGTTTGCCTCCTTCAAAGTTAGCGTATCCGCCGTAGTCCCAGTCAAAGCCGCTTACTTCAAAGGGCTTCCCATTGATTTTCTGCGCCTCTGCCAGCGTCATTCCAGGTTTGAGTCCATTGCTGAATTTCCACGCCTTCCCGAGGATGCGCACCTCACTCACCCACTTGTCTTGACCCACTGTTTCCAAGACCACTTCAAGTTCCTTCTCGGTGCCTGGGAAAATTTTAATGCCGTCAACGGTTGTGCCCTCAGGTCCGTCGAGTCGCACCCCTCCGAGGCTTTTCAGCCCAAAGGCGGCCTTCAGCCCAGGGAGAGTCATTGGAGGTTTGATCGGGCCGACTCTTTCTCCGAAGACGATCGTCGTGTCGTTTGGGGCCTCTGCAGCCAGTGAAAGTGAAAGGAAGGCGACCCAAACTAAGGTGTAAAAAAGTGCTTTCATTCGAGGTCTGACCACTAACTGATCGGCTGGGAAACGCCATCAAATTGACTGGCAGAGCAGGTGGACGGTTGACAACTCGCCTTGTCATCTCGTTCTGACCTTGGAAGTTGGTGATTAGAGATATTAAAGAAACCATAATCTTTTGCTTGATATGAAAGTTATGAGTGTTATGATAGATGGTATAATAATATGACAATTGCCTCTTTCTCGATCACCCAGCCGTGGCTTCGGACGATTGCCTTCAGCGTCGTTTCCGTTCTCGCCTCCGGGGTTCCGTGCAACCTCGCTCAAGCGCAGGTGACACCGGGAACGCCGCCCGAGCAGGCCCCGATTCCGATGACGGTCAACGATAGCTCGCTGATCAAGGTCAATTTCCCCAACACGCCCGTCCAAGCGATCATTCCTTTCTACACCCAACTCACAGGTCAGAAAATGATCCTCGACTCCAACCTCCAGGGTGAGTCGCTAAGGATCATCGCTCCCAATCCACTTTCAAAGAAGGAGGCCATCGGGTTCATCGAGGCCACTCTTTTGCTCAATGGATATTCCATCATCCAGGTGAACAAGGATACGGTGAAGCTCATCCATCAAACCGGTGGTAAAGACCCTGCATCGGAGGGTCTGCCTGTATTCAGCTCCATCAAGGACTTGCCCGAGGGCGAGCAGATCGTGCACTTTGTGATGCCTCTTCAGCACGTTTCGCCTGAGGAGGCGTCGAAGGCCTTTCAGCAAGTGATCAAGCTCCACACTTACGGTGCCATCACCCCGGTTACCAATGCGGCTGCATTGATCATCCGCGAGAACTCAGCCACGATCCGAAGCATCTTCGAGATCGCCCAGATTATTGATGTGCCGCCCGCAGAAATCGCCAATGAGATGATCAAACTGGAGCGCTCAAGCGCGGAGAGCATCGCCGAAATCCTGAATGAGATTTATGAGGAAAAGGAAAAGTCTGCCTCTGCGCCGCAAGCTCAACAAGGGGTAGCCACTCCCCCTGCTCCAGGGGGGGCAGTACGCGGTGGCGCACCCGCCAGTGGGACAAGCGGCGCGAGTGCGACATCGGACACCAATCCGACCTCCGCCAAGGTCAAAATCATCCCTTACCGCCGCACGAATCACCTTCTGGTGATCGCGCGTCCGGTGGATATCACCTACATCAAAGGCATCGTCGAAAAGCTCGACCAACAGGAAGACGATACGAACCGTATCAAGATCAAACTCAAATACATGCCTGTGACCGACTTCCTCGCAGTCGCCTACAAAGCGCTCGCCAAGGACACGGATATCCAGAGTGATGAAGGCGGTGGACCCTCGGGTGGAGGAAACAGTCCCCGTTTGAGCGGCAGTTCCAGCACTCCGACCACTCAGGCGAGCCGCAGCAGCCAGCGTGATCAACAGGCCAATTTCAATTCGCCGTTTGGTGGCACCGGAATGGCCGGTGGGGGCGGATCCATGAGCGGGGCCAGTCGCAGTGTATTGGATGATCCTGACCGAAGCGGCACACCCGAGTCCGTGGTGGTGGGGCGCACGCTCCTCATCGCAGATCCTCATTCAAACAATCTCATCGTCTCAGGTTCACCCGAGCACATCAGTGCCATCCAGAATCTGGTGGCGGAAATGGACATCCGCCCACAGCAGATCTACATCTCGACCGTCATCGGCCAGCTCAGTTTGGGTGACGAGTATGAATATGGCTTCGATTTCCTGAAGCTGATGGACAATGTCACCCTGCGTCGCGTGCGGGAAGTGTCAGTAAACTCAACGACCAATAGCAGCACCACCAATCCGGATGGCACCACCTCATCCACGACAACCACTGGGACGACCTCTGCCACGGCGGTAGGCGGCATCGGGGGTGTTGGAGGGGTTGGAGGCCTCGGCACTGGCCTCGAGGGCGGAAACACGGTCAACACCGCAGGTAGCGGAAACATCATCAACAGCACCACGCAGACGATTGCGGATGCCGCGGGTGTTTTGGACATCCCTCTCAACATGAGCGGCTTTAACTTCAGCCAGCTCAATCTGTATGGTCAGATCGCCAACCTGGGTCAATACCTCCGCCTCATGGATCAGGATAAGCACTTCAAAGTGCTCTCCCGTCCCAGCATCTATGCTCGGAACAACACCAAAGCGGTCATTTCCTCCGGTCAGCGCATCGCGGTTCCGACCAACATCTTGTCCAACGGTGGAGTGGGGGCGGGCATCGCCTCCAACAGTGCCAGCATTGACTACCGGGATGTGGTGCTGAAACTCGAAGTCATCCCTTTGATCAATTCGGATGATGAAGTAACGCTCAAGATCTCCCAGCTCAATGACAACGTCACGGGCTCCCAAACCATCTCCGGTAACACGGTCCCTACCATCAGCACTCAGGAGCTGAATACCGAGATCACCGTGAAGAGCGGTCAGACCGTGGTTCTCGGCGGACTGATCACCGAGAGGGAAGGGGACAATGGTCGCGGAGTCATCCTCCTGCGTCGCATTCCGATCATTAAGCATCTCTTCGGCGTGACTCAGAAATCCCTTAACCGCGAAGAGTTAATGATCTTCATCCAGCCGCAAATCATCAAACCCACAGACTCTCTGGACAAGCCCAATGAATTTGAAGTCGGTCGCACCCGCGTGCTCGATGAGACCCTTCGTTTTGGTGCCAATGATCGCCCGATTGAAAAGGCAACTCCCTTCCGCAGCACTCCAACCTACACCAAGCCATGACGCAATACCCAGCTCAACCCACGGCTCACTCCATCCGACCCTACTCAGATGCCCGGGACGAAGAACAAAAAGACGCGCTGAACACCCAGGCACCTCATGCTCTGACAGACCTCCTGGCTTCTGCGATGACGGCCATGGCGGGCCTCGAAGCATCGACTTTGATGGCCGTGCACCGCCCCGTCTCTGAAACCGAAAAACAATAGGGTCAGCGGTCCATCACCTCGCCCGAGGTCCCCTTCAAGACCCCCGAGAAATCTGAAAATATAAACAAAACTCAATTATTTAAATTTACAGAATAAGGGCAATAGATTAGAATAACCATAAATATTGAAACTTTCAGGAACGGATGCAGTCTAACCATTGCCGCTCTTCCTTTTCGTCCGCACTCAGAAGATCATGATGCAGTTCATTGACAGAATCCTCCAAGACGCCGGCTGCGCGGGAAATCCCGCTGTTGCCCAAGCCATTGAGGAATCATGCCATAACCAGACCTCCTTTGTGGATGCGGTTCTGGATTGCGAAGGCGTTCGTGAGCGCGATTTCCTAACAGCCCTCTCAAAAGCGCTCGGCCTACCTTGGTGGGAAGGTGACGGTGAGAAGCTCGTCGATCCGAGTTTGCGTCGGCATTTGCCTGCTGAAATCGCTCTCCGTCACCGCCTGCTGCCCATCAGCATTGATGAAAAAAAACAGCCGATCAAAGACGGTGAGCAAGCGCCCCTGGATCACCCTGAGGACGAAAAACCATCCCTGCACGTCGCCACCTGCGACCCGCTCAGCCTCGTCACCCTTCAACGTGTCGCAGCCAGTGTGAATCACCCCGTGGTCTGGCACGTCGGGCAGCGCACCAAAATCGTCGAGGGCCTTCAGAAACTTTACGGCCTCGGAGCCGATACCTTTGAAAAGATCCTGCGCGGCCGTGCCGAGTGGGGTGGAGAAGAATTAGCAGATGAAGTCACCGTTCTCGATGAACCCGAGGATGAGGAAGCCTCTGTGGTGCGTTTTGTGAATCAAATCATCCGCCGCGGCATCGAGCAGCGTGCGACTGACATCCACGTCGAGCCGCAGCAGGACCGACTTCGCATTCGTTATCGGATCGATGGCCGCCTTGAAGAGCTGCCCGTCCCGGAGAACATCAAATCGCTTCAGTCATCCGTCATCGCCCGGCTCAAGATCATGTCCCGCCTCGACATCGCCGAAAAGCGTTTGCCCCAGGATGGACGCATCAATTTGGAAATGGACGGATCACCGATTGATGTCCGCGTCGCCACCATTCCTTCTGTCGAAGGCGAGAGCGTCAGCCTGCGTCTCCTAGGGAATCAACAGGTCTCCATCAAATCTCTCGGATTCACCGACACCATCAAGCCAGTCATTGATGAACTGCTAAAACTCCCGAACGGCATCATCCTCATCACCGGCCCCACGGGCTCGGGTAAATCCACCACGCTCTACGCCTTTTTGTCTGAGTTGAATCAGACTCACCGCCGCATCGTCACCATCGAAGATCCTGTCGAATACAAGCTCCCGGGTGCCGTGCAAATCGCCGTGAAGCCCGAGATCGGCCTCACCTTTGCCACTGGGCTTCGGAGCATTCTGCGTGGTGATCCGAACGTCGTCATGGTCGGAGAAATGCGTGACCTCGAGACCACCGAGATCGCCATCCGCGCCGCGCTCACCGGTCACTTGGTTTTCAGCACGCTTCACACAAACGACGCCATCGGCGGCATCACTCGTCTCATCAACATGGGAGTCGAGCCCTTCCTCGTCTCCAGCGCGGTGCGTGCTTTCTTTGCTCAGCGTCTCGTCAGGAAACTCTGCCCCGTCTGCCGCACTCCGGCCCAGATCGAGCAGGATTACCTCGAGTCCATCGGATTTCCGCTCAATGCCCCCGGCCAGATCATGAAGGCCAAAGGATGCGAAAGCTGCCGCGGTTCCGGCTACCAGGGTCGGCTCTCCATCTATGAAGTGGTGCTCAATACGCCATCGCTTCAGCATCTTATCAACACCCGCGCTCATCCCGCTGAGATGGCAAAGCAAGCCATGCGTGACGGCTACATCCCGATGCGCGGTTACGGCTTCCAAAAAGTCCTGATGGGTGAGACCACCATTGAAGAAGTGCTCTCCGTCACCGCAGCTGAGCGGGACCACCAGGAAACGATCCTACCCGCCGCCCCGTCCGCCTTCTCGCTCGCGGCCGCTTAACCAAATCTGTCATGCCCTCCTTCACCTACAGCGCCCATGGCCCCTCAGGCACCGTCACGGGTGAGCTGAATGCCATCGATCGTCCCGAGGCCTTTGCCTTGCTCGGGAAGCAGCGCCTGCAGCCGTTCAAGTTGGTGCAAGGGGAGGGCGTGGTCACCGCCAGCAGCACAGCCAAAAAAGCCGCTGCGAAAGTGGTGCAGGAATCCCAGGACAACGGTCCGATCAAACTCAAGCTCGTTCAGATCGTCATGTTCACCGAGGAGTTATCTGATCTCCTCGCAGCAGGCATCCAACTCGAGCCAGCACTCGGCACCATGGAACGCCGTCGTGAACTCTCAGGCGTTAAAACACTCGCCACTGTGCTGCGTTCCAAAGTGCGTGATGGCATGAGCTTCTCCAAAGCAGTGGCCGCCACATCGCCCAGCTTCGGCGGACTCTTCTGTGCACTTGCCGCAGCTGGCGAAGCCAGTGGTTCCTTGCCCGCCATCCTCAAACGTCAGGCCGCTTACCTTCGCTCGCTTCAAGAACTGCGCGGCAAGGTCATGTTTGCCATGATCTACCCGGCATTCCTCATCGCCGCAGCGGTGGGTGTGACTTTGCTTTTCATTGTCTACCTCATTCCCAAGCTCACGGAACTCCTGGCTGAAACCGGAGGTGCCATGCCCCTCGGTGCTCAGATCATTCTCGTGATCAGCGGTGCCTTTAAAAAAGTCTGGTGGCTCATCGCCATGATCGGCATCGTGGGTTGGATCGTCTTCAAAGCCTGGCGCTCACGTCCGGAATCAAAGATCCCCTGGGCGCGCACCACCCTTCGTTTCCCTCTCTTCGGCCAGATCCTTAAAGCACGATTCTACGTGCAGTTTTTGGAGACGCTCTCCAATCTCATCGGAAGCGGCCTGCCCATGACCCACGCGCTTCAGTTGACCCAACAGGCCACTGAGAATCCCTATCTCCGTGAGGAACTCAGTGGCGTCATGAATCAAGTATCGGAAGGCGTGTCACTGTCGCGTGCCCTCGATCGCAGTGGCCACTTTCCACCTCTCCTTCTCGACATGGTCTCCGTCGGCGAGCAGACCGGGAAGATCGCAGAATCCCTGTCCAAGGCCGCGGAGCGTTTTGATCGCGAGCTCAGTAAAACCGTGGACAAAATCTCCGCCATCATCCAGCCCGCCATCATCTGCCTCATGGCCGGCATGGTCGGCATCATGGCCTACCTTATGGTCTCCACCATCTTCCAGACGATCTCTGGCGTCTCCAAATAATCCCCTAACACCCCCATAACCAAACCCATGAAAACACATCGACTACAAACCCGAAAAAACCGCGGCTTCACGCTCGTGGAAATGATGCTCGTGCTCGGAATCATCGCCCTCCTTGTCGGCGCAGGGGCCGTGATGTTCACCGACGTGCTCGGCACTGGCAAACAAGGCCGCGCCAAAGCTGACATCAGCACGCTCACCACCGCGCTCCGCACCTACGAGGCCCAGAGCCTTCTCCTTCCTACCACGGAACAAGGCCTCAACGCCCTCATCGAGCGTCCCACAGGCCGCTCTTCACCCCAGAGCTGGAGCCCCGTGCTGAAGAAGATGATGGTCGATCCATGGGGCCATCCCTACCACTACCGCCGTCCCGGCACCAAGGACAAAGGTGGATTTGACATCTACTCCGCAGGTCCAGACGAGCAGGCTGAAACCGCAGACGACATCGGAAACTGGATGCTCTAAACCGCATCGGCTCAAAACACCTTCATGACGAAAGTCAGTCTAGTCAGAGCCCCTCGGGCGCACCGCAGCCGCACTCTTCGGAGTGCGGCTTCCGGCCATGCTGGATTCACGCTCGTCGAGGTCATCGTGGCGCTCAGCATCGCCATGCTTTTGATCGGAGTCGCCTCGCTTTCTATCACTGGAGTCGCTGCTGAAAACGAACTCCGCCGCGCCGCCTCCGCCATTGAAATCACCACGCGTGATTCCTTGATGAAAGCCATCTCTAGCTACAGCCCGGTCCAGTTGGATATCGCCTCGGCCTTCGGTGCCTCGAATCTTCAAGTTCGTCGTTTCGGAGAGAAACAATTCCGCAAGGTGAAAAAGGGCGAGACCTGGGAGTTTAGCCCCACAGGAGTTTGTGAGCCCATCGAGATCCGCGTCGAGATGGCAGGAGGAAGCATCGAGATGGGATTTGATCCTCTGACCGGCTGCGCTCGGAAAAGGAACATCATCGTGAAGGGCTGATATGAAAATCACTCGCTCCCATTCCCTCATTTTCCGCCGCAGCGGTTTCGTTCTTCTCGAGGTCATTCTCGCGCTCGCACTCTTCGCCACCGTTGCCGTCGGCATGACCAATGCGCTGGATCAAATGGGCCGTGCCAATCGCGTGGGCAGACAAGATGCCCAGGTCATGCGCGTGCTCGAGTCCGTGCTTTCTGAGGTGGCGCATCAGCCCGAATTGAAACCAAAGACCTTCAGCTTCCCGCTCACGGATGATCGCATCGGCGCGTCTGCTTCCATTCAAAAGATCAAGCTCCTCACCAAGCATAAAAATGAGTTGAGCCACATGTTTTTAGTCCGCGCGGAGGCCTGGTTTCAGGATGGTCGCGAGCAGCTCATGAAACGGAGCATGGAAACCTATGTTTATTCACCCAACAGCCCCTACTGACGCCCGCTCCCGCCGCGTCCTTCGGGTTGCGGTGCATCGTTCTCTCCGCAGCGGATTCACGCTGCTGGAGGTCATCGCCGCCATGGCGCTGATCGTGTTTTTGATTGGGGGCGTCTATGCGGTCGGGGGGGGTGCGGTCACTTTGGGTTCATCCATCAATCGCTCCCGAGTCTTCGAAACTCGCATCAATAGTTTTGTCAGCATCTGGCGTGAGTATCTCGAGTCATTGCCTTCAGGGATTCGCTTTTCCGCCAAAGACAAAAAGCTGCTCATCGAAAACGGCTCCGTGCCCTTCGCCTGGACGCGTGCGGTGCGTCGTGCTGATGCAGTGAGCTTCTCGTTCGAGCGTCGGGAGGAGGGGAAGTCTTTTGTCGTCCGCCATCTCAAGCGCCCACTGAAGCCGACGCAGCCTGACGAATACAAACTCATCTCTGAGTTGCCGATTCTCGAAGGCCTCAGCTCCTGCGATTGGGAATTCTACGAGCCCATCAAAAAAGAATGGTCATCCACCTGGGATGCCAAGAAGAGGCCGCAACCTCCGCTCTTCATGCGCTTGAACTTTGCCTTCGAGGGAGATCCTCGCCGCTTTGGTTTCACCTTTTGGGTCGCCAATGATTTGGCCCCCGCTCCCGCAGCTCCCAACCCACCTCAACTCGGACAAGTGTCCGGCCCTCCGAGATGAAGCTGCACCCTGTCACTTCGAAAATCAGCGAGCGCGGTTCCGCGCTCATTGCTGTTTTCTGGCTGATCGCCATCCTCGGAATGATCGTCTTTGGCGGAGCCAAGATGCTGGCCACAGATTCGAAATACACCAAGGACACACGCGGTCGCATCTATGCCAAACGCTACGCCGAGATGGGACTCGCAGTCGGCCAGCATCCGGTTATCACCGTGGATGATCCGTTGCTTCATCGCACGGGTGACAATGGAGGCAGTTACTCCGTGAACATCGTGGCCGAGGAGGCCCGCTTCAACATCAACACCCTTCTGATGCAGCCAGATCGCTCGCTCATCCGTCGCCTTTTTACCAAATGGGGCATGAAGCCAGAGTTCAGCTCCGCCTTGATCGATGCCCTCAAAGACTGGGTCGATCAGGATAGCCTCGTCTCACTCAATGGCGCGGAGAAGCGCGAATACGAGCGGGCGGGTTTTGACGACATGCCTTTCAATCGGCCGTTCAAAGACCTCGATGAAATGCTCTTCGTTCGCGGGATGGAGCAGGTTCATGCTTTTTACCCAGGGTGGCGTGATTGGTTCACGGTGCATGGCGATGGTCGTATCGACGTCAATGACGCGCGGGAGGATCTCATCAGCGTTTTGGCTGATGTGCCGATGGAGCGCGTCGCACCCTTGTCTCGCTTTCGTCTCGGTGCCGATGGAGCCAAGCACACCCGAGATGACCAAAAGCTGACGTCGGCAGTCCAAGTCGCCCAATTGCTCGGAGTCTTCCAGCCCAACATCGTTCAACAACTCAATCAATGGGTCCAGTTCGCCGGACCCATCCGTCGTGTTGAGAGCATTGGCACCATGGGTGATAGCACCCGCAAGCTCATCGTCATCACCCAGAACAATCAAATCCTCTGGAGAGGAGAAATGCCCCATCATGGCCGTTAAATCTAAACATCGTTGTGAACTTCTCATCCCCGCCGCCGTCGGCTGGCAGCGCTGGGTCGGACCCGAGGCCGGTCCCTTGGAGTTGGAGCAAGTTTTTGAAAACGAAGGCACACTCACCCGTGAAGGTCTGCGGCATGTGCTCGCACTTCCTGCTTCCTCAGCTTGGACGCTTCCCGCCTGGTTGAAGGGTGAGAGTGCTTACGTCCGCGACATGGCTCAGCTTCACCTCGAGCGCCTCGGTGTCCGCACCGCAGGTGCTGAGCACGACATGAGTGTTGCCATCATCGCTTCGGATGATCTGGCGCACTTGACCTGCATCTCCGCGTTGAAGGATGAACCCGCGCCGTTTGACATGAGCAACAAGCTGCCTGACGAGGTCGTTACCAGCGCCCGTTGTCATCAGATGCCTGAGGATTCCATCGTCATCTGGCGTGAGCTCGGCAAATGGGTCGTGGCCATCACGAGCGGTGCGCATGTTGTTTACTTCAGCCCTCTCTCGGCAGCGAGACTGGACTCCGGCGCCCTGGCGGAGCTGAATAACATTTGTCTTCAACTCCGCTTTCAGCGCGTGCTCGGAAACATCGAGCAGGTTGTGCTTTGGACGGAAGAGGGCGATGTCGCTCAAATCGGAAAGACCACCAGCATCAAAACCGTGCGCGCTGAGAGGCCCGCGCCTTTCTTGCCACCGAGAGGTCAGTCGCGTCTCGTCCCTGCCGACATCGTCGCGGCCCGTGTCAAGCAGGCCGGTAGCGCGCGGACTCGCATGTTGGCACTCGGAGCCGGAGCGCTCGTCGCTTTGGCTATCGCCGCGATCGCCACGCTCACCGTTTTTGCCTCGCGTGAGCGGGATCAGTTGCTCGATCGCGTGGCCGACCTCACGCCGCGTGCCTCCAAGGTCGAGGACCATCGGAAAAGCTGGGAGGAGATCGCCTCCGCCGTCGATCCCAAGCGCTTCCCCATGGGCATTCTCCTCCGTTGCATGGAGCCCGAATCTGCGCAGGAGATCGCTTTGACCCACTTTGAGTGCGCCGGAGATCGCGTCATGCTCCGGGGGCGTTCACCCTCATCCTCTCTCGCGCTCAAGTATGCGCAGGAGATCAAGAATACTGAGTCACTGGGCCTCTTTGCCTGGGAGACGCCACCTCCCACCATGCATAGCGACGACAGCGCCACATTTGAATTGAAAGGGGTCCGACCATGAAAAAGAGTGAAAAACTACTTCTCGTTGCCTTTGCCATCTTGTTCAGCATCATCGTTGGCGGAGGCTTGCTGACCTTCTCGCTGAAAAGCTACCGCTCCATCACGGAGGGGAACGAGAAGCTTCGGAATCGTCTCGAAGAAATGACGCGGAACATCGCGCAAGGAGCCGAGTGGCAGGGGCGCAGCGACTGGGCCCAAAACAACGTGCCCTCCTTCGGCTCACTCGAAGAAGCCCGCAGCAAGTTGCTGGACATCATCAAAGCCCAGGCTCAGACCGCCGCCATCACCATCAGCAACAAAGAGTTCGTCGAGTCCGAGCGCACCCAGGTCGGACCCGATGGCCTCACCGAGGAGGCTGAGAAGGCGGGCTATTTTGACAAGGCTTCCGTCAAGATCACGCTCAATGAAGTTCAAGAGCAGGCGCTTTTCGCCTGGATGTTTGCCATTCAAGAACCGAAGTCCTTCCTCGGCATCACACGCTTTCAGATGGCACCCACCGGAAAAGGAAAAACCGTGAATTGCGAGATCGAGATCACCCAGTTCTACCGCGAAGGCCACGCGGCGAAGCTAACCAATGCCAACTGATTTTTCACATCGACTTCTATGAAATCAAAAGCCCTCTTTCCTCTGCGGTGGCTCGCTCTTTGGATGCTGCCCCTTGGTCTCTTCGCTCAGGAGCCGGTCGCGCCCGCCATCGTTCCCGAGCCTGCGGACGATGCGCCGCTCGCCTTTCCTCCGCTTGAGCATTACGCCAAGCTTTGGGAGAACTCCATCTTCACCACCAAGGCCCTTCCGCCACCCGACGATGAGCCCAAAGGCCCCCTCTTTACCGATTCACTCTCGCTCGCTGGCGTTTACGAGGTGGACGGAGCCATTGCCGCTGTCTTGGTGAATAAATCCACATCGCTCATCACCGAGGTGCGCATCGGAGCTGAGAACGAGGAAGGTTTAAAGATCGTCCGCGTCAATCCCGGAGCCACACCTGACAAAACCCGCATCCAACTCCAGAAGGGAACCGAATTCGGCTGGGTTACCTTTGCCGCTGAATCCGCCTCAGCCCCCGCAGACGAGCCCACCCCAGCCGGCACCGTCTCCCCCGTCGGCTCCGCCATCCCTGGTCGCCCCGCCGCCGCCCCACCTCCCAACAGTCCCAACGCCGTCCCACCGCAGCTCCGGAATCCCCCCGCTCAGCCCGCCCCAGCACCCACGCCCACCGTCTCCAATGACATCCCCCTGCCTCCGCCTTGATTCCAGAAACACGGGGATGAGTTTCAAGTTTCTATTACCCCCGCCCCAACCTAACCAATTACATTTGGAATCAGTTGCCCCCCGAAGGCCGGATTTCATGCAAGAAGGTGTCGGGGAACCCATCATGAAAAACACATGGGAAGTCCAAGGAGGGGTGGTGATGTTCCTGGTTTCGAGTTTTTGGAGGGCTGGGAGAACAGGATGCAATCCTGTTCCACGTTCCTGAGGACAGCGAGGGCATGAAAAAACCTCGCTCACCGATGGGCAAGCGAGGTTTTGGGAATCGGTGACGGCTAGGACTATTTGATTTCTTGTGCCCAGAAAATCTGCCAGTCGTCGAGGTTGTTCAGGTCAACCGCACCTGGGTTCACGCCGCTTTCGTCGGTGATGCCGCAGGAGTCGAGGATGCCTTTGCGGACATCGTCCCCGTGGATGTAACCGCGAATGGCGACGTTGTGTTTGTAAGCGTCGGCCTTGGTGATCTTGGCGCCGGGCTGAGCCTTGATCCAAGCTTCGAGTTGGGGATAGCTGGGCTTTGTGTCGATGAAAGCTTTGAAGGTGTCAATGTTGATGCCGAGGGCATCCAGGGTCATCTGGTCATAGCCACAGCCGATGCCGGGATACTCGGAGTGAAGCTTACCTGCGGCCGCAAGGGAGGCCTTCTGCCAGAGGCGGGGGAGGTGGATAAAGCCGAGCGGGCCGGCAACTTCGGAACTAATCAGGGGAACAATTTGGCTCATGGTTGAATCTTGGGTTTGGTTTTGTTGGGTTACATTCGCACCTGCAAACGTAAACTGACTTTGACGAGTCCTGTTTGCGGCGGCAAGAACAATCGTTCTCTCGCGCGCTCTCCGACCTTTTTCAATGAAACTTCATTGTCATCTCATCATCCTCACTTTTCTGGCTTTTCCGGGTCTTGCCGCAGAAAAAAAGGGGGTCAAATCGAATTCCGACTCGGCTCTGCAGATTCAACGCTGGTCAGGTGATCTCAATGTGCCCGACCCGGTGGCGATCACGGTCGATCCTGCGGGGCGGGTTTATGTCACTTCGACCACACGCCGAAAGGTGGGGGACCTCGATATCCGCGAACATCCGATGTGGATCGCGGATGATGTTTCGCTGACGAGCGTCGATGAGAAGGAGGCCTTTCTCAAAGCAGAACTGGCTCCGGGAAAAGTGCGCACGCCGCGAGGTGGATTGGCGGATCACAATAAAGATGGCTCGATTGACTGGAAGGATCTGACATTTTTCTCCGAGCGGATCTACCAACTCAGGGACACTGATGACGATGGCACAGCGGATCAGATGACTGTTTTTGCCGAGGGATTCAACAGTGTCGTCACCGGAATTGCCGCAGGCATTTTGTATCACGATGGCTGGGTGTATGTGACCATCGCCCCAGACCTCTGGAGGCTGCGGGATACCAATGATGATGGAGTCGCGGATGAGCGCGAGATCGTGGCCCATGGCTTCGGGATGCACATCGCGTATGCGGGTCATGACATGCATGGGCCGCGTGTGGGTCCTGATGGGCGCATCTACTGGAGCATCGGGGACAAAGGCGTCAATGTGACCAGTAAGGAGGGTAAGCAGTGGTTTTACCCGCACGAGGGTTGCGTTTTGCGCTGCGAGCCAGATGGCACGGGACTGGAGGTTTTCGCGCACGGTTTGAGAAATGTGCAGGAGGTGGCTTTTGATGATTACGGCAATCTTTTTGGCGTGGACAATGATGCGGACATGCCGAGTGAGCGTGAGCGTTTCGTTTACATCACCGAGCTAAGTGACTCGGGGTGGCGCTGCGGACATCAGTATCAAAAAACCAAGAGTCGTTGGGTCGAGGAAAACCTTTGGAAGCCTGCACATCCCGGGCAGCC
Organism: Prosthecobacter debontii; assembly: GCA_945869695.1. GTDB lineage: Bacteria > Verrucomicrobiota > Verrucomicrobiia > Verrucomicrobiales > Verrucomicrobiaceae > JAIBCL01. Next base: position 21,605 of record CAMBPV010000047.1, read on the forward strand.
ACGTTTCATCACGCCTCCGCTTGCCAACTACTCCAATGGACCTGCGGGTCTTGTGCACGAGCCGGGCACGGCGCTCGGGGCATCACTTCGGAGGCATTTTATTTTGAATCAATTTCCCTCAGGTCAGATGAATGCGTTTCAGATTGTGCCGGCGGGCAGTTCCTTCCGGATGACTCATGAGCGACTCATTCACGCGGGCACGATGGGAATTGGTCTGGCCTTCACGCCGGGTGGTGCACTCATCACGGCGGATTGGGATGGGGGATATCCGCTGGATCAAAAAGGTGCGGTCTGGACGGCCGATGATCCCTCCGCCGAAGAAAATCCGCAGCGTGCTGAGACGGCAAAACTCATCCGGGCGGGTTTTGAGGCTCCTCAAGTTGAGCTGCTGGGTCATGCGGACCAGCGGGTGCGTCTCGGCACGCAGTTTGCCTTGGTGAAGAAAGGAGACTTTGCCTCCCTCGCGGCCGTGGCCCAGAACCTGAAGGCCAAAGAGATGGCTCGCATCCATGCCATCTGGGGGCTGGGACAAGGACTCCGCGCTAAGAAGACATCGGCCGATGTCATGATGCTGCTGCTGAAGGATGGAAACGCCGAGGTCCTGACGCAAGCTGCCAAGATGATGGGCGATGCTGAAGTCGATGGTTCCCCGTTGATTCCCTTGCTGAATCACAGTTCACCTCGGGTGCGATTTTATGCGGCCATCGCTCTGGGAAAGAGGCGGGTAGCTGCGGCTGAAAAGGCGCTCCTCGCTGCTGCTGCGAAGGACGGCGCGGATCCCTTTCTGCGTCATGCCATGGTCACGGGCTTGGCGGGTTGTGCGGGGGAGTCCAGTCTCGCTTCCCGCGTGGCAGACGATTCTGACAATGTGCGCCTTTGCTGCTTGCTCGCTCTCGCCAGACAAAGCTCGCCGAGGGTCTCGGAGTTCCTCGCAGATCCGACTTTGGCTGACGATGCCGAGCGTGCGATCCATGATGATGCCGGCATCCCTGCTGCGCTGCCTGCACTCATTGAGCGCAGCTCCCGGAGAGGTCTGAATGCCTGTCTCCGCCTGGGAGAACCCGAGCCTGTTCTGTCTGCTGCTTTGACCTCAGGCCCACTTCAGAGCGAGGCGCTTGATGTTCTGCTGACATTCGCGAGCCCTCCTCGACTCGACCGCATCGACGGGCATGCCCATGCGGCCGCCCCTCGCGATGTGGAGGCCTTTGCAGGTCGGGTGCAAAAAAATGTCGATGCGCTGCTCGCGATCCGTGATGGGAATCTCAAGGCCAAAGCGGTGGAATTGCTGATGCAGCTCAAACTTCGGGTCGAGCCCGGCGTGTTGGCGCAGATCATCGCTGATAAAAAGGCCCGAGCCCCTCTCCGCGCTGAAGCGCTCAAGTTGATTTCTTCACAGCATGCCTCGTCTTCCGAGTTCAATGCGTCCTTGGATCTGGGTATGTCAAAAACAGCCCCCATCGAACTGCAGCGGGAGGCCTTGAAGCAGCTCTTCCTTCATCAGCCAGATCGCGCCATTGCTGAGGCCGCCTCCGTGTTGGAAACGGGCGATGTTGTGACTCGGCAGCTCGTTTTTTCTCTTCTCGCCGATTCCAAAGACGATGGGCTGATCACTCAGTGGCTCGATCGAATGATGGAAGGAAAAGCACCTGCGGACATGCAGTTGGACATTCTGGAGGCGGCTGCCAAGCGTGATGGTTTGAGTGAAAAACTGGCCGCCCTTCCCGCGACCCATCAAGAATTGATCGAAGGCGGACAGGTTTTGTCGGGCCGGGAGATCGTGACCAATCACTTGGGTGCCAACTGCATCGCCTGTCATACGGTGGAGGCCAAGGAAGGAAGTCTGGTGGGCCCCAGTTTAAAGCAGATCGGGACGCAGAAGGACAGACGCTATCTTTTAGAATCTCTCTTGAATCCGACGGCCGTTGTCGCGCCGGGTTATGGTCTCGTCTCCGTCATTCTTAAAGATGGGAAGAACATCGCCGGGACGCTGGATCGGGAAGATCCCAAACAGGTGCGGATTCGCATGGTGGACTCTTCCATCAAGACCATTCCCCGCGATCAGATCACGACCATGACCCCGCCCATGAGCATCATGCCTCCCATGCTCGGCATTCTGACCAAGCGCCAGATCCGGGATGTGGTAGCCTATTTGGCCAGTCTGAAAACGAAGAAAAAATAAGATCGCTCCAACTAAATCGTATGACTCCCATGAAGCCCTTTCAGCGTCGTCAGTTCTTGCGGGATCTCGGCATCTCCGCCGCTGCCTTTCCTTTTCTCTCGGGGCTTTCCAGCCTCACGGGGGCGCCTGCTCCGCAGCGTCGGCAGCGCCTCATCATCATGTTCTCACCCAATGGCACGTTGCCCAATGAGTTTTGGCCTGATCGGGAAGGCGCGGACTTTGCCTTCAAGTCGATCCTCAAGCCACTTGAGGCCTTCAAAAAGCAAACCCTGGTGCTGCACGGGATCAATAATCTGGTGAGGGGAGATGGTGACAGCCACATGCGAGGCATGAGCTGTCTCCTGACGGGTGACGAACTCATGAAGGGCAACATCATGGGCGGAGGGGGGAATCCTGCGGGCTGGGCCAGTAACATTTCCATCGATCAGGAGATCAAAAACTTCCTCCAGAGCCGCCCTGAGACGCGCACCCGGTTTGGCTCTCTGGAATTCGGGGTGGCAGTGCCCGAGCGGGCAGATCCATGGACGCGAATGAGCTATGCTGGGGGGAATCAACCCATCGCGCCCATTGATGATCCGCATCAGATTTTGAAAAAGCTGTATGGTCAGATGAAGGACAAGGACAGTCTCGTCAGCATCCTGGATGATGTGCGTGACGACCTGAAGCGCGTCTCCTCAAAGCTGAGCTCACGGGACAAAGCCCTGCTGGATCAGCACGTCACCCTCGTCCGCAGTCTGGAGCAGGATTTGGCCGATGCCGATAAGCAGAGCAGTCTCACTCATCCGGTGCCAAAAGTGGATCCGAGCATTGAATTGGTGAACGACAACACACCGGAGATCAGTCGTATTCAGATCGACCTTCTCGTGAACGCTTTGGCCAATGACATGGCCCGGGTAGCGACTCTTCAATACATGCGTTCAGTGGGCATGGCGCAGATGCGGTGGTTGGGTATCGAGGAGGGGCACCACTCGCTTTCTCATGATCCGGATGATAACAAATCGAGTTATGAAAAGCTGATGAAGATCAATGTCTGGTTTGCGGGTGAGTTTGCCCACCTCGCTAAACGCCTCAGCGAGACGCCGGAGCCGAATGGTGAAGGCACCATGCTGGATCACACGCTGCTCGTTTGGACGAATGAACTTGGAAAGGGAAACAGCCACACGTTGGACGACATTCCCTATGTCTTGGTGGGCGGTGGTGCCGGATTCAAAATGGGGCGAAACCTAAAGTTTGAAAAGGCGGCGCACAATCGTCTATGGCTTTCCGTAGCCCATGCGATGGGGCATCGGGAGTTGAAGACTTTTGGTAAAAGTGAGCTTTGTGAAGGCGGGGCTTTGGCTCTGACTTGACCGACTCAATCCTTTCCCCTATACCTCTGTTCCTCGAATGACGAAAGAGAACGAAGAGCGGAGACACAGGGCGCGGATTATCAAATCCATTCGGAGCGCTGACCACTCTCTCCGGGAGCGGTATCCCGTTTTGAATCATCAGGATGCGATCGGTCTCGGTATTACTTTGGTTTCGGCCATGGGAATGGTGATCATGTCAGTCGCTTACTTAAGAGGATGGATCTCAGCATGGGTCGCGGTGCCCGCCAATGCCTTCCTCGCTTCGCTTCTTCATGAGGTGGAGCATGACTTGATGCATGAGCTCTATTTTAGACACTCTCGTTGGGTGCAAAACATCATGTATGGCATCGTCTGGACGTTCAGGGGAAACACGCTCAGCCCGTGGGCTCGGAAGTCTCTCCACCTGAACCACCACAAGGCCTCGGGTCGGCCTGATGACGTGGAGGAGCGACTCATCGGAAACGGCATGCCGATGGGGTGGCAGCGCCTTTTGACTATGTTGGATCAACCCCTGAGTCTGGTCATTAACATGAGGCGGATGTGGAGGGATGCCCCCCAGATTTTCCACGTCCGTCGGCTCTTGGTTGGCAGCTTTCCGGTCCAGTTTGTATTTCAGAATCTGTGGTATGGTTTTGTCGGCTCCACGATTTCCCTGGCCGGTGTGCAGGTGCTTTCCGCTCTGCAACTTCCTGTTTATACCCTGCCTTCGTGGCTTACTTCGTTTCATGAGTCACTGACACCGATTGCGGTCATCTGGCTGCTGCCAAACTTTATCCGGCAGGCCAGTCTTCAGATCATGTCTTCCAGTATGCACTACTATGGAAACGTCGAAGGTGTGACCCAGCAGACTCAAATCCTTACGGCCTGGTATCTGCTCCCTCTTCAAATCTTTTGCTGCAATTTTGGCAGCACTCACAGCATCCATCACTTCGTCGTGAATCAACCCTTCTACCTGCGTCAGTTGGTCGCATCTGCCGTCCACCCGGTGATGAAAGACTGCGGGATCCTCGAGAACGATATCTCCAGCAACTCGAGGGCGAATTCATTCCTAGCCAGCCCGGCTCAGTCTTGAACGATCTCCTTTCAACAGGGGGCAGAGTCTATCGGTGCCGAAAAACATCATGAAATCTATCTGGCTCGTTGTTCATAGACGAGCTCAATCCCGGACCTGTGATTCGAATGCACTTTGACTCCCCAGCCAATCTTCGATTGATTCGAATTTGCACTTTGGGCGCACTTGCCGGGATCGCGGTTTTTTGCCTGAATCCAGTGAACAGTTCGATAATGAAGATCGGATTCCT
>CAMBPV010000048.1 GCA_945869695.1 Prosthecobacter debontii
CTGCATCTCGACAACGAGCGCAGCACTTGGGCCTACCGCGACTGGGTGGTGAAGGCCTTCAACACGAACCTACCGTTTGATCAATTCACCGTGTGGCAAATCGCGGGCGATCAGCTCCTAAATGCCACGCCGGATCAAATCACCGCCACGGGCTTCTCCCGCTGCAATGTCACGACGAGCGAAGGCGGCGCGATCGATGAGGAGTATCGCCATCTTTACGCGGTGGATCGTGCGGCGACGCTGACCACGGCGTGGCTGGGCCTCACGGGCGGCTGTGCGCAGTGTCACGACCACAAATATGATCCGCTGACCACGGCGGAGTTTTACTCGCTCTACGCCTTTTTCTACAGCGGCGCCGATCCAGCGATGGACAAGAACATCTCCACCACGGAGCCCTTTTTGCGCCTTCCGAAGCCCAAGCAGCAAAAAGCGCTCGAAGTCTCAACGAAGGCCGAAGCGGATGCACTGAAGTCCCTCGAAGCCTTCGTGAAAGACGTGGCCTATGTCGATCCCGCGACGCTCAAGCCTGCTGCGGCCGTTCAAACAGTCACGCAGGTGATTTTCGATGATGAATTCGCTCTCGGCACCGAAACTCGGAACACCACACGCAATGCCAGTGCATGGCTGAAAGAGCCCGCGTTCAGTGCGAAGTCAGGCAAGCGTGTGTTGCTGCTCAGCAATGGTCAGTTCAGTCAGGAAATCATCACACCCGTGCTGGAGCCCATCGCTCTAGGCGAATCGCCGCGATTGACTGCCTGGGTGCGCCTCGATCCGCTGAACACGCCGGGCGTGGTTTCCATTGAGATCAATGGTCGCCGCGTTGTGTGGGGCGATGCACAGGTCTTTGATGCCACGACTTACGGCAAAGACGGCACTCTGAGCGCTGGCTCCTTGCCGAAGCCCGGCGCGTGGACTTTGCTGAACTTTGATCTCACCTCGATGGGTCTGAAAGCAGGCTCGCGCATCAACAGCCTCGCTGTGCAGCAGGTGGGCGGCACGGTGATGTGGGATTTGTGCAGCGTGACGAGTCAACTCGCGCCATCCAAAGATTTGCTGGCCTCATTCACAGCTTGGTGGCAGGCAGTGAGCGCTTCGAAAAAAAATCCCCCTGATGTACCGGCAGCCGAGTTGAAGACACTGATGACGGCACCAGAGAAAGTCGCTGATGCAAAGAGTCGCGAGGCTTTGCTGCGCTTTTACATCGCCCGCATCGCGCATCCGATCACGGACGAACTGGCGAAGCATCGCACGACCTGGAGGGCGGCGAAGGTAGCCCGCGCCGCCGCTGACTCCGCCATTCCCGGCACCTTCGTCTTTCGCGATGCCGAAACACCACGCGACACCTTCATCGCCATGCGCGGTGCCTACAACAAACTCGGCGACAAAGTGGAGCCCACCACACCCGCCGCTTTTCATCCGCTGAAGAAAGCCGGTGCCCGAGCCACGCGGCTCGATCTCGCGAAGTGGCTCGTGGCTCCTGAAAACCCGATGACGGCTCGCGTGACCGTAAACCGCTTCTGGCAGCAGGTTTTCGGCATCGGTTTGGTGAAGACGAGCCACGACTTCGGCTCCCAGGGCGAGCCTCCGAGCCATCCGGAGCTGCTCGATGATCTGGCGGTGCGTTTTCAAAAAAGCGGCTGGGATGTGAAACAGCTCATCAAGCAGTTCTTGATGACCAAAGCCTTCAAACAAGCCTCGCCGGTCGAATCGAATCTCCTCAGTCTCGATCCTGACAATCGACTGATCGCTCGTGGTCCTCGCATCCGTCTCGATGCCGAGCAGATCCGCGACAACGCGCTTTTTATCAGCGGCCTCATCAACTTGGAGATGGGTGGTCGCGGCGTGCGCACCTACCAGCCGCCGAACATCTGGGAACCCGTCGGCTACGGCGACAGCAACACCCGCTACTACCTGCAAGACCACGGCCCCGCGCTCTACCGCCGCAGCCTCTATAGCTTCCTCAAGCGCACCGCCCCACCGCCCTTCATGAGCAACTTCGATGCGCCGAACCGCGAGCAAAGCTGCACCCGCCGCGAACGCAGCAACACGCCGATGCAAGCCCTCCAACTCATGAACGACGTCCAGCACTTCGAAGCCGCGAGAGCGCTCGCCGAACGCGTGATCGTTGAAGGAGGCCCCGACGATGAAAAACGCCTCCACTGGCTCTTCCGCACCGTTTTGAGCCGCAAACCGGACACGAAGGAGTTTTCGATGCTCACCGCCGCCTTGACGAAACAACGCGAGTTGTATCAAAAAGACCCCAAAGCCGCCGAGAAGGCGATTTCAGTCGGTGAATCGACGCCGAAGAGAGTTTCGCCTGCTCCAAAAACCGCCGCGTGGACCTTGATCGCGAATTTGGTGCTGAACCTCGATGAAACCGTCACCCGCAACTGAGTAACCATGAATCCCGAACAGTGTCCGATCTGTTTTACCGGTATGGAGACCCGCGAGGTTGCTCCCTGCATGGATTGTGGCGCTTTGCCAGACGAACTGCGGCATTTCCACGAAGGCTTGCATACCTATGCGGAGTTTCGGGTTTTTGACTCACTTCGACTCATTCTCTGCAATTTCTGCTGTGTGGACTTTGGTTCTTACCAACCTGAGTACTTTGGTCTTCCAGATTCCGTCCGACTTAGCTTCGGCCGCATGACATTGATTCAGGAGGTGCATCCACCTGAGAAGACCTTCGACAAGGTCTGTCCTGATTGCGGAAAGCGCCTCGCGTTTCTCCGGTTCGTATCTGAAGCGCGACAGCTTCATCACCAAAAGCTACAAGCATCAAACTCATAAGCTTATGTCCCCTCTCTTCGAATCCAATCTCCTCCAAACCCGCCGCCAGTTCTTCGGACATAGCGGACTGCGCCTTGGTGGGCTCGGTTTGACGTATGCTATGGGTAGCAACGCTTTTGCGGCTTCCAAAACGCAGGTGCATGAGCCGTTGCCGGGATTGCCGCACTTTGCGGCGAAGGCGAAGGCGGTCATCTACCTGCACATGAATGGCGGGCCGTCACAGCTCGATACTTGGGACTACAAACCGGGTCTGCAGCAGTGGTATGACAAGGACTTGCCGCCGAGCGTGCAGGGTGGGCAGCGACTGACGGGCATGACGAGCAAGCAGGCGCGCTTTCCGGTGGCACCGAGTTTGTTTAAGTTTGCGCAGCATGGGCAGTGCGGGCGCTGGGTGAGCGAGTTGCTGCCGCACACGTCGAAACACGTCGATGACATCGCTTTAATCAAGACGGTGCACACGAACGCGATCAATCACGACCCGGCATGCACCTTTGTGATGACCGGACGCGAGGTGCCGGGCTTTGCGAGCCTCGGCTCGTGGCTGGCCTACGGTCTCGGCAGCGAGAGCAATGACCTGCCAGCCTTTGTGGTGCTGACGCCGACGTGGAGTGCGAAGGCGATGGCGCAGGCGCTTTTCACCCGCATGTGGAACAGTGGCTTTTTGCCGAGCAAATTCAGCGGCGTGGCGCTGCGTGCCGTGGGGGATCCCGTGCTCTACATGAAGAACCCGGAGGGCGTGTCGCCCACGAACCGCCGTGCGATGCTGGATACGCTGGCGGAGATGAATGTGCACAGCTTTGAGAAATTCGGCGATCCCGAAATCCAGACGCGCATCTCGCAGTATGAGATGGCCTTCCGCATGCAGACGAGCGTGCCTGAGCTGGTCGATCTGAAACAGGAAAGCCAAGCCACGCTCGACATGTATGGCCCCGAAGTGCTCAAGCCGGGCAGCTTTGCCGCCAGCGCTATCCTGGCCCGTCGCCTCATCGAGCGCGGCACCCGCGTGGTGCAGGTGCTGCATCGCGGCTGGGATCAGCACGGCAATCTGCCTGCCGACATCCGCCTGCAATGCCGCGACACCGACCAGCCGATCGGCGCTCTTTTGACCGATCTCAAACAACGCGGCCTGCTCGACAGCACGCTCGTCATTTGGGGCGGCGAATTTGGCCGAACGGTCTATTCGCAGGGCGGTCTGTCGCAGACGAATTACGGTCGTGATCACCATCCGCGAAACTTCTGCATGTGGATGGCCGGCGGCGGCATCAAAGGCGGCACGACCTATGGTGAGAGCGATGACTTCAGCTACAACATCGCCACCGACCCCGCGCACCTGAACGACATCAACGCCACGATCCTCAACCAGTGCGGCATCGACCATGAGCGCCTCAGCTACAAGTTCCAGGGGCTGGATGCGAGGCTGACGGGCGTGGAGAGGCAGCATCCGATCAAGGAGATCATCGGGTGAGGGATGATTCTCTGTTGAACTGTGATTGAGAAACCACCACAGTCTTTCAACCGTGTCTGCCCTTCCTCAAACTCCGCCACTGGACCTGCCCTCTCATGACGAAACCCGACGTGCTCGGGATGAACTCGGTGAGTTGGTGTCGAGAGTGGGGACGATTATTTTAGGCAAATCGGACGCCATCAAGCTTGCCGTGGCTTGCTTGTTGGCAAAGGGGCACTTGCTCTTCGAAGACGTTCCCGGTGTCGGCAAAACGATGCTTTCTCAGGCTCTGGCACAAGCTTTGGGCTTGGAGTTCAGGAGAGTTCAGTTCACCAGTGACCTTCTGCCAGCCGATGTCTTGGGCGCTTCCGTTTATGACCGGGAAAAGGCAGCGTTCGTCTTTCACCCAGGTCCTGTGTTTGCTCAGGTTCTGCTGGCTGATGAGATCAATCGAAGCACTCCAAAAACTCAGTCTGCACTCCTCGAGGCGATGGAAGAAGGACGCGTGACGACGGATGGTGCAACCTATCCCCTTCCCTCGCCGTTCTTCGTGATCGCGACGCAGAATCCGCTGACCCAAATCGGAACCTTCCCCTTACCGGAGTCACAGTTGGATCGCTTTTTGATGCGCCTTGAACTGGGCGTGCCCGACCGCTCTGCAGAACGCGCCATGTTGGAGGGCACTGACCGACGAGACCTTCTATCCCGTCTCCAGCCCGCCATGGATTCGGCTAGACTTCTCGAGTTGCAAAAACTGAGCCGTCGTGTGCATGTCGCCCCGCCTCTGCTCGATTACCTTCAGGATCTTCTGGCAGCGAGCAGGCAAATCGGCCGAGGACTTTCGCCTCGCGCCGGCCTAGCCGTTCTCCAGGCCGCTCGTGCGTGGGCATTGATGGAAGGTAGGCCGATGGTGATCCCCGAAGACATTCACGCCACAGGAGTCGCCGTCATGGGGCATCGCCTGGACGGCGCGGAAACGGGCACTCCGGGCCATCAGCTAGCGGCTCGCCTTTTGAGGGAAACCGCGGTCCTTTGAGACCATGATTGCGAGAGGTGTGATGTCTCAAGATTCAGCCCGCGTTCGGATGCGGATGAACCGGAACAGCGTGGCGCTGGGAAGCACTCTTTTGGCAATGTGGTATGCGGCGGCCTCTCAATCCAATGGCGCGATTTACCTCCTAACCTTCGCCGCTGCGAGCGTCGGAATTTTGTCATGGCTCTATGCCCGCTGGAACGTGAGCAAGGTCGAATTCTCAGCGAGTCCAGCCAGTCCCAACTCCGGTCATCTTCCTTTCCGACTCCGCAACTCCGCGTCGAAAAGTCTATTCAGTCTTGAGATTGCCACCTCAGGAGGAGTGAAGCCGGTTTATGTCCGGCAGTTGGATTCCAATGCGACTGAGCACCACGAACTGCTGGTCCCAAAAGGCCTCATCAAGGAAAATCGCCCGCTGAATCTCGTCATCCGAAGCCTCTATCCCTTGGGGTTTTTTACGGCGGAGAAAATGATTCAAGTGACGGTCACCGGACGCGAGATTCCAGAGGGCGCAGGTGACTTACCCCTGCCGGCTCATCCAAAAAACGGCCCCTCCCTTCACTCTGCTTTTCAGGGGACTCAGGGCCTTGGCCGTGCGGCGGGCGATGATTTTGCGGGCGTTCGCGCTTGGCAGGCCGGGGATTCTCCCAGGCAAATCGACTGGAAAGCTGCCGCACGAGAACGTCCGCTGATGACAAAGCAATGGACGAGCGAATCACCCCAGGTGATTGACCTCGATTGGAATGCCAACAGCCTTCCACCGGAAGATCGCGTGCGGCAATTGATTCGATGGGTGGAGCAATGCGAGCGAGATAAACTCGTATGGACACTCCGACTTCCAGATCAATTGCTCGGCCCAGGCCGAGGTGCGAGTCACGCTTTCGATTGTCGAAGAGCGCTCGCTTACCTGATGCCCAATGGTGTGGAGAGGAAAGCGAGCATCAGTGGCCGGTCTGTGCCGACCTCGCATGAGACGAAGAGTATCGTGCCGCACTCCCATGTGGCGTTTCTCTGCGGATCGCTTCTTTTGACCTTAGTTCCCATGATCGGAGAAGTCTCCCTATTCGGAATGGCTTTTCTCCTCCTCGGGGCCGCACTGCGGGTGGTATTGCATCGAAAAGTCATTCCCCTGTCTGCGCGTTTAGCGCTGATGCTGATCGGAGGTGCAGCTGTTTTTGTGACGGAACCGGAGCACCGCAGCATGGAGGCGGCCACAGCCTTGCTTTTCGTTTTCATCGGCGGAAAAATGTTGGAATCTCGGACCCCGAGAGATTTTCAGGTTCTCGCCATTTTGGGTTGGTTCCTTTGCATGTGCTCACTCTCGATGGAGCAGTCACTGGGATGGACGCTTTACACCGCAGGCGTTTTTCTCTGCATCACGACGGCGTGGCTTCGCTTGAGACACGGATCAGGATACCTGCGGACAACACTCGGTTCAGCAGCGGCTATCCTGTTGCAGGCCGCGCCCTTGGTCGTCTTGATGTTTCTCTTTTTTCCGCGAGGCACCGAGCGCTTCATCAACACGCTGGCCAGACGTGGCGAGAGTCAAAGTGGTTTGAGCAACACGTTGGAACCCGGAAGCGTGGCGAGGATCGCACTCTCCAATGAGACCGCCTTCCTAGCCGAGTTTTTCGAAGGCAATCCGGCACCTGCGCAGCGTTACTGGCGGACATTGGTGCTCTGGCAGTGTGAAGGCCTTCGCTGGACTCGGGGTCGCCCTTACGTCGATACCGTCGCAGTTCCGGGCAAAGACTCCCGACGCATTCAGCAACGCGTCACGCTGAAACCTCATGGCGATCTCTGGCTTCCAGCTCTGGATCGTGTCAGCCGAGTGAATGGCACGCGTTTTCGGGGACTGATCGACGAGGATGGTGCCGCCATCGCAGATCGACCCGCCGACACGGTTCTCCGTTACACAGCAGAATCACTCAGCCCTCCCGCTCGTGAGTTTTTGTCGGATGCCTCTCGAAAACAAGCCACTCAGGTTCCCCTCACGATCAGTGGTGAAGTGGAAAAACTTGCCTCAACTTTTCGCCCAACACCTGAAACTACGGATGCAGAAGTCGTGAAAGCAGCGCTCGAACATTTACGGAAAAGCGGATTTCAATACACCTTGGAGCCAGGTGTTTACGAAGGTGAAAAGGGATTGGAAGATTTTGTGATTCGACGAAAGCTCGGATTTTGTGAGCACTTCAGTGCCGCGTTTGCCACCCTGATGCGACTCGCGGATGTGCCCTCGCGGGTGGTGATCGGCTTCCTCGGAGGTGAGTTCAGAGAGACGCGTAGTCATTGGGTCGTCCGTGACAGCGATGCGCACGCTTGGGTCGAAGTCTGGTTAAACGGTGCGGGCTGGACTCGGGTGGATCCCACAGCCGCCCTGGCACCCGGACGCTTGTCAGGCAATCTGGAGACTTTTCTCGCAGGCGGCCCCGAGAGCGACTTGGCTCAGCAGAGAGACACTTGGTGGTGGAAGATGTGGATGAATACTCAGGACACCTGGGATCAGTTAAACTTTGAATGGTATGACCGCATCATCACTGCGGATGATGACACTCAGCGCGACGACCTCGACCGATTAGGGTTGGTCAATTGGCACTGGCCGAAGATTCTCGCCGCCCTCGTATTTGGCTCCACGCTCTTCATTTTCGGCATGGTCATTTGGCTGAAACGAAAGGGCCGACATCCCGATCCAGCGACACGATTGTGGCTTCAGGTGTGCTCCCGTCTGGATCACGCTGGACTGCCGCGTGCACGGGGCGAGGGAGCCAGCACTTATGCCATTCGCGCGGGTGCGACATTCCCAGAAGCCGCTGATTGCCTTGGGACAATTAGCCAGATCTACAATGAAATTCGATTCGGTGCGGCGGCAGTGTCGATCGATTCGCTCCGCATCGCCGTCACCCAACTTCCGAAACTCAAGCCCCTCCCGGCTACGGATCGCGCAGCATCATCAAGAGTTCGCGGATTCGAAGCTCCACGCTGAGGAGACAGCGGCTCAGGGTGTAGAGCCATCGAGTATCGGTTCCTCGGGGTGCCTCGTTCATGATACGGTCACAGGCATTGACCCCCGCGCCGAAGATTGGCAGAGACTGCTCCAGATCCACCACCAGGAAATTCCACTGCTTCCGCTCTCCTTGCGCAAACTGACGCAGCACACGACTAAGATGCACAGCGAGATCTCCCACCGTCGAAAGAAGTCTCATCACGGCGGGTCGTGAACCCACATCACCGCAATTCTCCAGCAACTGTTCAAACCGCTTCAGGTCACCCGCCAGTTCAGCGGAGCGTTGCACAGGATCCGCCGCCTGGTTCACTGGCTCAGCACCCTGAGTCTGAGGCACCTCGAGGGAGCCGATGGAGGCAAAGGGATCCCTCATGATGTCCTGGGTTGAAAAGGGATCGGGCAGACTCTTTTGGACCTCCTTGGACTCCTCGTCGGGTGCTGCTTTTTTCCTCCGATTGAGGAGAAAATGCTTCCGGCGTGCCCGGCTTTGCCTGAGCTGCGCCGTCTCGCTTTCCTGGGACAAAGTCCAAGCGGGAGCCGAGACCCGGAGCTGAAGATGCCAACTTTGGATTAAAACGCGTTGATCCTGTGGGTTAAACCACTCAAAAAAGACCATGTTCTTCAATCCGGCTGGCTCCGAGACAGCAGAGCTTCCGCCTTTTGACAATCGCCGCCTCGGCAATTTACCCGCCCGGTGGGAGGCCGTCATCACACCCGCATTCCCGGTCTGGGTGATCGCCAGTTTTTGGATCAGATCCGCGTCCGTGTCCGGGAGGGGATTGAGGAAATCCACACGACAGCCTGCGATGTCCCGGAGAAAGTTTCCTTTCAATTCCAATGAAAGCGGGTGCTTTTGGCCAGCCAGATGGATCACACCCGTAATCAACCCGGGCACTTCATTGGTGAGATAACCACCTAGGACTGACGATTCGAGAGAGATGACCATTGATTGGGTACGCTAAGGTCATGTCTGAATTCCCGCAAGCTTGGGATGAAGGGAGGAACCTGAATTTTGATCATCCCAAACTCTTCCAGCATTCTTCTAATAATCCCCTTCCCCATTCGTTCCAGAAGGTGCAAAATGAGAGCATGCTGGACCCGCAGGAAAACAACGACGCACCCGCGCTGGTAAAGCAGGCTCTCGACCTTTATGAGAGTGCCCTTATCGCCTACGCTGCCAGCATCCTACACGGAGACGTGGAGCGGGCGCGTGAAGTCGTGCAAGACTCTTTCCTCAAACTTTACCTCTCCGACCCCGACAAGGTCCGGGACAATGTCAAAGCCTGGCTCTACACCGTTTGCCGGAATCGAGCCTTCGATGTCCTTCGGAAAGAACAAAGGCTCGACATTGGCAATGATGACGCCATCGCCAGTTTCAGCGATTGGCGCCCTGACCCCTCTCAATCGAATGACACCCACGATCTGGCGGATCGCGTCTGGCAAACGGTCGAACTGCTTTCCTCCAATCAGCAAGAGGTCCTCCGACTCAAATACGTGCACGACCTCTCCTACAAAGACATCGCCACCGCCACTGGCCTCAGCGTTGGCAATGTGGGATTCATCATGCACGTCGCCATCAAAAGGCTCCGCGAGCTATTGAAAAACGAACTTTCAGAACACCCCCACACCTCATGAACCCCAGATCACCCGACACCCCCGATCTCACCGCTTACGCCCTGGGAGAACTCACACCTGAGCAGGAGCAGGAAATGCGCGTCTGGCTGGCGTCCGAGCCCGATGCCCGCGCAGAACTGGCTGGCATCGAGCAAATCGCCGAAGCTCTCCATCAGGGATCCCCCATCCCGACGGACTACCTCACGCCACGCCAACGCCACACCGTGCTGACGCCGCCAAAAGGGCCGCGCATCCACACGCCCATGATGCCGTGCAAACCCGTGGCAAAGCGTGAGTCACGTTTCATGCCCATCTTCGGCACCATTCTCAAACTCGCCGCAGTCGGCACCGTCACCACGGGGGCCTTCATGTTGGGTCGTCAGTTGGAGACGCATCGCCCTTCCGACACCGTCGCCTCCGCAAGCTCAGCTCCCAATCCAATCAAGCCACCAACTCCGGCGTTAAAATCCAAGCCAGTTCCCGCCCTTTTGCCGAGCGCACTCGTCGCACCCCAAGTCGCCACCGTTACAGCAACACCCGAGGCCACCGCATTGACGCCTTCGCAGGAACTGGCAGCCAAGCCTCAGATAGAACCCGCTGCTCCCGCACCCACTCTGGCAAAGACCGAAGCTCCCAAACCAAATGGAAATGGTTTTGAATCGATCGGCTACACCCCGACCAACCGCACCGCGATCAGCCGCGTCGAATTGCGCCCTTTTGAAACCAGGCCCGCACCGGTGAAGACCGATGATCGTGCCATGGCTTCCCCGAACCGTGCAGCACCCGAGGAGGCCCCCAAGCCCGAAAAAAACCGAGTCCCCGATTTGGTGCTTCACTCGTGGAAAGCAGAGGTAGCCTCCTGCCCTTGGAGCCCCGATCACAAACTTCTGCGGGTCCTGGTCCAGTTGCCGGCTGATCAGTTGGCCTCCACGTCCCCCAAGAATGTTTACCCGCTTCAGATCACCTTTGACACGCTCGCCGTGCGTAGCTTTCGCCTGCTTAGCAAGAGCCACATCGCACCCGAGAGAGGCAGCAATGCAGCGGCTCATGTCATGTGGTATGAGGTCGTTCCGAGCCAGGTCAATGCAGAGGTCAATCGCGAGTCCGGCCGCTCCCTCGCCACCGTCACGGTGCCGAATGCCAAATTCAGCTCCCAAGCCGTCGGCCCCTTCGTCAATAGCTCCAAGCTTCAGGCCTTGGATCGCGGTCAAAAATGGGAAAATGCTCGCGAGGACTTCCTGTTTGAAACAGCCATTGTCGGCTTCGGCCTCCTCATGCGCGGCGAGGACAACCTCGGCTCACTGAATCATGAGTTGGTTTTGAAGTTAGCCGAAAAAGCACAGGGTAATTCCAAGACCGATGACAAGCGCGCCGAGTTTATTCGTCTCGTTGAAGAAGCCCGCCGGATGACCGGCATCTAAGATTCCGTCAAATCCTCGCCCCATTCCGCGCGGTAGGCACGGGCGAGGAGCGACACCGGCTGAGTCACTTCTTTGCACGCGATTTCCGGGCTCTGGCGCAGCCCATTCACCAGTTGCATGTGACAGCCAGGATTCGAGGTCGCCACGGCACCTGCCCCTGTTTCGCCGATGCATTGCAGCTTCCTGTTCAGCAACTTCTTCGACTGGGCAGGCTGGGTGATGTTATAGATGCCCGCACTGCCGCAGCACCAGTTCGACTCAGGGAGTTCCTTCAACTGGATACCCGGTATGCCATTCAGCACCTGCCGAGGTTGGGACACCACTTTTTGGCCGTGACAAAGATGGCAGGACTCGTGGTAAGTGACCTCCTCCAGACCACAGCCCGTGAGCGGCTTCCGGAAACCAATCTCCACCAGCCACTCGTGCACATCCTTCACCTTCGCATCCCACACACGAGCCCGTGAAGCATAAGCGGGGTCATCATGCAGAAGGTGCCCATACTTTTTCAAGTGTGACCCACATCCGCCGGCATTGGTGATGACGGCATCCAATTGGCTCAGATCAAAAGCATCGATCTGCTTCCTTGCCAGCACACGCGCCAATTCCACCTCCCCGTTGTGAGCGTGAAGTGAGCCACAGCAATACTGCGCACGCGGAGTGAAAACCTCACAACCGTTGGCCAGAAGGACATCCACCGTATCACGATTGACATCTGAAAACGCGAGATCCTGCACGCAGCCTGTCAGCAGACCCACTCGATACTTCGGCGGCAAGGCGCTGTTGTCACCCTCGCGCTCGGAAATGATTTGATCCGAAAACCGGGCACAGATCCGAGGCGTCTGCGGCTCCAATTCCACCAGCTTCTCCGGCAGCAGATGGAAAAAATTAAACTGTCTCAGCAGACTATCCAGACCCAGCCATTGGTGGACGTAGAGAAGTCGACCCACAAGCCTCAGAAGACGCGGATGCATGAAGAGCGTCTTCACCGTCAACCACCGCCAAAAAGAGCGCTGCTTTCCGGCGTTCACACCCGATCTCTCGATCTCCGCACGTGCCGTTTCGAACAGGCCCACATAGTCCACGCCAGCCGGGCAGGCCGTCTGACAGGCCAGACACCCTAGGCAGTAATACATCTCATCTGCAAACTCACGACTCACCGGCAGTTCGTCATCCGCGATGGCCCGCATCAGCGAGATCCGCCCTCGCGGGCTGTTCTTCTCCCGCTTCGTCTCCATGTACGTCGGGCACGTTGGGAGGCACATGCCGCAGTGCATGCATTGCTGCACGACGGAGTAATCCATCTGCTTCAGTAGGTTTTCAGTCTTCATTTGACCGGATCATTCCCATCCCAAATAAAATGTTGGACTCGAATGCGAGTGGCCACCTCTTTGGCCTCACCCGCTCGATCACCCGCTGTCTGCGCCAGAGTCTCCGCCATTTTTGCGGCTGCCTCCCACTGCTTCCGCACGTCCAGCATCGCCACCGCCCGGAAGCCCGCCCAGTAAAACCAATAGAACTCAGCGGGATTGGCGGGTCCTGACGAAGAGGCCAGACCGGCGTTCACGACATCGTAGCAGGCCTCCAGAGCCTCGGGCTCCCGACCCGCTTTCTGCAGCCCCTCGGCCAAGAGAGCGCCGATCCGGCCCTGCCAGAGATAGGACAGACTCGGACGAGCCTTCAGCTCACGCGCCTGGTTGATGGCCGTTTCGCGATACTTTGGCTCCGTCATTCCGAGGATCAGTTGCAGCTCAATCCTCTGGCAGAGCACCTGGAGCAAAGTGTCGGGATCCACACTCTTGTCGCTCGCCAGCCCTTCGATGATCGAGAGCGCCTCTTTTTCCAGTCCCTCCGTCCGTTTCGCTAACGCCTGGTGATACCTCGCCTGAAACGCCAGCGGTCCTCCGCGTTCGGCCACGTCGCCCCAGATGTCGATGGCACTTTGCAGTCCCTCGGGTGTCCCCAGTTCCATTGCCGCCTTACCGGCAAAAAAGAGAGCCGCCTCCGCATAAGATGAGCTCGGCTGCTCGGTGGCCAAAAGCTCAAACTGCGTCCTCGCATTCGGCAGGTCCTGGAGTCGGTAATAAGCATTCCCCACCCTCATCCGCACCTGATCACTGCGGCTCGATGCCGGCCAGGCCTTCAGAAAGGCCAAGCCCGCATCCACCACACCCCGCAGGCTTTCCTCGGCCTCTCTCAGCCAAACTGTGATGTAGTCGATCCGCTCGCGTAGCGCCGGATTCAAGTCCTTCACTTGCCCTGCCGACTGAAGTGCCGTGGCCGCATCTCGCACCCGGTAAGGCGTATCTAAAAGCGCCAGCTCAGCCCTGGCGATCTCCGCCTCCGGCATTCGCGGATGCGAAGGGTGCGCAGCGATGAAATCTTGCAGCTCCACCTCCGCCTCAGGCTTCATTTTGGCGGCCAGTTTAAGCGCGTGATCCAGCTCTAAACTCGCAGCCGCTTCACTACCGCCACCCTCCACTTCCCCTTCTTCCGCTCCACCTGCCACGCGGATCTGTCCCAGGATGCTCTGGTAGAGCACCATCTGTCCCGCCGTGGCCGCCGCCACCGCCGCGTTGTGAAGAGCGCGCCGACGCTCCGAGAGCCCCGTAGCCATATCGGCCGAGCGCTGAAAAGAAGCCAGCGCCGGCGCCAGGTCCCCACGCGCGAAGAAGATGCCGCCTGCAATAAAATCCACCAATGATGCACCCCCGCCGCCATATTTCTCACGCCACTGCTGCGCCTGCTGGAGCACCCGCACATCCGCTCGCAGTTCGCCATTCATCCGCATCGCCAGACGCAGCGCATCACTTTCATAGCGATGCCCCGGATACTGTTGGAGGAGCGTCTCCAGTAAGCCCAGCGCCTCCACATTCCGATGCTCATCAGCAAACCACCGCGCCACCCAGAACATCGCATAAGCGCTGCGGTCCGGCACCTTCGGATCGGCGATCCAGCGGCAGATCGCCAGAGGCACCGAGTCCTCCGTCCGAGTCGCCAGCCGACACCGATTGATCAGTTCAAAGGCCTCGTGCCACACCCCCGACTCCACCGTCCGCTCCAAAAACTGAATGATCAGCTTCCCCGCTTCTTCGGCCTTTGATTGAGCCAGAAGCGTCTCCGCAGACAGCACCACACTCGCCTCATAAAGTCGCGCACTGATTCCCGTCGTCGCCATCAGATCCCGCAGCAGCGTCTCCGCCTGCTTCGCCTGCCCGAGTTGCAGCGCCCCCCGCGCCCGCAGGAACTGCACCTCTGCGCTCTTGCCACCTCCTTCACGATTCAGTCGATTCACCACCTCATCGTTCTTTCCCATGATCAACTCCAGCTCATTGAGAAACATCCGCGCCTCACGGGCGATGCCGGCGTCCTGACTCTCTCGGATCAGTCGCAGCTCTTTCCGCGCCGTGCCTTCCCGTCCATCCGCCATCAAAACATAGGCCAGACACAGTCTCGCGCGATCTTTCAGCGGCCCCTCGTAGGCAGCAAACGTCACCGCCGCCTCGTTCAAGTCACCCGCTAAAACCTGCGCATGTCCGCGCCAGAAGTCCGCATTGTCCACCTTGTATCGGCCCAGCAGACTCACCGCCAGCGGTCCATTTCCAGAACGGATCGCCGACTCCACCGCGATTCCTACCAGCTCTTTTTCATCCGCCGCGCTCAGCTTCCCCGCCTCCAAAAGCCGACCCGCCTTCACCCCCGCCACATCGGGCAGCCCCGCTCCGAGCGCGCGCTTCACCTCGATGATGTCCGCACCCACCGACCCTCCAGCGCCTGACTCATTTGCCTCCTGGCCGCTGAGAGAGTTTGTCAAAAAAGAGCCCAGACAGACCGCCACCGTGACGACCTGCGCCACCCATCCCTTCCCTGTTTTCTGCGTCCTCGATTCCATCTTCGTTCTCCACCCTAGGTCATGGGTTAGGCCGCATCAACGCAGATGTTCCTTCAAAAATCGCCCCGTCGGACTCGCCTTCGTCGTCGCCACCTGCTCGGGCGTCCCCGTCGCCACCACCTGCCCACCTTCCACTCCGCCCCCAGGCCCCAGATCGATCACCCAGTCCGCACATTTGATCACGTCCAGATTGTGCTCGATCACGATCAGCGTATTGCCCGCATCCCGCAGCTTCATGAACACCGTCATCAGCGCCTGGATGTCGGCAAAGTGCAGCCCCGTCGTCGGCTCATCAAAAACATACAGCGTATGCCCCGTCGCCCGCTTGCCCAGTTCCGCCGCCAGCTTCACGCGCTGCGCCTCACCACCCGAGAGCGAGGCACCGGACTGACCCAGCTTGATGTATCCCAGACCCGTATCCTCCAGCGCGCGCAGTTTCGGGTAAATCGCTGACGATTTGCCGAAAAACTGCGCCGCCTCACTCACCGTCATCTCCAGCACCTCCGCGATGTTCCGCCCCTTGAAGGACACCTCCAGCGTCTCCGCATTGTAGCGCTTCCCCTGGCAGTGCTCGCACGTCACATACACGTCGGATAAAAAGTGCATGTCGATCTTGATCACCCCATCTCCCTCGCACTTTTCACACCTTCCGCCCGGCGTGTTAAAACTGAATCTCCCCGCATCAAAGCCGCGCACCCGCGCCAGCGGCAGCTTCGCATACAGCTCCCGGATCGGGCCAAACGCACCCGTAAACGTCGCCGGGTTCGACCTCGGACTCCGACCGATGGGTGACTGATCGATGATCACCACCTTATCGATCCCGTGCAAACCCGTGATACTTCTGTGCTTCCCCGGTTCCTGCTTGGCCCCATAAAAATGCCGCATCAGCGCCCGCATCAGGATGTCATCCACCAGCGTGGACTTCCCACTGCCAGACGGACCCGTCACACACGTGAAGCACCCCAGCGGAAACGCCACCGTCACCCGCTTCAGATTATTCTCCTCCGCCTCATTCACCGTCAGCCAGCCCAGACCCTTCGACACCTCACCCGGCAGGACCACCGGAGGACTCACCCGCCTCTTCGGCACCCCGATGGAAAGTCGATGCGCCAGGTAGTCGCCCGTGAGCGATGCCCCGTTCGCCTTCACCTCCGCCAGCGTCCCCACCGCCACCACCTGCCCACCCTGCGTTCCCGCTCCCCTGCCCATCTCGATCAAATGATCCGCCGCCAGCATCATTGCCTCATCATGCTCCACCACCAGCACCGTGTTACCCAGATCCCGCAGCTTCAGCAGCGTGCCGATCAGCCGCTCATTATCCGCCGGGTGCAGGCCGATGCTTGGCTCATCCAAAACATAAAGCACACCCGCCAGCCCCGCCCCGATCTGCGTCGCCAGCCGGATCCGCTGCGTCTCACCGCCGCTCAGCGTCCCACTCTCCCGGTTCAGCGCCAGATACCCCAGCCCCACCTGATTTAAAAACTCCAATCGCTTCCCGATCTCACGCTGCAACTCACCACAATACTGCCGTTCATGCGCCGTCAGTTCCAGCCGCTCCATCCACACCGCCGCCTCCCGGATCGAAAGCGCACACACCTCATGGATATTAAGCTCCGACACCCCCGACCTCAGCCTCACCGCCAGAGACACCGGCCGCAGCCGCTTGCCCTCACACACCCGGCACACCTGATGATTCATGAAGCGCGTCAGTTGAGCCCGGAAGCTCTCACTATCCGCCCGCAAGTGCAGCCGCTCCAGCTCCGGCACCAGCCCCTCATACGGCTTCGCCAGACTCCTCACGTTATCCGCCGTTTTCCAGCCCGTCGAGATGGCCACCTCACCCGTCCCAAAAAACAGCGCCTGCTTAAAATCATCCGACAGCTTATCAAAAGGAGCCGCCACATCCACTTTGAAATGCTTCGCCAAAGCCAGGAACCCCTTCGCATGAAGCGCCTTCAGCTTCGGCTGCCGTGCCCACCACGTCTTGATCGCCCCCTCCGCGATGGACTTCTCCTCATCCGGCACCATCAGCCCCGGGTCCGCCCTCATCACCGTCCCCATCCCCTCACACGCCGGGCACGCACCCACATGCGTATTGAAGGAGAAATGCTGCGGTGTCAGCTTCTCCATCACATAACCCGTCTTCGGATTCGCATACGACGTCGTAAAACTCAGCTTCTCCTCCTCACCCTCCTTCCCCACCAGAAACTCGATCATCTGCCCATTCCATTTCAGCGCCGTCTCGATAGAGTCCATCAGCCGCGCCCGCGCACCCTCGCGGATCACCAACCGGTCCACCACCACCTCCACGCTGTGCGGTTCCGTCCGGCTCGGCTTCAGGCCCTCATCCAGCTCCAGCATCTCCCCATCCATCCGCACGCGGATGAAGCCCTGCCGCCTCAGCTTCTCCAGCAGCGCCCGCCAGTCGCCCGTCTCCTCCTGCACCACCGGTGCCAGCACCACCACCCGGCAGCCCTCCGGCATCTGCATCAGCCGCTCCCCGATCTCCGCCGTCGTATTCCGCACCAGCACCGCCCCCGTCTCCGGGTCATGCGGCTTCCCCGCCACCGCATACAGCACCCTCAGGTAATCATAAATCTCCGTCACCGTTGCGATCGTTGACCGCGGATTCGGCGAGCCATGCCGCTGCTCGATCGCCACCGCCGGCGACAGACCCTCGATAAAATCCACATCCGGCTTCTCCAGTTGATCCAAAAACTGCCGTGCATACGCCGATAAACTCTGCACATACCGCCGTTGGCCCTCCGCATACAGCGTATCAAACGCCAGCGACGACTTCCCACTCCCGCTCACCCCCGTCATCACCACCAGGCGATTCCGCGGGATATCCACGTCCACATTCTTCAGGTTATGCTGCCGGGCACCCCGCACCCGGATAAAATCTTGCGCCATCCGACAAGAAACACTCAATCCCCCCGAATCAACCCCTCAATTCACCCCCATCTCCCAGTCTCCCGCCGATCCAATCCTGCAAAAAGATTTCCGGCAAAAAGAAAGAAGCCCACAGGCTAGGAACTTGAAGCCTTAATACTTCGACTTGTCCACGGCGTCTAGTCAAAAGGCCAAATAAACGGCGTTGCATTTGAGTCACCACGTCTTAACAAGAAAAGGTGACTTCCCCTTCCCTTAGACCCAAGTCGGCTGGTGTTCTCTGTCCCGTTTTTGCCCTGAGGGCTGCGGACGACCTCGGTATCGGAGACACTTCATCGGCGCGCGAACTCATCGACTGGGCTGCCGATTGCGGCCTGAAGCTGGTTCAGTTGCTGCCCATCAACGCGACCGGGGGGGATAACAGCCCGTACAATGCGATCAGTTCCATCGCGCTGGACCCGCTGACGCTGGACTTACGGCCTCAGCGAGTGCCTGAGATTTCTGCGGCGAACTATGAGCGGATCACCGATGATCACGGAGTCGCGGCTCTGCGGGTGGGTCCCGTGCACTACATTCAGGTGCGAAAACTCAAGGGTGCACTGCTGGAGGCGGGGTTTGCTTCTCTCCCATCCTTGAGCTCCCGAAAGGCCTCGTTTGATGCCTTTTGTCTGGCTGAGGCCTCGTGGCTGGATGACTACTGCCTCTTCCGGGTGCTCATGGAGGAAAACGGACATGAGGACTGGTGCTCCTGGCCTGATGACTGCAACACGAGCGAAAAAGCCCGCGCTTGGCTGGCTGCGCGCCCGGCAGAAAGGGAGCCTCGACTGGCGCTCCACGCCTACACCCAGTGGCTCTGCTATGAACAATGGGGCGAGGTCAGAGACTACGCACGCAGCCGAGGGGTGAAACTAATGGGCGATGTGCCTTTCGGTATCAGCTACTGCAGCGCCGATGTGTTTTTTCATCCCGAGCAGTTCAATCTCAACTGGTGCGGAGGTGCGCCGCCGGAGACTTATTTTAAGGACGATCTCTTCGTGCAAAAATGGGGACAGAACTGGGGCATTCCACTCTATCGCTGGGATGTCATGGAGGCGGATGGCTATGCGTGGTGGACACGGCGTGTGCAAAAACTCTGCGTCGTTTTTGACGTCTTCCGCATTGATCACGTGCTGGGCTTTTACCGCATCTACAGCTTCCCCTGGAGGCCGCAGCGGAGTCCCGAGTTCCTGCATCTCACTTTGGAGGAAGCCGCAGAACGCACGGGTGGCCATCTGCCTCACTACATCGAACATGACGATGACACACCGGAAAACAAGGCCGCAAACTTGGCCCAGGGTGACAAGTATCTCCGCATGATCGTGCGAGCGGCGGGTGAGAGCGAGGTCGTGGCTGAGGATCTCGGCACGGTGCCTGATTATGTGAGACCGCACTTGCTGTCCCTCGACATCCCCGGCTTTAAAATCAGCCATTGGGAAGACGATGGCATGGGTCATGTGGTGAAAGGTTCGGACTATCCGAACTGCTCCTTCACCACTTACGCCACTCACGACCATCAACCCATGAAGACGCATTGGGAACAGCGCCGTAAAGAAGCCATGAGTGGCGACGAGAATGAACGCCGCGTTGCCAATCTGGAACTGCGTTTCCTGACCGAGTTTGCCCACCTCTGGGAGCGTGAAGGTGAATGGACGCCTTACAACGATGGTATTCGTCGCGCCCTGATCGAAGCCCTTCTTTCGAGCAATGCCCGCTTTGCCGCCTTCATGATCACCGATCTCTTTGGCATGGAAGACCGCTTCAATGTGCCGGGTATCGCAGGCGACATGAATTGGTCAGCCCGGCTCCCCATGACCATCCCCCAGATGCGGACCGAGTCGCCCTACCGCGAAGAATCCGTTTGGCTCAAGGATGCGCTGATTCGCACCCAACGCTGAGGGACGACTCGACATTCGTCTCGCCTTCGTGATGAATCAGAGGCACTATAGCTTTTGCTGGAACAACCACTCCCAAAGAGCAGGATCTCCATAGGCGGCAGTCCATGAATCGTGCATGAGATCGGGATAGAGTGTAAGCTTCACATCACTCCCGCCATTCTTCAGCGCATTATACATCTTCTGGGAGAGAGCAGGCTCCACGACGGGATCTTTGGCACCATGAAAAATCCAAATCGGCAGATGTTTCAAGCGGTCTGCGATCAACCATTGAACCCCTGCTCCGCCGCAAATCGGCACAATGGCTGCGTGAGTCTGCGGGTAATCGAAGGCGGTATCCCAAGTGCCGAATCCGCCCATGCTGAGCCCCGTCAAATAGACTCGATCCACATCGACTCGGTGCTTTTTGATGAGATCGTCCGTGAGCGCTTTGACTCCATGCGAGTTCCAGATCTGACCGCTGGGACACTGAAGGCTCGCAATGATGGCGTCGAACTTTTGCCCCGCTGCGATGAGCTTCGGTGGACCGTGCTTCTTCAGCATTTCCAAATCAGACCCGCGCTCCCCGGCGCCATGGAGGAACACGACGAGCGGCCATTTTTTTGCAACGTCCCCTTGGTATCCGTCAGGCAAAGACAAGAGGTAACGGTAGCCCACCTCCACACTGACGCTGCCCTTGAACTCCTCGGCCGTTTGCTCACCCGCTCGGGCGAGACCGAGGGAGAGGAAGGCGAATAAAAAAAGGCGTTTCATCAATGAACGTTGGTTTGAAGGGCTGATGATGCCCGGTCCCTCAAGGTTTCGACGGCCTCGACAATGACCCGACGATCCATCTCGTGCACCTCCATCTTGGTTCCGATCTCAGGCACCAAAGTGACGGTCAAATCACCACCCAAATGCTCCCTGAACTCCTCAAGGCCTGCAAGGATCACGAGATCACCATTTGAACTCTGCTCCAGCAACTCAGGCGCATAGGTGGCAAAGCCTATTTTCTCGATCAGTGCAATGATCCGATCCGCGATCTCGATGGACAAGATCCCTTGTTTTGCAGAATAAAGCAAATCGACCGCCATGCCGATGGCCACAGCCTCTCCATGAGCAACCCGGAAGTTTGAGACCTGCTCCAGCTTATGCGCCGCCCAATGGCCGAAGTCGAGCGGCCTCGCAGATCCCATCTCAAACGGATCGCCCCCCCCTGCTATGTGCTCGACATGCAGTTCGGCACTCCGTTGCACGACGCGCTCCAGGACCTTTTGGTCGAGAACTGCAAGCGCGTCTGCATTGGCCTCTATGAATTCAAAAAAATCTACATCTCGAATGGCGGCTACCTTGATCGCCTCGATGATCCCGTTCCTGCGCTCGCGCTCGGGGAGCGACTCCAAAAACACAAAGTCATTCACCACCGCAAAAGGAACGGCAAAGGATCCGATCCAGTTCTTTTTGCCGAAGTAATTGACCCCATTTTTCACTCCCACGCCACCATCGCCTTGACTGAGCGTGGTCGTGGGAAAACGCACGTGCCGAATGCCACGGTGAGCCGAGCTTGCGGCAAAACAGACGAGGTCCAGCACTGCACCGCCACCGATGACAAAGACGTAGCTGTGCCGGTCCAGGGCCGCTTCATTGATCGCCCTCCAGCACTGTTCCACGAGCCTGAAGTCATTTTTGCTAGCTTCCCCGCCTTGGATCACGAGTGGCTCAGCGGCAAGATGAAGCACATCCAAATGCTCCGCCGCATAGTGGATGATCTGCTTGGCGAGACCCGGCATGGCCAAGGCCACACGATTATCGATAAAAACGAGCACTTTGGCAGGGTGTCCCACTCCATTCAGGCTGAGAAGATCCCGCACCACGGTGTTCAGAGGAGTAAAGGCGTCCCGGGTGAATAGGATGCGGTGCATGTAATCCACCGATATTTTGCGCTGTAGCATTGGGGTACTGTCCTTGTTTTCAGGCCTTTTGGCAATGAAACGAAACGGGCTAAGTGGCGGCGATCTTTCGCTGCCAAAGGCGCAGTAGAGGCACCGCTGCGGCGAAAGCACAGGCCAAAGGAAAGGAAACTTGGGCTACAGCCAACGCATCCACCAAGGCAATACCCGCCAGCAACCATCCAACTGCGCAACCGATCTCGGCACCTCCTTTTCTCATGAGTCTTGAAGCCAATCCGATCAACAACGCGAACGCGAAAATAAGGATCGCGACCTCGATCGCTCCACCACGCAGCAAACCGAAGGCCGCGACGAAGCCGGGAGTGTAAAGCAGAGCCCGGCTGCCAAGAATCGTAAACCAACCCACTGGCTCTCGGCGACTCTCAAGTCTCGCAACCATCGTGAGCCCTACAATGTAGGCGCCAATCGATAATGCACCGAGCAAGAGGTTTTCTGAAGTGACACCACCCCACACGGCCGAGCCAGCGACGAGATAGAGCAGAACCCGACAAGCACCCATCACAAAAACAGCGCCCGCCCACGGCTTGTGATAGAGATCGTAAGCGAGGATGGCAGCAACTAGCAAAGCTGTGAAGCCCAAGCTGGCACCGCCCAAAAACACACAAAGAACCGAGCCCAAGATTAACGCGGCAAGACCACCGGTCCAAGCCGCGCGAGCTGTCACCCGCCCCGAAGGGATAGGCCTATCTTTCTTGTGCTCTCTGTCAAAGGCAGCATCAGCAGCGTCATTGAGCACCATTCCTCCGGAGTAAAGCAAAGAACCACCCACCACGAGCCAAAGGACCCTCGGATCCTCCATTCGCCCGCCCGCCAACAACCAACCGGCCAGCACATTCGTCCACGCCGTGGGCAGATTGGAGATGCGTGCGAGTTCAAGCCAAGGGCGGAGATTCATCTTTGATTCAGATCAATAGATCTTCAGTGGAAAAAATCTTGCGATCGCCTCGAAATCCCGATCACTGTGCATCACGAAAGCATCGGCCCTGAGCGCAATCGCGGCGATCAAGCAATCGAGTGTCTTACGGATGGTGAATCCGTTGGCACGACAGGTCCGATAGATTTCAGCCGACTTTAGAAAGTCCATCCGATCAGCCTCTAGGTAAGTGAAACTCTCCAAAATCCGAGACACTTTTGTGAATTGCTCGATCGACCGGATGCCCTGCAATGTCTCAGTCAAAGTAGGGCCACAGATGCAAACTTCAGTTTCCAGTTCAATCAGCCTTTTCAATTTTCCCACCTCAGGGCCCTGCCCCTTCCCGAGAAAATCGATCCACACGCTGGTATCCGGCAGAAAAAGCATAAACAGGCCGACGCTCTATTTGGCAGTTTCACTCGTTTCATAGCCAGGCCAAAACTCGACCTTTCCTTGCAATCCCAATAACTCCTTCATCTTCGAGCGCCGCACGACCTCACGCAAAGCGTGGTGGACGACACCTGCTTTCGTTTTGATTCCGGTTATCCTCTGCGCCTCATCGACCAACGCTTCCTCCATCACGATGTTGGTCCTCATGGTCTCACCTTTGGTTCTCTTCTCAGAGTTAAATGTTGCGATCCGTGCCTCCAATTCGTCTTCTGTGGACGCCTTTCTTTTGCTGCTATACGAAATCTTTTTCATACACACATTCTACCAACTTTATGTGTATCTTCAAGCTCTTTTATGCCAAGCCTCGAACCTTCATTTCAGCCAGGCACCACTCATATTCTTTGGCCAATTGGTCCACGACATCGCCAGTCCGCATCTCCTCGGGCAACACTTCCCAAGTGTAAGTTTCCATTTCAATGTGCTGGCACTTGGTTGGGTTCCGCCCGAACCAGTCCATGGCACCGAGGAGGTGATCCTGAGTCGTTCCGAACTCACCGCTTGGCTGAGCGTGGATCGGAATGTGAAAATGAACCCGCCACTCGCTACCCCACTCGCCGGGATTCTTAGCAAACTCGAGCGCCTCTGGCAGGTCCCGAAACCTCCGCAACGGCACCTCAGAGCCATCCCAGATGACCACTTGGTGGAAATAAACCGGTTCATCAAAGCCACGCAAACGACGTAAGTTCTCAGCTGAAGGCTTGAATTTCAACGCTGAACTGAAGTGAAGCTTGCTGAGACGAATTCCAGAACCCGTAATCCGCTCGAGCGCCACGGCCGGATCTTCATACTCGATGGCCAAGTGGCAGGTGTCGTAGTTCAGACCCACGAAATGGAAGAAATCCCGATCCTTCGGATGCTCATCAAGATACAAGCCGAAGAACTTGAGGGTCTCGCCGCTGGTTTCAAAAAGACCCAAGGGCTCCGGCTCCAGACCCAAATGAAGATCGTTCCCATATTTGTCCGTCAACCGTTCGATGTGCTCACGGCAGCTCGTCAGGTTTTTGAAAATGGAGCTCAACTCTCCCCCCCCAATCCCAAATTCTTTATGAGATCCAGGCAGGGTGCTCACACTCCCAGGCACACCTTTGGGCAGTAACTCAGCGAGAACATCAAAGACGCTTCGGGTGTAGTCCAACCGCTCTGTCGTTGTCCAATCCGGCCTAAACACCTGCTCCTTCACTCTCTGCCCATGAAATGCACCATAAGGAAATGCATTGATGGTGAACACATAGCAGTCATTTTTATCCAGCCATCGTTTGAACTGAATCAGCTCAGAATCGGCCTTCAATTGCCGGACTGCCTGCTCACTCAGCCGCAATCCAATGCCATAAGGCTTCCCATCCGCCACACGCTCTTTCACCCGGAGCGTGTAATCCTGAAGACCGCGAAAAGTCTCTTCCCACGTCTCTCCCCGATGAATGTTGGTGCAGTATCCGAGGTGGATGCCGTGATTTGCCTGCATGGCTATTAGGTCGCCGCGATGCCCCGGGCCATCACCACCTTGCCGGTGCGGACGGTTTCGATGATTTCAAATTTGCTCAACAAACGGACCGCGGCATCCAGCTTATCCGTGTTGCCACTGATGAGGGCGATCAGGCTGTCCTCCTGGAGATCCACGGTCTTGCCATTGTAGTGCTCGACAATCTGAAGGATCTCCGTGCGTTGATCAGGCCCGCTGGCGATTTTCACCAGAACCATTTCCTTGGCGACGGCGTCTCGGTCAGTGTGCTCCGTGCAATGAATAACGTCGATCAACTTGTTCACCTGCATGATGATCTGATGCAATCCTTCGGGGTGACCGCTGATGCCGATGGTCATCCGGCTGAACCGAGGATCCCGAGTCTGGGAAACCACAAGCGACTCGATATTGAATCCACGACGGGAGAAAACGGCACAGATGCGACCGAGGACGCCAGGCTGGTTGTTCACCATCACGCTGAGCGTGTGAATGTTGATGATGTCCGCTTGAGGAGCGGGTTTGATGTCGGTGGTGGCGGGGATGCGTTCGGACATAAGAATTAACGATTAAATGATGAATGAGGGGAATCAAAGAGCAAGCTCCAGCTCCTCGGAGCTGTCGAGCCTGTTTCGGGCGATCTGAATGTAGTTGGAATCTTTCTCGATGCCGATCCACTTCCGACGAAGACGCTTCGCCGCAGCAGCAGTGGTCCCGCTGCCGAGAAAAGGATCGATGACGAGGTCACCTTCATCGGTCGAGCAAGCCACGAGTTTTTCGATGAGGTCGAGGGGCTTCTGCGAGGGGTGGCCGCACTTTTCTCTCGAGATCCCTTTCAAGCTGGGCACGCGAATAATGTTCGTGGCATACTTCCCTGCTTCCAGGTGAGCCCGGCGGGCATCCACATCCTTGTAGCGCTTGTCTTTCAGGTAGAGCTCGATGGTTTTGGCGTCGTAGGGGATTCGAACCGCGTCTTTGTTAAATTTCACTTTGTCACCCTTCCGTAAAACCAAGACCATCTCATACTGCGGCGTAAAACTATCACGGCGCTCGTCATAACCCACCGCACGATCCCAGATAATGAGATCGTGAAACTGGTGCTGCTGACTGAGACGTGACATAAGGTGGAGGAAGGTGTGCTCGCGTTTACCTAGCTGACCGAAGATGAAGGCAAGGCCATCGTCGCGGAGAACCCGCATGGATTGAGCGACCCACCGATCACACCAAGTGAGGTAGTCATCGGTCGTTTTCCATTGAGTATCCCAAGATTCATCTTCGAGAACATTAAAGTAAGGTGGGTCAGCGATGATGGACTGAGCGATGGAGCCAGGGAGTTTTTCGAGTTCCTCGACTGCATCGCCTTCGATGATCTGGCTGACGTTCATCTTCGAGTTTGCCGCCGTGAGGCGATAATTGGTGCAGCCGCGCGTTTAGGTCGAACCGGTTGGCTTCTCCATCTTGTGTCTCGGGGCTTCGGTGAGCATGTCCTCAAGAGCAGCCCCCGCGGGGATCATCGGGAAGACGTTCTCATACTTGATGCACTCAGCTTCGATGATGCAAGGTCCTTCATTGTAATCGAGAGCCTGCTGGAGCACGCGCTCGACATCTGCCGG
>CAMBPV010000049.1 GCA_945869695.1 Prosthecobacter debontii
ATCCTCGCCAGTAGCTCTGCCGACAACTTCCGCTACGTCTATCTCCCCATCTCAAACTCTGCCGACTGCACCGTCACCGCGCGAGTCATGAGCATCGGTGGCACGGCTTCTACAACCGCCCGAGCTGGCGTCATGCTGCGCTCATCCACAGCCACAGGCTCCGTGTATGCGAGCACCCTGGCCAACAATCAGGCCAGCAGCATCGTCTATGATCTCAGGCGCACGACAACTAACAGTAACAGCAACGGCGCTGTCGGCTTCACCTCCCTTATCTTGCCCGTGTGGACCAAACTCCAGCGCACAGGCGACATCTTCACCCATTCGCACTCACGGGATGGGGTGAACTGGGTTCCCTTCTCGACCACGCCCACCATTGCCTTTGGCCCCACCGCCCTAGCAGGGCTCATTGTGAGTGCAGGTAGTGATGGCAACCTTGTCACTGCCACCTTCGACAACGTCTCCCTCAATGGCACGCCCATCACCTCTGGCCTAGGCGGACGCACGGTCGGCTTCGTCAATGAGCAAGGCAGCGAGAGCTTCAATAGCGGCGTCTGGACCGTCATCGGCTCCGGGGCCGCTATGGGCAGCAGCGGCGATGAAGGCCACTTCCCCAGCGTGGAGGTCAATGGCGATTTCACCCTCGTGGCAAGGCTAGCCACCTCCACCGGCACCGTCTCCAGTGGCCAAGCAGGCGTGATGGTGCGCAGTGATCGCAACGGCTACGCACGCGCCACCAGCCTCGTTTATAACCGCGGCGGCACGCCACAGCTTGAGCAGCGCTTTAAGCTCCAGTCCGTCACCACCGCCTTTGGCACTGGCATCGACTACACCCTTGCAGAAGGCGTGCTGACCTTTGATGGCATCGAGACCTCCAAAAATATCGTCCTCAATGTGGTCAATGACACAATGGATGAGCCAAACAACCTCGTCACCATCCAGCTCTACAACCCCACAGGTGCCAACCTGCCCGCCGCGCAAGCCTTCCACGGCTACACCATCGTGGATGATGACAATCCACCGCTCATGCCTTTCGTGGGCTTCGCAGCCAGCGCCAGTAATGTCGTAGAGAATGCAGGCAACGCGCTCATCCCCGTAGCGCTCAGCGCACCGGCGACAGCCAGCGGCACCGTGGAGTACGCCACCACAAATGGCACAGCTTTGGACAGCAGTGACTACACCACCACCACGGGCACCCTCAGCTTCGCAGCCGGAGATAGCGTGGCCTACATCAGCCTGCCCATCACTGATGACAGCGATTTTGAAAGCAGCGAAACGTTAACCTTAACGCTCAGCAATCCCGTGGGCCTCCAGTTAAGCACCATCGGCACGCACACACTGACCATCTCCGATGACGATGCACCCAGTGTCTCCATCATCGCCAATGACTCATCCGCCACCGAAGCAGGAGACGCTGGGCAGTTCACCCTCACCCGCACCGGCCCCACTACATCGCCAGTCACCGTCACACTCACTCGCACTGGCACAGGAACCAGCGGCACGGACTACACCGCGATCAGCACCACCCAGACCATCCCCGCAGGTTCATCGTCACTGCTCATCGATGTCAGCCCCATCCAAGACGCCACCAATGAAGGTGCAGAGACCGTCATCCTCACCGTGGTCAGCGGCAGCGGGTATGTCATCGGCACACCCAGTGCCGCCACTGTGACCGTCGCCGATGATGATCGCAGCACCGTCACCATCGTTGCCAATGATGCCACCGCTTCTGAGACTCCAGGGAATGGTGGCCAGTTCACCATCACCCGCACTGCTCCTACCACGGCCTCGCTCAGCGTCGCGCTCACTATCGCAGGCACCGCCACCAACGGCACGGACTGCACCAGCGTCAGCACCCCAGTGACCATCGCCGCAGGACAAGCCAACGCTGTGGTCAATGTCAGCGTCACCAACGACAACCTCATCGAAGGCACCGAGGAACTCACCATCTCCATCGGTAGCGGCAGCTACGACATTGGCACATCCTCCTTCGCCAGCGTCAGCATCGCCGACAACGACATCCCACCCACCATCTTCATTGATAGCCCTAACGCCCAAGGCCCGCTCATCGCCGCCGCGAACGGTATCATCGTCAGCGCACAAATCGCCGATGACGGCACACCTGCAGCCACCACGCAGACCTGGAGTTGTGTCAGTGGCCCCGGCACCGCCACCATCGAAACACCCAACGCAGCCGCCACCGCCGTCACCTTCTCTGCGCCCGGCACCTACGTCTTGCGCATCAGCGCCACCGACACCCAGTTCACCGTCAGTGACCAAGTCACCATCGTCGTCGGCGCAGGTGCCGTAGCATCGAGCTGGTTCACGCAGGACCTCACACCCTCATCTTCACAGCGCGGGCAGTCCTTGGAGTTCAACAACATCGCCACCGTCACTGGCACCGGCGCAGGCTATGCAGGCACGACCGATGGCGCGCACATCATGGTCCGGCCTGTCACAGGCAATGGCAGTATCGTTGCCCGCCTCACCAGCCTCAGCAGCACTGCCGCCCTCAGTGGTATCACCATCCGCGACTCGCTCGCACGCGGCAGCAACCGCGCCGTGCTCGGCTACGTTCCCAGTACCGGCTTGCAGTTCCGCGTCCGTACCACCGTGAGCACCACCGACACCGTCACCACGACGACTGGCCTCACCTTGCCGCTCTGGTTAAAGCTCGAGCGCGACTCCACCACGGACACCATCACCGCCAGCCACAGCGCAGACGGCACCAGCTGGACAGGCATCGGCTCTCCCACTGTGATGCCCCTGCTCAATACCGATGCTCACTACGGCCTCACCACCACGCGCAACAGCACCAGCAGCACCGCCACTGGCGTTTTCGATAACATCACGCTCACGCCCACGCCTAGCGGCCCTGCTTTGCTAAACGAAGACAGCGGCACCACACCCAACATACCCGGCAGCGCCAGTTTCGACGGCACCACCTACACCGTCAGCGGCAGCCCCACCGGTTACTTCTATGGCTCCCAATACTATGGCGACCTCGACATCCGTGCTCGCCTCGTGACCTTCCCCAGCGGTGCAGGCAGTGCCAGCGGCGGCATCCGCATCGCCGAGAGCATCGAAAGCGGCGGCCAAATGCATCTGGGCCGCATGCCCACTGGCAGCTACAGCGGCTACTACTGGACCAACATCGCGGGCGGCGGCAACGGCGGCGTGCCCAGCGGCATCAGCGTTGGGAACTGGATGCGCATCGTGCGTAGCGGCAATCGCCTCGTCGGCTACCGCGCCACGCACAACACCACCACGAATGGACCCAATGCCTGGACCCAGATCGGCCAACCCCAGACCGTCATTATGAGCACACCCGTTTGGGTCGGCCTCTACGTCAACAACGCCAGCGGCGTGGGCCTCAACACCTGCACCTTCACCCACCTCAGCATCACCCCGCTGAGCAAGGCTCCTATCATCAGCGCCACTGCGACCGCCATCACTCCCGTCACGCTCAACGGCACCATCACCGACGACAACATCCCCGAAGCTTTCACCTCCCTTTGGGCCCAACGATCAGGCCCCACTGGCCTCAGCTTCATAAACGCAGCGTTTGCAGACACCACCGCCACAATCACCAACAGCGGAGCCTACGGCCTGCGCCTCACTGCCGACGCCACCGGCACAAAGAGCTTCTTCGACCTCAACTTCACCGCCTACACCACGCCTTTCGCGCAGTGGCTCGACGTCAACAATGTCGGCGACGAGAACAACCTCCTCACCGAAGCCACCCACGACGCCGACAACGACGGCCTCATGAATCTGCTCGAATACGCCGCAGGAACGAACGGCGTGATCAGCAACATCAGCCCCCAAGTCGTCACTCTTCCGACGATCAGCACGCAAAAGTATCTTCGCCTGAGCGTGCCCAAGAACCCTTCCGCAACCGACGTCACCTTCATCGCCGAAGCGTGCAGCGACATGAGCAACTGGAGCAGCGCCGGATTGATCACCGAAACCAACACCAGCACCCAACTCACCGTTCGCGACAACATAGCCGTGAGCCCGAACAACTGCCGCTTCATGAGGGTGCGGGTCGTGAGGCAATAAGGCTCACCTTGGCAGAAGACTTGACGTTTCAGCGGCTACCGCTAATGCTTGGCCTCCGTTTCAACTTACCCATCCTTTTTATGAGCAAAAACCCTGCGAAGAAAATCATCAATGACCCTCTCAAGTGTGCTGACGAGCTTTTTGAAGGTTTGATTCTGGCTTATGACGGTAAAGTCAAAAAGGTGGGTAAGCGCTCTATGGTCTTGAATGAACTGCGCCCCAATGCCCCGGCCCTCCTCGTGGGTGGCGGTGCTGGCCATGAACCGATCTATCACGGCTTGGTGGGCAAAGGCATGGCAGATGGTGCTGCAGTGGGTGAGATTTTTGCGGCACCCCCCCCGGACATCGTTTTAGAAGCCACGCAGGCCGTGAATCGCGGCAAGGGCGTGCTTTATCTTTACGGCAATTATGCGGGTGACGTGATGAATTTTGACATTGGTGCTGAACTGGCCGCTGATGAAGGCATTGAGGTAAAGACGGTTATCATCGCCGATGACGTGCCCTCTGCTCCCATCTCGGCCAAACACAATCGCCGAGGAGTCGCTGGTCTCGTGCCGATCACGAAGCTCGCAGGAGCCGCCGCCGCTACGGTGGATACTCTCGATGAATTGGCTCGGATCGCTCAGAAAGCCTGCGACATGACGCGTTCCGTGGGTGTATCCACAAAGCCTGGCTCCATCCCTGCAACGGGTGAGCCGACCTTCGAATTGGCTGACGATGTGATCGGTTTAGGTATGGGAATTCACGGAGAAAAAGGCGTGGCTCTGATCCCGATGTGCACCGCGGATGAGCTGGCACCCAAAATGTTGGACCTCATTTTCGCCGACGACCTGCCACTCGGAGCAGGTGATGAAATTGTGTTCTTCGTGAACAGCCTCGGCTCAACCCATTTGATGGAACTGCTCATTCTCCTCCGCTCAGCCAAGCCGATCCTGGAGGCCAAGGGCATCAAGATTCATCAGACCATCGTGGACAACATCGTAACTTGTCAGGAAATGGCGGGTGTTTCTTTCTCCATCACCAAGCTGGATGCTGAGCTCAAGAAACTCTGGGACCTTCCGTGCGAATCGATTGGTTACACCAAGCTTTAACCCGACACGCTTGTTCCAAGCCTGAGTCAGGAATGGCTCAGCGCATGGATGGTGGGAATCAAACTCGGATGTTCAGCCAACAGACCCGCTGCGGGTGGGAGCATGGGTTGAATCCGACTTCTGAGACTGGCTCCATCCCGGGTGATGGCGGTGATGGCAGACGCGAATAAATCCACGGTGTATTGCTCTTGGGACCGATGAAACTCCAGGCCGTTGAGCAGGGCGACATGCTCATAGCGCGCCACCCATTCATCGGCTTTGGCTTTGTAGCGCTCGCCCACCTTAGCGAGAATCGCCATCCCCTCAAGTGGATCGACGTCTCTCAGGATCTCGGTGAATAGGCAAGTCGCGACCTCGCTGGCAGCGGCGAGCAATCCAGCGTCTGGACGGGCATCTTCCGGCTCCTCGTCCATGCGTCGATGCCGATGCTCAAAGTTTGATCCGATGTCTACCTGACAAATCTCCTCGGGCTTCAAGTGCCGATGCGCATCACAAAGCATGGCGATCTCGAGACCCCAACCCGCAGGGATGGAGAAGCGTCCCAGTGCATCCATGCTGGCCGCAAACTCACCCGCCAAGGGATAACGAAAGCTCTCCAAATGCTGAAGCAAGGGAGTGGTGCCCATCACCTCAATGAACGACTGGATCAGCGGAAAGATCATCAAGCGAGTGACCCGACCATAAAGTCGGCCCGAAACACGACCATAATATCCTTTGGCAAAGCGGTAAGGCATGGATGGATGCACGAGCGGGTAGGCGAGCTTCACGAGGAGCTCCCGACCGTAGCTCGAAATATCCGTATCATGCCCGACAACGATCCCGCTGTGCTCTCTGGCGATGAGCGAGAGAAGCGCCAGCCACACATTGCTCCCCTTCCCGGGCGAGAAGGGAGGCATTCCGAGATCATCCATCTTCTGTTTCAGCCTGCTGGCCTCAGGTCCATCATTCCAAAGGATCGAGAAGGGCTTATCGGCGAGATTTTTCCGGCACAAAGCCGTGGCCTTCTTGAGGCCCTCAGCATTCATGCCATTCACGCTGATGATGACCTGTCCGACATAAGGCACGCGTGAAACGGTGGAGAGAATTTTTGGCAGCACGGGCCTCTCAAACTCGGCGAAAAGCGCCGGGAGCAAAAGCGCCACAGGCTTACACGCAGTCCACGACTCGATTTCCGCTTCACGCTCACCGGTATTGGTGACTGCGAGGTGATGAAGCGTAGGCAAGCGGGCGTGCTGATAAAAATCCGGCATCCGTCAGTTCCTCATTGCTTCCTTTGATTCCAGTCCACTGAGCGTTTTCAAATACTCGGAGCAGTTTCACCCGCAACTTTTTCAATCTCGTCGCTGCCATCGAGTTGAGAAGTCACCGAGTTGGATTCACCCAATGAATCATCCCCCGTTTCCGGCTCGATCTCAATCTCACGGCGCCAACGCCGGGACACCCACGGGCGAATGAGCCCATAGAGCAAATAGCTGACAAACAAAACCGCCGGCATCCATTGCCAGTTCATGACAGTGAAATAGACGACGACGATGCTGATCAGCACCCAGTGAAAAGAACGCTTCGTGCGCCAGTTCACTGCCTTGAAACTGGGATACTCGATGTTACTCACCATGAGGTAGGAAAGCATGATCATGAGAACAGGCAGCGCATACCTCCAATTCCCGATGGCCCGATCATTCCCGTCCCACCAGAGCAAGAAGAGAGTGATCGAAGAGATCACCCCGGCAGCGGCTGGAATAGGGCACCCGCGGAAAGACTTGCTGCTGGATTTCACATCGATGGCGGCAATGCAGTTGAAACGAGCAAGTCTCATCGCACCACAGACCAAATAGGCACTGGCGATCAACCAACCAAGGCCACGGAACTGATCCTCAATGCTACTGAGCACAATGTCGTGCACTAGAAGAGCAGGAGCGAGACCAAAGGAAACAATGTCCGCCAGCGAGTCCAATTCCCGACCAAAAGCAGACTCGGTGCCGCTCATTCGGGCAAGCCGACCATCCAATACATCAAACAAGCACGCCGCCAGAATGGCGAGAATGGCATAGTGGTAATGCTCGGCAACCACCCCCTCTCTCCCTTTGAATATCTGTAGGATGGCCACGAATCCCGAGAGTATGTTTCCCGCCGTCATTAAAGTCGGCAAAAGGGGGATTCTTGGCTCGCGATCGTCGTGCATGAGAGAATAGGAGGTGCCAAGTGTAACGACTTTCCGGCCAATTGCACAAGATAACTTTGGGGTTTCCTCTTCCCTGTGAGCCGCTACTATGTCTCCCCCTTCATCATGACCCCTACCCAATTACCGCCCCTTGATGGCTCGATGACGATGAGCGACGTGCTCAGCGCCTACCCCGGTGCGCAGCGTGCACTCTTTGCCCGGTATCACATCGGCGGTTGCAGCAGTTGTGGTTTTCAACCCACGGAGACCCTCGCTACCGTCTGCCTCCGGAATGACAATGTGGATGTGAATGAGGCCATTCAGCACATCCAGGACAGCCATCAGTCCGATAGCAGCCTCCAAATCAGCCCGACTGAACTCGCCGCCCTGATGAATGCCGACAGTGGCCTCTTGATTCTCGACAACCGAACACGGGAAGAACATGAGGCCGTGAAGATCCCCGATTCAGAGCTGATCACTCAGGAGCGGATTCAGGAGATTTTCACATCCCGTGATAAGACCCTGCCCCTCGTCATCTATGATCACCAGGGCTCCCGCTCGCTGGATGCAGTGGCCTATTTTGTGGGGCATGGTTTTTCTGAAGCCAAGGCCCTCACGGGTGGAATTGATGCTTACAGTGCAGAAATTGATCCCAGCCTTCCCCGTTATCGTATCGAACTGGAAGATTAAACCATGGACGAAACTACACTCCAAGAAGCACTCACCAACCCCAAGAACCTCGGTGAGATGACCGATGCCGATGCCGTTGGCACCGTGGGGAGCCCTGACTGCGGAGACATGGTCCGTATGTGGATCAAATACCGTGAGCAAGACGGCAGGAAGGTCATCGACAAAGCCAGCTTCCAGAGCTTCGGCTGCCAGACCGCCATCGCCGTGGCGAGCATGGCGACTGAACTCATCCGTGGAAAGACCCGGGAAGAGGCCATGCAAATGTCGGGCGAGGATCTCTCCCAAGCCCTCGGCCCACTCCCGCCCATGAAGATTCACTGTGGTCAAATGGTGGAAGGTGCCCTGAAAGCAGCCCTCGAGGCCGAAAGCACCGCATCCTCACGCGCTGCTGCGATGGCGGCTCCATCCCAAACCGGAACGCTGGTTGACAGCCTTTCCGCCTCCGGAAAACATGCGGGCAAAATCAAAATCATCCTCCAATCGTAACTCCCTCTGATCTCCTCTATGCACTCCTCACTCGAACTTAAACGCGACGTCGACGCCATCCAAATTCCCAGTGGTGAAACCGTTCATCTGCCGATTGGCACCAAGGTCATCATCACTCAATCTCTCGGCGGCACCTACACTGTAGCCACCGACTTTGGACTTGCCCGCATCCAATCCAAAGACGTGGACGCGCTCGGCATCGACCCAAAAGCTGAGGAGAAAAAAGAGCAGGCCAGCAGTTCATCAAACATTCCCGCCGAAGCGGGGGAACTGGAGCAGGAGGTCTGGTCCCAACTGAGAAATGTTTATGACCCTGAGATTCCGGTGAACATCGTTGATCTCGGTCTGGTGTATGACTGCCGCGTCGTGGAAACCGCCGAGGGCAAAAAGCGCGCCGAAGTGAAGATGACACTCACAGCCCCAGGCTGCGGAATGGGCCCCACGATCGCCGCAGACGCTCAGAGCCGGATCATGACCATCGAGGACATGGATGATGCAGCCGTGGAACTGGTTTGGGACCCGGCTTGGAATCAGGACATGATCAGCATCGAAGGCAAAATGAAACTTGGAATGATCTAACCGGAAAATCTGCGCCATGAAAAAGTCGATCTTAGCTATCCTATTCTCCATCGGTTGTCTTCTAGCGGTGGATGCACCTAAATCCGTGGTTCTGTTTGACGGCAAGTCACTCGACAACTGGCAAATGGTGGACATCGGTGGCAGTGGAGAAGTGCTGCTCGAGGGTGATGCCATGCTCATCAAAATGGGCGATAGCGTGAGTGGTGCCATTTACAAAAAGGCGGCAGAACTTCCCGTCACCAATTACGAGATCACGCTCGAAGCCCGCCGCACACAAGGTGTCGACTTCTTTTGCGGCCTGACGTTTCCAGTGGGCGATCTGAAAACGAGCGCCACTTTTGTCGTAGGCGGTTGGGGTGGCAGCGTGACGGGCATTTCCTCCATCGATGGAATGGACGCCTCTGAGAACTCGACCGGCAGCTATCAGCGCTACGAGGACGACAAATGGTACAAGATCCGTCTCCGCGTTACGCCGAAGAATCTGAGCGCCTGGGTTAGCGAAAAACAGGTTGTGGATTGTGACATTGAGGGGAAAAAAATCAGTGTCCGTCCGGGGCCGATCGAGAGTTTTCTCCCCCTCTCACTCACCACTTTCGGCACGGAGGCTGAAATCAAGAATGTGGTGCTGACCCCGCTGAAATAGCCTCGATGGGGACGATCTGTGAAAACTTGGCCAACATCCGACAGCGGATAGCTGCTGCCGCTGAACGTGCAGGGCGAGACCTTTCAGACATCGAACTCCTAGCGGTGTCGAAGACTTTTCCGCCTGAGGACATCCAAGAAGCCGTTGATTCAGGACAAACGCTCTTCGGTGAAAACAAAGTTCAAGAGGCGCTATCTAAGATCTCCCTTTTGCCACCGACCTTGCGCTGGCATCTGATCGGCCAACTCCAGTCCAACAAGATTCGGAAAATCCTCCCACACGTCGAGGTCATCCATAGCGTGGACTCTCTCAAACTTGCTTCCGATGTGAACCGCATCGCGACAGAACTTGGGCTTCAGGCTCGGATCTATCTCGAAGTCAATGTGGGGAACGAGGACAGCAAACATGGATTCTCACCGGAGAACCTCAGATCTGCTCTCCCACAGATTCAGGAGCTGGGTAAGCTTCAGTTGCAGGGGCTCATGTGCATTCCGCCTTTCACACCCGAGGTTGAAGACAGCCGCCCATTCTTCAGGGCATTGCGCACCCTTCGTGATGAGCTCCAAAACG
The DNA here is from genome assembly GCA_945869695.1 of Prosthecobacter debontii. Taxonomy (GTDB): domain Bacteria; phylum Verrucomicrobiota; class Verrucomicrobiia; order Verrucomicrobiales; family Verrucomicrobiaceae; genus JAIBCL01. The sequence continues at coordinate 10,280 of CAMBPV010000049.1, forward strand.
GTGACCCGGCAACACTCCCCCAGTTATCCATGGGCATGAGCCACGACTTCGAGGTCGCCATCGAGGAGGGCTCCAATATCGTGCGCGTGGGCAGCGCCATTTTTGGAGGCCGCCCGCCAAAGGCTAACGCGATCCTTTAGCTTACGCTGTAAAGGCGCCCAAGCTTCAAAAGCAGCCCCTCCATCTGACTGTAATACTCCGCCTCTGGAAGAGATTCTTTTTTGCCATGCAGCGCCTGTATCTCACGCTCCAGATCATCTCTCGTTTTTCTTGTCTCCTCAGAAAGGCGACTCTCCGCTTCATTGAGCACAAGACAGACCTGTCGAGCTCTGTCTCCATCCACCGTTGATCCAACTGGCGCCTTGGTGACCTTTGCACCCACAAAAACTTCTGATCGGGTCCCAACTCCGTCGCCATTGTCTTCCAAGAGTGCATGCTCCGTTGCCAGCCGCTCTTCGGCTTCATAAAATTGTTCCACTTGTTTCGACGCATGGAGAAAAGCCTCCAAAACGGAAACTTGTTTATCTTGATCCAGATCTGCTTCCGGCTGGCCCCCGATGACTTTCGAGAAAAACTCGCCGAACCGCGCATAAAACACTTCATCCGCACTTTTGGTAGCGCTCACGCAGATTCTCCCCGGTCCCGCGACTGATTTCACAAATGGCCCGCTCGCTGAGCCCGTGTGGATGAAGACAATCTCTCGCTTCAGTGGCTTCAACCAGTCACCCAACTGAATCGCTGTCAGATCCGGCCCTCGAAGGTTAAACTTGGCATCTCGCCCATCAAAGGTTCCGTGCCCGATCAATATCAGCCAGAGAGCACCCGTGGTTTGTGAACTCTGTTCACTCAGCCTTTCCTTGAGAACCTGATAGTCATCCCCCTTTCCCTCACCATCGCCGATCACCGTCAAACGAGCGCTCCCAGCTAAGGCCGCTTTTTTCCAATCCGCAATGCTCTCTGCAAATCGCCTTCCGTAGTCGTCAGTTCCGTGAGCCCCAACAACGATGAGGATATCCAACCCTCGATTCGAAGGGAGTTGCGGCACTTCAGCTCGAAGACCCCCGAGTAAAATCAATAAAACAGGAAGCCCACAGATCCATTTTTTCATTTTCGAAAAGGTAACGGTTTCCTCAGCAAAAGTTGTCAAGCCAGCCTCCGATGCTCTGCCATTGAGAGGGCGGACGCAAGGTTAAGCTCGCACGTGGCAATCGAGCAAATTCCTTCACAAATACGTAACATTTAAATATTGTCACAAATTCAATATACAATATCATTACCATAGATGTCTCGCCACTTGATCATGTTTCCTGCTATTGTGGGAGTCGCTGCTGCCAGCTTTATGGCAATGGCGGAGAAAGGTCATCTGTCCACTTGGAAAAGCTGGTGGACCAGCCTCACCCAACCTGCTGCCACCCGTGCCTCCGGTGACCGGATGAAACTTAAGCTCTTGGATCAGGTGAACTACGTGCGAATCGCAGCCAAACACCATCCCGTCAAAATTGACCCTGAACTTCAGGACCTTCTCGAAGCCTACCAAAAAACGGAGATTCCCGAAAACCTCGACGAGGTAGTCGATCAGGTTCAGAACTCGATTCCGCGCTACTACAGGGTCACCGTTTCATCCGCCAGCAGACCGAGTCCCACTGACTTGATCCATGAGTTTGCCAGTTTCGCTCAAAAAACGGAATCTGAGATGACCCACTTTGGATTTGTAGTGGTTCCCTCGAGCGGCGGCCTGTCCCAGCGGGGTCTCATTGTGGTGGGTCAGAGGCTCGATGATTTCTCGCCTGAGATTCTGCAGAGCAGCCAAACGGACGCCTTTTTCAACACCTGCAACCACTGTGGCCATCCGCACATTTGCCGGGTCTCGAATAAACAACGGAGTATGACCTTGGCCTGTCCCTCCTGCACCAAGACCTACGCCGTAGTGGCGGCGGATACGCATGGGCGGTTCCGCTACGTGAACGAATTCCTCTCAGGCTATAAACCCCCCGCGCTGTTTCCGAAGGACCAGTCCAGAATTCAAAAGCTCTTCACCATCTGGAGTGCCGTCCATGCCCACTGCACCTACAAGCTCGATCCTGAGACCAAGAGGACCCAATTGGATGCGTGGCAGACAGCCGTTGAAACGCAAAACATCCAAGCGGGAGACTGCGAGGATTCAGCTATCTTTTTGGCAGACTGGCTAGGGGCAGAAGGTTTCCAGGTGAGAGTCGCGCTTGGAAAATACGGAGACATGGGCGGGCATGCATGGTGCGTCGTGCGTCTTGATGGATCCGACTACCTGCTGGAGTCCACCGAGGGCAGGCCCGACATGAACAATCCTCCCCTCGCTGAGTTCATCGGAAGCCGCTATGTGCCAGAGGCTTTATTCGATCGCAAGGCGATCTATGCCAGATCAAAGCCCAATGGAGTCTGGACCGGCGACTATTGGTCCGCCAAAATTTGGTTGCAAGTGGAACCTCGAAACGCATCCCAAGCAGGAAAGACGGCGGCAAACTCAAAGCGCACTCGCTTCATCTCCCTGAATTCAAAAGAAACCTATCGCCTCTTCATGGAACCAGAGCGGATGGCCATCGCCAAAGCGCCCGCACCAGCTCTCGCACCTTTTGCGGACCTCAACGAAATCCCTCAGGGTTCCAAATGGGAGAAAACGATCGAAGATCGTTTTGGAATGCCTCAACCCTAATCAATCGAGCCTTACCGAGTGCCGATCCGGTAGAGATGCTCGAGAGTGCGAATGATCAGGTGCTGATCGCAAACAGAAACGGAGGCGAGTGATCTCTCCTTCAAATCATTCTTCGAGATGATCTGAAACATCCTGCCTGCTTTCACAACGACACCCAACCCCGCCTCGTCTTGCAGGTAGATCTTGCCCCCCGCATGGAGAAGCGAAGCTGAGATCGGGCCGCACGCGCGTTCTTCCCAGACAACCTCTCCAGACTTCGCCTCGACACAGGACATGACTCCATTGTCGGCGACCATATAAAGGAGATCTCCGACCGCAACCATGGAGGGATTGTGCGGAGCGCGCTTCGTGATCTCCCACGCCAGATGAGTCGCTGTCACGTCGCCCTTTCCATCGGGGCGAATGGCCAGAGCCCTCGGGCTGTCGTATCCCGTGCTCAGCACGACGAGACCTTGGGTAAAGATAGGCCGCGGCACCACAGAGTAACCCTGATCGTAATTAAAGCGCCAAATCTCGACTCCGGAAACGGGATCCAATGCGTTCACGACTCCGCTACCAGGTGTGATCAATTGACGCTTTCCATCCACCTCGATCAGAAGCGGAGTGGAAAACGAAAACTTCCTCTGAGCGCCAGATTGCCGAGCAAACTTCCACTGCAATTTCCCAGTCTTTTTAGAGAGTGCTATAACCGCAGGATCACTGGCCGCATCGGCATTAAAGATGACCAGATCATCCACGATCACCGGGCTTCCCCCATTGCCGTGCACAGGAGCATACTTGAGCTCTGAATTACGCCACAAGATGCTCCCGGAACCCGCATCCAAACAGGCCGAACCCCGGTGACCGAAATGAGCGATCAATTGCCCCTCTGAAAACACGATCGTCGGACTGGCATGACTATTCTTCTTGTGAATCTTGGGGGCATCCGCTGCCTTTTGCAGAAAAACCTCCTCATTCCAGATCAATTTTCCGTCCGCTGCATCGACCGCCATGACCCGGAGAGAACGGTCAGCTGTCGGTAAGTCCTCACCTCCGATAGGCACCGCGCTTGTGACATAAATCCGCCCACCCACCACCACAGGAGATGACCATCCCGAACCAGGAACCTTTATCTTCCAGACGACGTTTGTCGATGGTCCCCAAGACGTGGGCAGCGCCACAGCACCCGCATCGCCCTGCCCTGCCGATCCTCGGAACTCAGTCCAATCCTCTGCCCGAGTCAGAGACGCGGTGGAAATTAACAAAACGGACAGACAGGTAACTCCGTGAGAACAACGAGTAGGTGAAAACATGCGCTCTCTCTATCGAACAAACGAATGCTATTCTATCAGGGTTTAAGCTTGTCCAAATGTGCTGCTCCGTTATATGATCGGAACTCGCGCGCTCCGACGTTGCATTCCGAAGACCCACCCCAGATCCGCACTTGACTCCGTCACGTCCCATCACCCTTCTCAGCCTCTGTTTTGCTTCGCTGCTCGCTTTTGGCGCTGATGCAGCTCTATCCGTTGGCACCCATCCAAAGGCTGCGATTGCATCCCTTCGAGTCAGCCATGAAATCGCCCTTCTAAATGCCACCGCGCCCACCCTTCGGGAATACATGGCAGGGCTTTCAACACTCGAGAAAAAACTCGCCACGGCCAAAGACTATCGAGGCGCCATCAAAGCCCGGGATGAGCGATCCTCCGTGGAGCAGCAACTCGCGCGGATGGAAAAGGAGGACCTTCTGCTCAAAACAAGGGAGAGCGGATTGCGCTCAGCTGCACTTCCGGACGAGATCATCCTTATGCCCGAGCAAGCCACTCTGGATGGAGTAACAAGAGAGCCCGGCACGGGTGCGCTCACCGACTGGAAAAAACCAGGTTCCAAAGCCACCTGGAAGTTACCCGACCTTCCCCCTGGCGGTTATGAGGTTATCATTCGCTACTCATGTGACCTTGTGGAGGGGGGATCTCTTTCCATCGGTGAACAGGCATTCACACTGTCAGGCACCGCAGACACGACGCTCAAGGGAGCGAGCGAAAAAAACTTTGGCACCCTGAAAATCACCAGTGGTTCCGGGCCACTGACGATCACGGCGAGGACGGTTCTGAAGACCAATTTGATGGACCTCCATTTCGTGAAATTGATTCCCGCCAACCATTGATGAACGCTCGTCTTTTAGTCACGACAGCCATCCTCACGATTCTGAGCGGATCAGGCTCACACGTGCTCGCGCAGCTCCCTGCCGCGCCCACAGGATCAACACCCCTTGAAATCGCCCGTGCTGACTTCTCGGCAAAGGTTCTTTCCGCTTCACGTCAGCTCAATGAGCAGTATGTGCGGGCGCTCACCAAGCTGGAAGACGAACTCGCGGCTGAGAGAAACTACGAAGAAGCACTCACCGTGCATTCTTGCATAGCAGATCTCCAGAAAGTGCTCTTGAGGTCACCTGCCATGGAACTCGGCACCCCCATTCCGCTCGCCACATCGTCGGCTCAACTCAGCGGAGTCATTTTGGATAGTGGCTATCTGACCCGCTGGCGCACAGCTAGCAGCCATGCCGAATGGACCTTGCAAAAAGTGACGCCAGGCACTTACACGATCGAAATCTCTTACCTCATCACGAGTGACGTCGACGCTCCTCCCCCTGCATCCGTCACAGAGACTGTGTTTCGGTTTCAAGAGGTATCTCTGCTCGCCTCCTTCACTCAATTTCGGGATGTCATTCTGAAGCATTCAGAAGAGCTGCGCACCTTCACCGAGGTAAGAACGGAACCCATCACGTTCACCCGACCCACTCTCACATTGCGATTGGAGGGCGTAAAGACCACCACCGGCGACTTGATTCGCATTGGAGGCATCAAGCTTATTCCCGTCGAGTCAGCACCGCCATCTCCTCCAGCCTCCATCATGGAAGTAACTCTGGATGGACAGATGGAATTGGAGTCTCTCAGGCAAATTTTCATAAAGCGCTTGGAGACCGCACGAGGTCCTCTGCTGAGCGCCTACGAGGCAAAACTCAAAACGCTGCAGGCACAGCCCAGCATCATGGCCGATGCCGAATTAACTGAATACATCGCCGCCGAACAAAAGAGAATAGCCTCCGCCCCCGCTTTGAATGCACGAGACGGGAAGAAGGGGCCACTCGATAAACTACCAAGCCCCAGCCTTGAAGGCTTTGAAGACATCAGCGGCGCGCTCTGGGTGTCGGATCCCGAGAATACGGCCGAAAGATTCAAGGTGAGTCACGAGGGACGAGAGTTCTGGATCAAACTGGCTTGGGTGAAAAGCCCACCTTCAACAACGGCTAAACCGGGTGAGCTTCACTCCGCGGCCAAAGCCTTTGGAATTGCTGAGGACGACGCGCTTTCGATCGGTCGGATCGCCGCAGAATATGCGAGGGGCCACTTGGAAGGCAAACCGTTGCGCCTTCTCGTGCGGACGCAGCGCAACGATAAGAAGGAGGCTGCTCCAGCCCTTGTCTTCTTGGATGGAACCGGATTTTTCCAGGCTATGCTGCTCGATTACGGATTCGCTGCTTACGCCCCACTCGAGGGAAACGCACAAAAATCGCTCATTGAAATGGCCTTGATGAAAATGCTTCAGGAGAGACAAGAGAAGGCCAAAACCAAAAGCCCGCCCGCTGGAGCCTGGGCATTCCGGGGAGATCAATCTCCTAAACCATGATCGGCTCACCCTTCATCGAGGCAATCCGTCGCATCGCGTTTGCAGCGGGATGCCTCTCCCTTTACGCGATGGGTCAACAACCCACCACCGCACCTGCCGTTGAAGCTCCGGGAGTGGAAAGATTTCGCTCTTTTGAGCACACCTATCAAGAGGGACTGAAGCGGATCCACCTGCCATTGCTCACAAACTACCTGACCCACTTAAACCAGCTTGCGGCGGCTTCAAAGGAGCCGAATCCGGCTCTGGAAAAAGAGATCGCACTCGTTCAAAAAACCTTGGCTGCTGGCGGACTCGTTGACCTGACTCGCCTTGGACTCCCCGAGACACAAGCGATCGAATCATCCCCGATTCCGGCTGACGCAGGATCTCCACCCGGAGCTGTCCTCGTATTAAAAGCAGAGAATGCAAAAGGGGGGACGCTTTTGAAGTCGATGCCCCCTTCTCTCTCTCTGGGTGAAGCGAACTGGCCCATCGACCGATTGTCTAAAGGCGATTATGAAGTTCTCGCTCTTTACTGCCTACCCACCCCATTGGAAGGCGCTTCCGTTTCGGTCTCACTGGGTTTGGACACATTCACTCATGAGCTCTCCAAAGACCGCACGACCAAGCCGGATCAATTTCGAATTCTGCGTCTCGGCCGTTTAAAGCTGAATCAAGATATCGTCTCCAGTACCTTCACCGTCTCGATCGTGCCCACGACCGCCAGCGGATTTCAGATCCGCCAGATCATCATCGCAAAACCACGCTCGCCAAAGCCTCCCAAATAGGGGCAACTCACTTCCGGAGCCGCAGGCTGTTCAAGATCACTGAAACACTGCTCAGCGACATCACAGCACTCGCGAGCATGGGATTCAGCAACCATCCGCAAAGAGGATAAAGCACCCCCGCAGCAATCGGTATGCCCAGACCGTTGTAGACAAAAGCGAACCACAAATTCTGCCGAATGATCCGCATCGTGTCACGGCTCAAAAGAACGGCTCTCTGAATGCCCATCAGATCCCCTTTGACCAAGGTAATGCCCGCACTCTCCATCGCGATGTCAGTGCCCGTTCCCATAGCGATCCCGACATGCGCAGCGGCCAGCGCAGGTGCATCATTGATGCCGTCTCCCGCCATCGCCACCCGACGTCCTACTGCGATGGTTGCGCGAATCTGATCAAGCTTTTCAGCGGGCGTGAGGCTCGCTGCGATCTGATCAATCTTCAGAATCCCAGCGACCTTCTGAGCGGTCAGCTCATGATCACCGGTCAGCATTCGAATCTGAATCCCCATCTGATGGAGACCATTCACCGCATCTTCCGCATTCGCTTTGATCGGGTCTGAAAGCGCGATCAATCCCAATGCTTTCTCATCCACTACGACGATCACCACCGTGTGTCCGTCCTTCTGCAGACGTTCAGCTGATCGGGTAAAATCAGCATCCAAATCCAGTCCGTGCCTTCTCAGATATGCGGCCTGCCCCACGAACGCCTCCCTCCCACCCACAGTGCCCAGCACGCCACCTCCCGGCACGGCTTCAAACTCGGATACCTCTTGATACTCGATCCCGCGCTCCTTCGCACCCAGCACGATCGCATCGCCCAGCGGGTGCTCACTGGCGACCTCCACAGCAGCAGCCCAAGCCAGGATATCACGAGCATTTTGCCCGGGGAGCGGTTGGATCTCACTGACCCGGGGTCTCCCTTCCGTAAGTGTTCCGGTTTTATCGACCATGAGAGTATCGACACGCTCCAGTGCCTCCAGCGCCTCCGCATTTCGGATCAGCACCCCCTCCCTCGCTCCACGACCGATCCCCACGGTCACCGCCATGGGTGTCGCGAGCCCGAGTGCACAGGGACAGGCGATGATGAGCACCGCCACGGCATTCATTAAGGCATAAGCCAACCTCGGTTCGGGTCCCAGCCACAGCCAGAAGACAAAGGAGAGAATTGAAATCAGAACGACCACAGGCACAAACCATGAAGCCACTCGATCCGCCAGATTTTGGATAGGTGCCCGCGTGCGCTGTGCTGCCGCCACCATTTCAACGATTTGACTTAGCAGCGTCTCATTACCCACCCGCTCAGCACGCATGATCAAAGAGCCCGTTCCATTTACAGTGCCTGCTGACAGGGCTGCATCGGACGCCTTTTGCACAGGCATCGGCTCGCCAGTGAGCATGGATTCATCCACAAAACTCGAACCCGAGACAACAACACCATCCACGGGGATCTTGGCACCCGGTTTTACTCTCAACTGATCTCCGACCTTCACCTCTTCGAGTGCGCGTTCGAATTCGACTCCCGCTTCCAAAACGAATGCCGTTTTTGGAGCCAGATCGAGAAGAGAGCGAATCGCAGAGCCTGTCGCTGCCCGGGCACGTCCCTCGATAATTTGGCCCAGAAGCACGAGCACAGTGATCACTGCGGCACTTTCGAAATAGACCGGCAACATGTCACCATGCGTCACGGAGTGGGGGAAAAAATCCGGCCAAACGATCGCCACCACACTGAATCCCCAAGCGGCCAAAACCCCGAGGCCAATCAGCGTAAACATGTTGAGCTGCCAAGTCTTCAAAGAGGCCCACGCCCTCGACAAAAGCGACCAACCACACCAAAACACAACGGGCGTGCTCCATACACATTGCATCCAACCATTCGCCCCAGAAGGGATCTCTTTCACCCATGGTAATCCTCCTCCCATCGAGAGAATCAGCACAGGCAACGTGAGTATAGCACCCCAGATGAAACGTTGCCAAAGTTGCCGCAACTCAGCATCATCAGCTTCCCCCGTCCCAAGGGGATTCAACTCCAGATCCATGCCACATTTCGGACAAGCACCCGGCCGATCCGACTCAACGCCTGCACACATCGGACAGATGAACATTGCCCGGCTCGTCGTGCGGACAGGCGGAGTTTCTTCAGATGAACAATGACAGCAGGAAGCCACGGGAGAAAGGGCTGGGACGTCTCAGCATCTTTCCAATACTCCCGATCACCTCGACTTTCTCACCCAATCTTCCGCCCGATACAGCTTGTATCGGGCAGAAGCGGGAAAAGCGGGCCTACTCGTCGTCCTTGCCATTGCTGGCAGCCAACTGCGCCAGCACGGATAAATCTTCCATGGTCGAGGTGTCACCCTTCACCAAGCCACCAGAAACCACTTCCTTCAGAAGCCTCCGCATGATCTTGCCACTCCGAGTCTTCGGCAGTGCCCCCGTGAAACGAATGTCATCCGGCTTGGCGATGGCTCCGATCACTTTCCCGACATGAGCCTTCAACGCTTTGATCAATTCGGCGTCGGTCTTGTAGCCTTCCTTCACCGTGACAAACGCCACAACCGCCTGACCCTTGATCTCATCTGGACGTCCCACCACCGCAGCCTCGGCCACAGCCTCGTGAGAAACCAGAGCACTTTCGACCTCAGCCGTACCGAGACGGTGGCCAGACACATTCAGCACGTCATCGAGTCGACCCACGATCCAAAAATTCCCGTCCTTATCCCGGCGTGCCCCGTCACCCGCAAGATAGATTCCCTTGTAAGTGCCCCAGTAAGCCGACTTGTAGCGCTCGGTATCACCAAAGATGGTGCGCAGCATGGACGGCCATGGTTTCCGCACCACCAGCTTCCCGCCCTGATCAGGTCCGACTTCTTTTCCGTCCTCATCCAAGATCGCAGCATCAATGCCAAAAAAGGGCAAAGTAGCCGTTCCAGGCTTGGTTGGCGTGGCACCCGGCAGCGGACTGATCATGATTGCCCCCGTCTCCGTCTGCCAAAACGTATCGACGATCGGGCACCGTCCACCACCGATCATTTTATGATACCACATCCAGGCCTCAGGATTGATCGGCTCACCCACGCTACCCAAGAGTCGAAGGCTGCTCAAATCATGCTTCTTCACCCATTCATCACCCCACTTGATGAAGGCGCGAATGGCCGTCGGTGCAGTGTAAAGAATCGTCACCCGAAGACGCGCGATGATGTCCCAAAAGCGATCGGGCTCCGGCCAGTTGGGAGCACCTTCATACATCACCACCGTCGCACCATTCGCGAGGGGACCATAAACAATGTAGCTGTGGCCCGTCACCCAGCCGATATCAGCCGTGCACCAGTAGATATCATCGTCACGGAGATCAAAAACATACTTGCTCGTGCAGTAGGTTCCCGTTAGATAACCACCCGCCGTGTGCAGGATGCCCTTCGGCTTCCCGGTCGAGCCCGAAGTGTAAAGAATGTAAAGCGGATGCTCACTATCAAAGCCCTTCGCAGGACAAGCCGCACTCACCTTGCTGCACTCCGTGTGCCACCAGAAGTCACGACCGTCCTGCATCGTCACCTCCTGTTTCGTCCGTTGAAGCACGATCACGCGCTCCACCGAGGCCGAATCACGCAGCGCCTCATCCACATTCTTTTTCAGCGCCACCAGTGAGCCCCGACGATATCCACCATCCGCAGTCACCACGATTTTCGCTTGGCAATCGTGCAACCGATCCTTGATCGACTCACTGCTGAATCCACCGAAAACCACCGAATGCGTGGCACCGATGCGCGCACAAGCCAGCATCGCGATCGCCGCTTCCGGCACCATTGGCATGTAAATGAGGACGCGGTCCTTCGGCTTTACGCCATGCGATTTCAGGACATTTGCAAACTTGCAGACCTCATGGTGAAGCTGCTGGTAAGTCAGCGTGCGACTGTCGCCAGGCTCCCCTTCCCAGATAATCGCCGCCTTGTTTTTACGACCATTGGTCAAATGACGATCCACACAGTTCTCCGACACATTGATCGAGCCTCCCACGAACCATTTGGCAAAGGGAGCCTTCCACTCCAGCACCTTCTTCCACTTTTTCTGCCAGAAGAGTTCCGATGCTTCACGCGCCCAGAATTTGTCCGGCGTCTTGATGCTCTCCGCATGCATTCGCTTATATTGAGCCATGCTCGAAATGCGGGCTTTCTTTGAAAACTCAGCGCTCGGCTTGAAGACACGATTCTCAATCAGCATCGACTTGAAATTGTCCTTGGCGGTAACTGGCTGGGTTGCAGCCCTCTTGACAGGCTTGGCGGCGCTCTTCTTGGTGCTCATGACGGATTTAGGTTGGGGTGACGGGTGAGGAACGAAACTAGACGGGACGCTCCTACCAACGCAAGACCGAACACGATCATAGTGCAAAATTTCCTCACCTCGCCCCGAGGCCACCCCGCTACGGAGTTCCCTTTCTGAAGAGGTTTTTCACTTTACCAAGAATCGTCGCATTAGAGTCTGGCGTGAGACTCTTGGCTTCAGGGTCCGCAGTGACTTCAGGTAGCGGAGCCGGAGTGGCGACTTCCCATCCTCCTCCGAGGGCTTTGATGAGACTGATGCTGGCAACGAGCCGTTGGCCACTGAGTCGAACCGCGACTCGCTGGGTGACCAGAAGAGTCCGATTGGCTTCGATCACATCGAGATAGGGACTCGTTCCAGCCTCATAACGCGTTTTTGCGATCTCCGCCGCTTTCTGTGCGCTGGCAGTCGCTCGGTTCACGGCTTCTTGTTCGATGCTGAGATTCCGAATGGCGGCAAGACTGTTTTCAACTTCGACGAAGGCGCCAAGAATCGCCTGCCGATACATGGCTAGTCCCTCGTCATACTCAGCACGCACCCGCTCCAGACTACCGCGTCTTTTGCCTCCTGCAAAAATGGGAATATTGATACTTGGGCCAATGACCCAGCGCTGACTGGCGGTTTCAAATAGATTGGTCAGGTCACCACTGAGTTGACCACCATTGCCGATGAGCTTGATGCTCGGAAAAAATGCCGCTTTGGCGACGCCAATCTTCGCGCAAGCAGAAGCCAGTGCGCGCTCGGCCTCGGCAACGTCAGGTCGGCGCTCAAGGAGGTCTGAGGGCACACCGGCAGGAACTCGCGGGGGTGTTTTTTCCCCCAGCGGACTCGCGCTGATTTTGAAGTCAACTGCATTGGCTCCGGTCAAAATGGCAATGGCGTTTTCAAGTTGATCCCTTTGAGTCTGAATGGCTGAGACCTCCGCTTCCGCAGTTGCAACTTCGGTCTCGGCTTGAGCCCGCTCCAACTCACTCCCCGCCCCCGCTTTCACACGCGCAGCGGCGATGTTATAAGCCTGTTTTCTCCAACCAATCGCGGCACGCACCGTCTGGAGTTCGCTATCGAGTGAACGGATGCTGTAGTAGTGAGTGGCGACGTCAGCCTGAATGCCCAGGTGAAGTGTGTGAATGGCAAACTGCGCAGCAGCGGCTCCATCACGGGCGCTTTCGACTTCACGGCGAACCTTGCCCCAAAGATCAACCTCGTAACTGAAATCAAGCGGCACATCGTAGCTGGCTCCCTTGTAACGGAGACCTCCCAAATCAAACGCCGACGGCATGTTGGCGGAAGTGCCCTGAAAGGAAGGCACGGGTAGAGCAGACAGGCTCGGGAAGAAATTACTCCGCGCGACATGAGCAGTCGCCCGGGCCTGATCGAAGCGGGCGATCGCGGCCTTCAACTGCTGATTCTCTGACGTGGCGCGAACGACGAGGCCATTGAGCTTCTCGTCATTGAAAACACGCCACCACGTTCCTTTCGGGAGATGATCGAGTGGTTTTGACTCACGCCAGATCGCACCCCCTTTGTATTGACCCGGGACCGTGGTGGTCGGCCTCATGAAGTCAGGACCAATCTGCGCAGCGGTGGGGCCAGCAGCGAGGACGAAAACGAGTAAAAACTTATGCATGGAGGGACCTAATGGATGATTCAGTTTTCGCTGCTTGTTGCGGGATTGACCGTGAGCGCAGACGACTTCTTCTTTTTTCCGATCGTCATGGCGAGCACATAGAAGACTGGAGTCAGGAAGAGACCCAGAAAGGTCACTCCAATCATCCCGGAAAACACAGCGGTGCCCATCGCACGCCGCATCTCGGCTCCAGCACCCGTCGAGACAACCAACGGATACACGCCCGCGATGAAGGCAATGGAGGTCATCAAAATGGGACGAAGCCGAAGTCGGCAAGCTTCGAGGGCGGAATCGAGTGGGCTCTTGCCATGGTCGTGGCTCTCCTTGGCAAACTCGACGATGAGGATCGCATTCTTACAGGCAAGGCCGATCAGGACGATGAATCCAATCTGAGTAAAGATGTTGTTATCTCCGCCTGTGTAATGCACGCCGATGAGGGCAAAGAGCAGGCATAGCGGCACGATGAGGATGATGGCGAGCGGAAGTCGCAGACTTTCGTATTGCGCGGCGAGCACCATGAAGACGAGCAGAATGCAAAGCGGGTAAATGTAGATGGCAGTATTGCCCGCGATGATCTTTTGGAAGGTAAGATCCGTCCACTCGAACTCGAATCCACCTGGCAAGGATTCCTTCACAAGCTTAGCGATCAAATCCTCGCCTTGCCCGGAACTGATCCCGGGCAGCGCCGAGCCACTGAGGTCCGCGGCGAGGTAGCCATTGTAATGGAAGACGCGATCTGGACCGAAGCTCTCATTCACTTTCACAAGCGAGCCGATGGATACCATCTCACCCGATGTGTTGCGCGTTTTCAATCGCGTGATGTCTCCCACTTCATCGCGAAATTGCTGCTCGGCCTGCGCCACGACTTGGTAGGTGCGGCCAAAGCGGTTGAAGTCGTTCACATAAAGGCTGCCGAGGTTGATCTGCAGCGTCTCGTAGAGGTTCGCGAGCGGCACGCCCTGAGACTTTGCCTTCTCGCGATCCACATCGGCTTCGATCTGCGGAACGTTCACCGTGTAGCCGGTATAGGTCATGCCAAAATTACCGGAACCCATCGCCCCACCGATGAGAGACGTCACGGTCTTGTAGAGTTCAGCGTAGCCGCGATTCCCTCGGTCCTCGATCATCATCTTGAAGCCGCCCGTGGTGCCGATCCCGTTCACAGGCGGCGGCGGGAACATGACCACCATGGCGTCCTGAATGCTCATGAACTGACCATTGAGCGCACCCGCGATGGCTCCGCTATTCAGGTCAGGCGTCTTGCGCTTTTCAAAGTCATCCAAGCCAACGAATACAATGCCGCTATTTGGGCTGGCGCTGAAACCGTGAATACTCAAACCAGGGAAAGCGATCGCGTCCTTCACGCCCGGCTGCTTCATCGCGATCTCAGACATGCGGCGCATCACGGCATCGGTTCGGTCCAGCGACGAACCTTCCGGAAGCTGCGCAAAGCCGATCAGATAGGCTTTGTCCTGTGCCGGCACGAAACCTTCCGGCACAATTTGAAAGCCCTTCATCGTGGCCCAAACCAGTCCGCCATAGATCATGAGCGCGATGATGCTGAAGCGAATCGTGCGTTTCACAATACCAACGTAGACATTCGAAGACCACTCGAAGAAGCGATTGAAGGGCCTGAAGAACCAGCCGAGCAGCAAATCCATTGCCTTCGTGATGAGATCTTTCTTGTCGTGATGGCCTTTAAGAAGCAAGGCGGACAACGCAGGCGATAGCGTGAGCGAATTGATGGCTGAAATGACCGTTGAGATGGCGATGGTGACGGCGAACTGTTTATAAAACTGCCCGCTGAGACCGCTAATGAAAGCGGTGGGGATAAACACAGCGCAAAGCACAAGCGCAGTGGCGATGATGGGGCCTGTGACCTCCTTCATGGCCTGTCGCGTGGCCTCAACTGGCTTCAAGCCATTGCGAATGTTTCGCTCGACGTTTTCGACCACGACAATGGCATCATCCACAACGATGCCGATGGCTAGAACAAGGCCAAAAAGGCTCAAGTTGTTGATCGAGAAACCCAGCGTATGCATCACGGCAAACGTGCCGACGAGCGAGACGGGCACAGCTGCGAGCGGAATGATGGACGCACGCCAGGTTTGCAGGAAAATGACCACCACGAGCACCACGAGGAGGATTGCCTCAATGAGCGTGTGGATGACCGCGTCGATGGATTTATCAACGAAGACCGTGGGGTCGTAAGCGATGGCGTAATCAACGCCTTCGGGCATTTTCGTCTTCAACTCGGCCATGCGAGCACGCACAGCCTGCGAGACGGCAAGCGCATTCGAGCCCGGAAGCTGAAAGACGCCCATGCCGACGGCTTTTTTGTTATTCAAAAGACTGCGGAGAGCATACTCGCCGCTGCCCATTTCGGCGCGGGCGACATCACGCAAGCGCAGCTTTTCGCCATGCGGGCCGGTTTTGACGATGATCTGCTCAAATTCCTCCTCGGTGATGAGTCGTCCCTTCGCGTTAACAGTGAGTTCAAACGGCGCACCCTTCACCGGTTGCTGACCAATAGCCCCGGCCGCGACCTGGATGTTCTGCTCGCGAATGGCGTTCACGATGTCGCTAGCGGTCAATCCGCGT
This sequence comes from Prosthecobacter debontii, assembly GCA_945869695.1. Classification (GTDB taxonomy): domain Bacteria; phylum Verrucomicrobiota; class Verrucomicrobiia; order Verrucomicrobiales; family Verrucomicrobiaceae; genus JAIBCL01. Next base: position 25,943 of record CAMBPV010000049.1, read on the forward strand.
GCAGCGGCCTTGTCAGGGTCGATCCAGATGCGCATCGCATATTCGCCTCCGCCGAAGATCTGCACCTGCCCAACGCCGGTGAGGCGGGAGAGCTCGTCCTTCACATTCAGCGTGGCGTAGTTTCGCAGGTAGATCTCGTCGTAGCGATCATTCGGCGAAAGCAAATGCACGACGAGCGTCATGTCCGGTGAGGACTTAACGGTGGTCACTCCATAGCGCCTAACCTCCTCAGGCAGCTTTGGCAGCACCTGCGAAACGCGGTTTTGCACCTGCACCTGCGCGAGATCGAGGTCCGTGCCGATCTTGAACGTGACCGTCAGAATCATGACGCCGTTCGCCGTGCTCTGGG
>CAMBPV010000050.1 GCA_945869695.1 Prosthecobacter debontii
TCCTCAACCACGGGTGCTGCCACCGCAGCTGCGGCGCTCGGTAGCGAAGGAGCGGGCACTTTGGCCTGAAGACCGCTCGGAGCCGGGGTCGATGGCGCAGGAACTGCAACGGGTGCGCTCTTTGCCACGGCAGGTGCCACGGCAGGTGCGGCGACCGCCGGAGCCTCAAGGTTGCTCGGAGGTGCCTCAACACCCACGGGAGGCGGTGCCATCAATGGTCCGGTCTGGTAGCCGGGGTATCCCTGCGGCATGTAACCCGGAGGGGGCGGAGCGTAGCCCTGCGGGTAACCCTGTGGCGGGTAGCCTTGAGGATAGCCCTGCGGCGGATAACCCGGAGGCACACCCTGTGGTGGGTAACCATAACCGGGAGGCGGCATGTAACCCTGCGGATATCCAGGAGGATAGCCCTGCGGCGGAAAATAACCCTGCGGGTAACCCTGTGGCGGATAACCAGGCGGATACTGCCCCGGCGGCACTTGCCCTGTCACGGGGGTGACGGGTTTCGATTTCGAATTCGGCGGTTCAGGGGTTTGAGGGTCCATAAATTTACTTCTTTGATGGAATGACTGAATGAAAAAGCGGTCTTGGTGATTCTATGATGGAAGCCATTCCTCGTGCAAAACAATTATTCCTAAAAATGAGAGGGGCGATAGGGCTCCACACGCCCAATTTACGAGTGGGGATCGAAGAGTGGAAACCCATGCTATTTCCTAAAACCCGTCGTCAGAACCGACGGTGAAGGTTACGTTAGCCACTTTCGCTTTGGCCAGAGCATTGAGAACGTCGATGACGCGCTCATACTTGGCTTGTTCCTCAGCTTGAATGGTCACGAGAACCTTCGCACCGCGGTTATCCGCCTCCTGTTTCAGGCGAGTCAGCGAAGAGGTGAAATTCGGCATCGGCTTGCTCTCGGGCGGATCCAACTCCTCTTCATTCAGCGTCACCGCACCCGATTCCTCGACCGCTACGATGATCTCGTCAGGCATTTCCTGAGGTGCATCCGGAGATACAGGGGCAATTCCGGGGAGCGCGCTTTTCAGTTCTCTCTCGACCTTCACCGCACCCGCCATCACCATGAAAAACAACATGATCACGAATACCACGTCGATCATCGGCGCGATCTGGAACCCCGCTTGGGATTCCTCGCCTTCAATTGCTCTGTGTTTCTTTTTCATGTTGCTTTAGCCATCGGTGTTCAAGGCCGAAAATGAGATGTCGTCGATTCCAGCCTGTCCGATCACGTTCATGACTTTTTGAATTTCCACAGCCGGAACAGCGCGGTCCCCTCGAATCACGATTCGATAAAGAGGATTGTTCCGCTTCATCGTGGTGAGGTTGTCCGTCAGCGTCTGCAGATTGTCAGAGAAGTCGGTGCTGCCAAACTTGATGATCGATTTATTAGCGAGGTAGGCCACGTTGATGGCCCCCTCGTTCATTTGATTCTTGTCTTCCTTCTTCTTCGCATCCGGCGCAACCGGCAGTTTGATATCTTTATCAATCTGCAAGACCTGCGCTGAGGTGATGCTCATGAAGAAAATGAGCAGCACCAGCAGCACGTCGATCATCGGCGCGATCTGGAATTCCGGTTCTCCGTCTCCTCCTCCTCCACCTCCACCCATGGCAAGATCCTCCTGTAATTGTTGCGGTTAATTCAACTGAACGAAGACTAAGCACTCGCGACCTCGACAGCACCTTCAGCGCCACCAGCAACCCAGTTTGGCACCGCGGCGAAGAACTCTTCTTCACCCACATGTGCGTCCTTGAGGTGCGCGTAAGGCATTTTCCGGAAGAGACTGGTCACCACCTCTTGAAGCTTATGCATGGAGCCCTGGAGGCGATTTCTCAGGAAATAGAAGAACATGAAGGCAGGCACTGCGATGAAAAGACCTGAAGCCGTCGCGATCAAAACCTCACCAATAGCTGCAGAGAGCTTGGATGGGTCACCCACTCCCGATGTTCCCAGAGTTTCGAAGGCCGACATCATCCCTGTCACCGTTCCGGTCAGACCGATCATCGGCGTACACACCCCGATAACGGAAAGGTAGTTGATCCGGGTCTGGATGGCTGCGTTGGTTTTATTCAACTCGGAGAAGAGAGCTTCTTCCGTGGCATCGTGGCCATCTCCCAAGTAGCTGAGCGCCACTCGTGTGATGTCACAAAGGTAGGATTGATTGCCTTTCGCAAACTGGTAGGCACCTACATAATCACCTGCACGGAACAAATCCTGAATTTGGGCCACGTGCGGAGGTGGTGCCATCTTTTTGATCGCCGTCCGCATCCAGAGGTCAACCACCAACCAGACCATGGCGACCGAGCAAAGGGTGATCGGATACATCACCCAACCACCGTGGTGGAACTTGTCCATCAGAGTCGCCGGCGGCTTCGCGGCGGCGGCGGCCTCCGTGGTCGGCGCAGCTTCTTGAGCATTAGCTGGTGGAGCAAAAAGAGCCAGATTTCCAAAAAGCAAGGCGGCACAGAGACCGAGTCTGAACATGCTTTTGAGGGGTGATGAGGTTAGTGGAGCGATGGATTGCATGGGTTTATTTACGATTTGGATTCGGGTGATTTATTTGGCGGCGGGGGCTGCAGGAGGTGCTTCAGAGGGTGGGGCGGCAGGCGCAGGAGTTGCTCCCGCTGCCGGAGCAGCCGCATCAAGCGGAAGCTGATCCTCGTTCTTCATGCCTCCGATGGCAGCACGTTCTTTTTCGGCTGAGAGGGCAATGGCAGACCCAGGGTAAGTTTCAATGAGACGCGCGAAGAACTTTTGGGCATCCGCGTAACGGCGCATCTTCACCAACGCCTTGGCTGCCCGCATCTCTGCATCTGGCACCTTCTGGACCTGACTCCCATAAAACACAGTGATTCGAAGATAGGAGAGCAAGGCTCGTTCATAGTCCTTCTTCTTCATGTAAATATCACCAATGATACCCCAAATCGAGGCAGCCACCGATGAGTCGGATGTTTGTTTTAAAATGTCCTCAGCCTGGCTCACGATCAGATCATAGTCAGATGAAGTTTGGCGATCAATATCAAGCTTCATGATCTGAAGCTTCGTCTTCTGGGTTTCCGTCAGACTTTGAGTCTTGAGATCTGGCATCAGTTTGATCACTTCCTCAAACTTTCCTGCCTGATTCAATGCATCCACGTAGGCAAGGTAGATATCGAGATACCAGTTACCGGGCACTGATTTCAGAGCCTCAAAAAAGACCTTCCCTAGCTTCAGCTGTTCCACCGCTTCTTCCGTTTTACCTTGAGCCATCAAGGCGCTGGCATTGGACATTTCTTCTGGCTCACCCCAATCGAGTGATGAAATCTGCGACACATCCAAAGTGCCCTCGGCCGATGCGCCATTGGGCAGCTTGATCATGCGGCTGATTTTGCCGTTCACGATCTTCATATCACTCTTCTCCACACGAGAGCCATCCTTGAGAATCAAGGCATCAGCCTTCAGCCCAGCGGCAAAGCCGAACGAGAGAAAGCAAATCAGGAAACTGTTATACTTCATGGTGCAGAAAGTGAAATCTATAGACCTAGTTTGGAGAGCTCAGAGACAATCAGCTGATACTCAGGTTCTTTCTTCAGGTCCTCGCGCTTGGCCGCTTCCTGCAAAGTCTTGATGGCGGAGTCACGATCCGAGGTGCGATTCTCAGCAGGATCAGGACTTGGGTTGGCCGGACGATTCAGTTGGAGGAAGCATTTGGCGCTCTGAAGGTAGGCCTTAGCCACCCAGGATTTCCATTTTTGATGGGCGATGAACACGCGCTGGAAATAAGGAATGGCTTTCGCTGGCTGACCGCGAAGCATTTCGATCTCACCCAAGCTAAACAGCGCCTGAGCCGTCGCCTCACCGCGCCACTCCTTCGTTTGCGCGATGGTCTCGTAAATCGGGAATGCGTCGTCATACTTCTTGAGTTTGACGAGGGTCTTTGCCTTGCCGATCGTTGCATCGAGGAGCTTGGAGCTACCTTGGTATTTCTCACTCGTGGCTTCATTGAAAAGCGTGAGCGCCTTATCGTGTTCCCCTTTCTCAAACGCGATTTCAGCAAGCCCAACTGCGGCACCATCCGCATAGTCACTGTCAGCAAAAATCTCTTGGAGTCGCTTGTAGCAGCCTTCCGCTTTTTCAATATTTCCCTTCTTCCTCGCATTGTCTCCAATGGTGGCAAGGAGCAAGGGGCTGAGATCATCCGGCTTGGCCACTTCGATGATGATATTTAATAGCTTTTCGGCTTTTTCCGGCTCCTTCATGAGCTTGGCCAACCAAGCCCGCGCAAACAGAATCCTCATCTGCGATGTCCCGTTCATGGCTGCTTGAGGAGGCGTCAGGAGTTTTTCCAATTCTTTCTCAACCTCTTCAAAACTCGGACCGGTCAATTGAACGGGAGTCCCAGGGGCAGGAGCGGCGGCACCATCCGCAGGTTTGGTGGCTGCATCACCAGCAGGGGCCGCAGGAGGCGTCACGCGCCGACGCTTCGGCGCCACAAGACTGCAAAGCTGCTGCACCAATCCCTCAACCTGTTCATTCCCAGAGTTGCCTATTTTGGGCACGATCGCATCAGCAAGAATCTTTTTCGCCTCTTCGGGCTTGCCTTCCTTTACCCGAGCGCGGCTGATCCAGAGGACGGCTTTGAGGGATTCCTCCTCCTCGTCCTTGTGCACATCCAAGTAGCTCTGCCACATGTCAGCCAGTTCCTTCCACTTGTTGTCGCTGACATACAGGTCCGTGACATTGTCCATCGCATACTTTCGAACATCCTCTGTCTGTGCCTTCTGAACGGCAAGAGCGAAATGTTCCATCGCTTTCGGATAGTCCCCAGATTGGCTGTACCCATCTGCCAGCAAGGCATGCACCTGACCAATGTTCGCATCATTGGGTGACTCCTCAATCAGCGCTTGGAGCTTCTTCATCGCGCTCTCGACCTTCCGATCTTGGAACTCAATGAATGCCAGACGATACTTCGCATCGATCACGTACTGTCCCTTCGGATTTTCAGACAGGTACTTGGTCAACTCGCGAGTTACGGACTTGAAGTCATTCTGGTAGAAGTAGCTGAGTGCGATTCGGTACTGCGCATCGTCTTTATAGGCGCTGTCCTTGAAGTCTTTCAAAAGGATCTCGAAGCAGAGGCGTCCGTCCTCAAACCGCTGCATTTCAAAAAGCACATTTCCACGGAGGAACAAAAGCTGCTCTTTGTCTGCTTTTGGAAAACCCATCGCCTTATCCAAAGCCTTCTCCGCACCTTCCAAATCCTTATTCTCGTAGGCAAGCATCGCGTAACGAAGAGAGACATCACCCATCAAATCGCTGTCAGGGAAACTGTCGATGAACTTTTCGCAGATCAACCGGGCCTCTTTCACCCTTTTCAAGGCCGAGTTAGCCATGATGGTACCGAACATTACCTTATCCCGTTGAGGGAAATCGCGGAATTCTTCAACGATAACGTCGAACGCCAAAATCGCCTGCCAGAGGCGGCTGGCATCGGAGGCCGCAGGGTTACTGGCGGACAAACCCATCTCGAAGTAACAGCGCCCCAAACGGTAGAAAAGAGAAGCATCGTAGTCAGTCCTCTTTTCAAGCTCAGCCAATAGCTCCTGATCTCCCTTGAGCCGCGCCTCCAATTCGTCCTTCGATCCCATCACCGGACCCTTGCCAGGAGATTTGAGCGATTGCTGGAGCTTCGTGATCTGCTCCTTCTGCAACTTCACGATCTCTTCTTTTCTCCGCACCATTTGGTAGGCGCTGAGCGCTTGACCGTAGTTCTTGGCCTCCATCAAAGAGTCCCCCAATTTCAGGCCAATGTTGTTAATCTTGATGACGCTCTCACCCTGATTGGCCACCGCCTTCACCGTTTCAGTGAGTTGGCTGGCCTTGTCGGTGTCACCTTTGGCGACATAGAGCTCGGCGGCCATCAAAGTGGCTTGGACACCTTCAGCCGAACGAATGCCATCGGCGATCACAGCCGTGAGGATCTGAAGCGCCTCATCGATTTTGTTTTCCTTCTTGTAATAGTTCGCAATGACAAGACCCGCCTCACCCTTCCGGTCTGGGGATTTTGAAACCACCTCCTTGAGGACGGCGACACCTTTTTCAGCCTCGCCTTTTTGAATCAGCGATCGACCCAATGCCATCCGGACATCCACAATGGCCTCACCGTCTGGAAAACGATCAACGTAGCTTTGGAGAGTCTCCGCCGCCTTCACATGATCATTCATGTTAAAGTAGCAGGCACCCTCAAGATACAGAATCTGAGCGAAGGGTTTGTCATTCACCAGCTTACGGATTTCCGCAGCCTTCGCGAGTGCATCTGCGAATTTACCCTCGGTGAAAGCAGCGAACGCTTCCGTCTGAAGACGAGCAGCCTGCGCCTCCATATTCAGGTCTGCTGGAGCAGCCGCAGGCGCAGCCGGGGTCGCGGGAGCCGCAGGCGGAGCAGGTGCTTGTCCGAGGCCTTGACTGGCAAAACCGACGCATAGGGAGAGCAACAATCCACGCGCTTTAGCGGTGCTTTTTGGCTTGGGACTTTCAATCATTGGTTCCACAATCCTACATTTAGGCTGGTTGGCGTTCATCTGGCGAGAAAAAAAGCGTTCTTTTGCAAATAAGCGGCTGATCATTCTCGCGTCGGGATGGAGATTTTCATGGATCAAAAGGAACCTATTTTCAGAAGAAAGGCACGAGAATAACAGGCAGCCCTATTTTGTCATCAAGAAGTTTCGATGTGGAAGAAATCGAAATGTAGAATAAACCTTTGGCTGCCCGATCTCTCTCTCCTTGCCCTTCTCCATGTCAGCCCCTCAAGAAAACAGCAAGCAGCGAGAGAATGCACGATTCAATTTTGTGTGTCACTGCCTTGAGGGCGGATTCTACATGGGAGGCATGACCTTCCTCTCTCCCGACGCTGTCTTACCGAAAATGGTGGACACCCTGGGAGGAACGGTTGCAGTGGTGGCCATGATGCCCGTCCTCCTCGGGGCTGCGTTCTCGATCAGCCAGTTATTCAGCGCACCCCTTGTTGAACGGCTACCCCGATTGAAGCCCTGGGTGCTTACTTTCGGCCTCCTTCAACGAATCCCTTACCTCATCACCGGCCTCCTCTTGCTTTCAGGCCGAGACCTTGGGGATTGGATGCTAACCTTGGTGGTGTTAACACCCGTGATCTCCGGACTCATCGGCGGACTTGGAGTAGTCGCGTGGATGGAAATGGTGACTCGGATGATACCGGAAAAACAAAGGGCATCAGGCTGGGCTATCCGTTACGTCATCCAAGCGTTGATCGGGATTGCTGCCGGTCCAGTCATTCACTGGATTCTGACCCACCAAGAGGGCACTCAGGGCTACGCGATCATGCACCTCATTGCCTTCGGCTTCCTGGGATTATCCTACCTCTCTCAGGTTCCCATGCGGGAGCATCTTCTGGCCACAGAATTCGAGACTCCTTCTAAACCCTATTTTTCGTATCTCTCGAGCTTGCCGCATCTCTTCTTTTCTACACCCCACTTGGTCAAACTCGTCATCGTGCGCCTCACCGGAATGGGCTATTTGATGATCTTGGGCTTCTTGACCAAACATGCGTTGGAGGTCACTCAAAGACCTGAGGCGGATGAGGGTTTCTTTGTCACCTTCAGTCAGATCGGCACCATCCTCGGAAGTTTACTCGCAGGGTGGCTGGGGAACCGTAGCGGCGGAAAAATCTTGCTAACCACATCCAGAGTCATTTGCGTGATTGTCTGCATTTGGGCATCAAGCGTATCATCCTACCCTGCGTTCCTAGCTGCATTTTTCTTGGTCGGTTTTGGCCTTTTCGTGGATCGAGTGGGTGATCTGACACTTGCCGCTGAACTCTGCCCCATCGAGAGGCGCTCCACCCTTCAGGCGGTCCTCGGGTTTGCCACTGGTATTAGTCTATTGATCGCTGGCTGGTTCAGCGGCGTCATCTACAATCAAACTCAATCCATCGCCGCAGTTGGACTTGTGGGCGCTCTGCTCGCCTTCGTCTCGATGATCGTCCTCCGTAGGATTCCAGAGCCGCGGCACGCTTCCCTCAATCAATCTGTCTATTCAGCCCCTTCGGTGAACGACATCTAGTCTCCGTTTCCTTTATGAAAATCACTCCAGAACCAGTTGGTCAACACGTGTCTGAATGGGGCGAGGGTCCCATCTGGAACCACGACCGTTTACTCTACGTCGATATCGAGGCCCACAAAATCGTTGCATTCGATCCTACCACTCGCGCCGAAAAAATATGGGACGTGGGTGAACGAGTGGGCACCGTGGTGCCTCGTGCAGGTTCAGAGCAATGCCTCGTCTGGGCGGGCGATACAGGCTTCCATTTTCTTCGTGAGTTCACAGGAAAAAGCACTTTGATTGGGGACCCCGAGGGCAACCTGCCTGACAATCGATTCAATGACGGCAAATGCGACCCCCGTGGGCGACTCTGGGCAGGGACGATCTGCCTGACCAAGAAACCCGAAGCCTCCCTTTATTGCCTCCATCAAGACTTTCGGATCGAAAAGAAATTTGGCCCCGTAACCAATTCCAACGGAATCATCTGGAGTAAAGACGACCGAACCCTGTTTTACATCGATACCCCGAGCAAAAAAATCCGGGCTTTTGACTTTGATCCTGAAACGTCAGGCATCGCCAACGAGCGAGTTCTTTGGGACACCCAGGACGATCCAAGCAGCCCGGACGGCATGACCATCGACTCTGAAGACAGACTTTGGATTGCCTTTTGTCACGGGGCTAAGGTCGTGTGTTTTGACCCCGTGAGCCGGAAAGTCATCGAGAAGATCGACCTCCCATGTATCGAGACAACTGCATGCGCCTTCGGCGGCGCCGATCTGGGCGATCTCTATATCACCACAGGCCTAGCAAAGGGTCCTAATGAACCCCTCGCCGGCCGAGTCTTCGTCTGTCGTCCAGGTGCGCGCGGAGTGGCTAGCTCCGCGTTTAGAGGCTAAAACTGATCTAGAAGATACCTGATCAGATCAGTGCTCGTCACCATTCCCACCAGTGTTTTTCCATCGGTATCCACGATGGGCACCGAGTGAAATTCGCCCTTTGAGAGAATCTCAGCGGCGTCGCGGATGAACATATCTTTTTGGAGTGTTCGGGGCAAAGGTTGCATGATCTGCTCGAGAGTCATGGTATGATCGAGGGTTGCATCCACCGCTCTCTCGTCAGCACCAAAGGCGTCCCCAAAACTCACGCGCAGAATATCGGATGAACTGATGATTCCTACGATTTCATGTCCTTTGACCACCGGCAAATGGTGGACCCCGTGGTCACGGATAAGTTTTCTCGCCTTTGATACTGGATCGCCGTGGTGAACGGTGATCAGTCCTGTGCTCATGATGTGGGATATGGGTTCGTTGCGTTTCATAGATTGGTGGTGAACCATGCCACAACCAGTCGCAACCGCTCCCCCGCCCTTGCGCAACACTGAGCATTGCTTGCATTGGATCCCCCCACTCAAGCGGCAGGCAACTCACCCAGTTTTCTCAGATAGTCGAAAGTGTAAAGGCCCGTGCAGTGGCCATCACTGAAAGTGATTTGTAGCGCGTATGATCCCACGATTTGCCATCCCGTAACCGTCACTCCAGGGAACTCTTTTTGATCCGTTCCACCATAAACCCTACCCACGAGGTCCTGCTCACCTGTATTCTCCGCACTGGGAGACCACGCTCTCAATCGCTCCATTGACAAATAGTGCTCCGCTCCATCATCCCAAATGAGGGCAATTTCATTTCCAATGGCTTCGATTCGTGCAGGGGCATTCATACTTAAAGAGGATAACTGAGGAGCGTAATTCTTCGAAAAAAAGGGGCAGGTCTCGCGACCTGCCCCTCCATACAACTAGCACTGAATAGAAAAGACTAACGGGAATAAAGCTCAACCACCAACTGCTCATTCGCAATCGGATTGATCTCCTCACGGACAGGCACCCGATGAACGGTTCCGCTCATCTTATCGCGGTCCACAGTCATCCAGTCTTGGGCAGGAACACTCACCGTCATTTCAAGGAAACGGCCCACCAATTGCTGAGACTTAACGGACTGTTTAGCCGCAACCACATCACCAGGCTTCACTTGATAGCTCGAAATGTTAACACGCTTGCCATTCACCGTCACGTGGCCGTGTCCGACGAGCTGCCGGGCAGCAAAGCGCGTATTCGCAAAACCCATGCGGTAAGCCACGTTGTCGAGACGCAGTTCGAGCATCTGGAGAAGAATCTCACCGGTCACACCCTTACGGCGTTGGGCTTCGGCGAAGAAGCGGCGGAACTGCTTTTCCATCAAACCGTATTGGAAACGAAGCTTCTGCTTCTCTGCGAGAGCAATGCCATAATCAGACACCTTGCGGCGGGCATTGCGCACGCCGTGTTGCCCCGGCGGGAAATTACGAAGCTCAAGAGCTTTCGAGGGACCAAACAGAGGCACGCCGAAACGACGGGCAATTTTCTCACGGGGACCAGTATAACGAGCCATAAATGATTGGAAAACGAAACAGAGAAACTAAACGCGGCGAGCCTGCGGTGGGCGGCAGCCATTGTGAGGAACCGGCGTCACATCGACGATCCGGGAGACATCAATACCGAGGGATTGGAGAGCGCGAACAGCGGACTCACGACCCGATCCCGGACCACGGAGGCGAACTTCAGCCGCCCGGAGACCATGAGCCATGGCCTGACGGCAAGCATCCTGGGAGACAACCTGCGCAGCATAGGCCGTGCCTTTTCTCGAACCACGGAAACCCATCTTGCCAGCAGTCGACCAACCCAAAACGTTCCCACCCATGTCCGTTACAGAAACAATGGTGTTGTTGAAAGTGGCATAAACATGGACGATTCCAGAATGAACATTCTTTGTTCCCTTGGCCTTGATGACCTTTTTGGTAGCCGGATCTGCATCAGCACCCCCATCAAGCTCGAGCCAAATGCTCTGAGAAACGGATTTGTCACCACTGGTGGAGGCGGGTTGCTGCGGCTTTTCGGCAGGTGCCGGAGCGGGCGCAGGAGCAGCCGCCACAGGAGCGTCCGCAGGAGGGGTTGTCGTAGTTTCGTCAGCCATGATTTGAAAAAGAAGGAGTTAGAATCGAAGGAGCTTAGACTTTACCCTTCTTAGCATTTGGATTGTGAACCACACCCACGGTTTTACGTGAACCCTTACGAGTGCGTGCATTGGTGTGCGTGCGCTGACCGCGGACCGGAAGGCCACGGCGATGCCTCTGTCCCCGGTAGCAATTGATCCCCAAGAGGCGCTTCATGTGCTGCTGAAGTTCACGACGAAGGTCACCTTCAGTCACAAGCTTCATGCCAGCAATCGTCTGCGCGATGATGCCAAGCTGGTCATCAGTCAATTCTCCCGCACGAATGTGCGGATCAATGTTGGAAGCCGCAAGGATCTTGCGGCTCAGAGGAAGACCGATGCCATAAACATAAGGCAACGAGTATTCAATTTTCTTGTCGTTCGGGATATCAATACCAAGGAGTCGGGCCATAAGAATAAAAAATGATCGTCAATGAGACACTTAACCTTGGCGTTGCTTGTGCCGTGGGTTTTTACAAACGACACGAACAACCCCCTTGCGGCGAATAATGCGGCAAGCTTCACACAGTGGTTTGACAGATGGACGGACTCTCATTGGAAAGGTAATGGCACAGAAACAAAAAAGCTCCCTTGAGCCTGAATTAGGCGGGGAGCCGGGATTTCTAACACAGGCCAAAGGTCGTGCAACTCTGTTTTTGCACATTTTCAGAACATTTGCCTGTTTCTCGCCTATTTCTGCCACAAAAAGTGCCTTTTCTAGCCAAAATCAGATCGGATAGGTCCAAGGAGCCCGATACTTCCGACTCAAATACTTGGCAGCCTCTGAATCACCGATAATCTCCTCTTTTAATGGATCCCACTTGATGCTTCGACCCGCACGCCACGACACCATACCGAGCAATGGCAGGGTGCTTGATCGATGGGCCGCTTGAATGCTGGCCACGGGATCCCGCCTCTCATCGATCGCCAAAACAAAGTCGGCCCACAGAGCACCAATGTTGTGCCCATCGCCCTGCGGCTCCTGAAGTTGCGATTCCTCATGTTTGATTTCCTCCTTCGGATTCGTCGGATAAAAGGTCCATCCATCTTTCCAACCGATATGAAGAACGCCCTTCGTCCCATAAAAATAGGCCCCGACGCGATGCTTCTCATTGTTGTTGTCAGCAAACTTTCGATGCTCCCAGGTGGCCGTGAAGTTTTCGAATTCAAAGACAGCCAACTGATGGTCAGGTGAGTCCGTCGTTTGCTCTTGATCCGTCAGGACGGCCGGTCCGGCGACATCGCGCCCCCCCGTGCAGAAGACGGTCTTTGGCCCCTTCTCTCCGCTCCACCACAAAACTTGATCGAGCCAATGCACGCCCCAGTCCCCCATGGTGCCATTGGCAAAGTCCAAAAAGTTCCTCCAACCACCAGGGTGAATTTTGCTATTGAAGGGGCGCATGGGGGCAGGTCCGCAATACATGTCCCAGTCCAGTTCCTCCGGGGGTTCACTGTTGGGCTTGGGCTGTTCTTTTTCCCCCTTCGAATGGGCAAAACATCTGACCATTCCAATATCACCCGCATTCCCATCCCTCAAAAAACGCATCGCATTCACATGATGAGGCCCGATGCGACGGTGCAACCCGACTTGAACAATCGTCCCCGCCTCCTCGATCGCCTTCACCATCGCCTTGCTTTCGTTCACCGTATGCCCAGTCGGCTTCTCGACAAAAACATGAGCTCCCACCTTCACCGAAGCAATACTCTGGAGTGCATGCCAGTGATCAGGAGTGGCGATGATTACAATCTCAGGCTTTTCCTTCTCGAGCATTTCCCGGTAATCGCGATAACTCTTCGGAACATCACCGCTGGTGCTCTTCACATCCTCAACCGCGTTCTCTAAAACCCGACTGTCCACATCACATAGGGCGACGACTTTGACCCGCCCGGAGCTCATGGCCTCGGTCAAAATATTCATCCCCCACCAGCCCGAACCAATCAGCGCCGTGCGAAATTTCCGATCGGTCTTTTGCCCCAAGAGGGGGATGGCACCAAAGGCAGCAGTGGCTAACGAAGTGCGGCTGATAAACTGGCGACGGGAAGTCATGGAAGGGTAATGAAGAGCCATCCGAGGAGAACGCAATTCCCCAAAAGGTTCTGCCAAGAAAATCAATCATTGCACTGCGGCAAGTTTTCGCTCGTACTCCAGACCATGCCTCGTGACCTAATCAAGCTTGAGAGCGGCATCGTTCACACACCGGAGTTTGCCGACCACTTGAAGGACTTGCACGCACGCGAGGCCCCTCGGCATCCGGGTGAAGTGCTCTCCCTGGATTACGTCCGCTGTGGTTCCGGCCCCCAGGAAGGCTCGGAGTGGCTACAGATCACGTGGATCCCACTCCAGAGCGCTACGCGTGATTTCATTTACCGAATCGGCATCGTTCCTCTCTTTCTCCATCGTCAGAGTTTCCGCGGGCTTCGCGGGAGGGGACTTCATGCCGAAAACGGACAGATCACTGTGCTCTCATGAGCAGTTGAATCGCAGCTCTTCCAGAATCCGTTTGCAACACGGTGTAATCCGCGCCAAGTCCTCGAAACCCGGACGTTTTACCGTTGTCTCACTCCATTTCTTCTCGCTCACTCGTCGCTATACCTGCCCGCTGGGGATCCACTCGGTTCCCTGGAAAGCCGCTCCACCTCATCGCCGGAAAGCCCCTTGTGCAGCACGTCTGGGAGCGCTGCCAAGACTGCAGGGAGATCGACGACATCGTGATCGCTACCGATGATGAGCGTATTCTCGAAGCTGCCGCTGGTTTCGGTGCACGCGCGGTTCTCACCTCACCGCATCACCCCAGCGGGACCGACCGCATCGCCGAAGCGTCAAAAGCCTTTCCAGATCACCGCATCATCATCAATGTGCAGGGTGACGAGCCCCTCATCTCCCCTGCCCTGATCGACGAACTCGTGCGCAGCCTCCGAGCCGAACCCTCGATTCCGATGATCACCGCCGCGGCCCCCATCGAGGAGGCTGCTCAGGTTGCAGATGAGAACATTGTCAAAGTCGTCATCGATCAACGCGGAGACAGTCTCTATTTTTCACGGTCCGCCATCCCATTCATGCGCAATACCGCGCCCGGACTGCGCCACTTGCGCCATCTCGGTATTTATGGTTTCCAGCGTGACTTCCTTCTTCAGTTCGTTTCTTGGCCACCCTCTCCACTTGAACAAGCGGAATCATTGGAGCAGTTGCGCGCACTCGATCGCGGCACTCGCATTCGTGTCGTTTTGACCGATGATCTCTCACCCGGCGTAGACACCGAAGTTCAGGCTCGTGCCATCGAGGCACACCTTCTTCGGACTCCTAAATCCCACCCTTAAAATCCAACCTTCCATGAAATACATCTTTGTTACCGGCGGCGTCGTCAGTTCACTCGGCAAAGGCCTTGCCGCAGCCTCCCTCGGCACGCTGCTCGAGCGTCGTGGACTGAAAGTCATTCTCCAGAAGTTTGACCCCTATCTCAACATCGACCCCGGCACCATGAGCCCTTTCCAGCACGGAGAGGTTTACGTTCTCGATGACGGAGCAGAAACTGACCTCGATCTCGGGCACTACGAGCGTTTCACGAGCACGAATTTATCCAAACTGAATAACCTCACCAGTGGGCAAGTTTACATGAGCGTTCTGACCAAAGAGCGCCAAGGCAAATACCTCGGTAACACGGTTCAGGTCATTCCTCATGTAACCAATGAGATCAAACAGCGCATCACCGACGTCGCTGAAAAAATGGGAGGAGACATCATCATCACTGAAATCGGCGGGACGGTGGGAGACATTGAGGGACTGCCCTTCCTGGAAGCCATCCGTCAGTTTGGACATGAATACGGAAGGGAAAATGTGCTCTACATTCACGCCACCCTCGTTCCTTACATCCGCGCGGCGGGCGAGCTCAAGACCAAACCGACCCAGCAATCCGTTTCGAAACTTCGCGAGATCGGCATCAGCCCTGACATCATTTTCTGCCGCACCGAGCAACCCCTGGACCTCGAAGTCCGGGAAAAGATCTCACTCTTTTGTAACGTCCCCATCGAAGCCGTCATCGAGGGCCGGGATGTGAAACACACCGTTTATGAAGTGCCTTTAAAACTGCACGAGGAGCGCTTGGATGACCTCGTCTGCGAGAGACTCCACATTGTCGCACCCCAGCCAGACTTGACCAGCTGGCGTAAATTTGTGCAACGCGTGATCAATCCCACTCACCACGTTCGCATCGGCGTCGTCGGAAAGTACATCGAACTTCAGGACGCCTACAAAAGCATTTATGAAGCCCTCACCCACGCAGGTGCAGCCAATGACTGCAAGATCGAAGTCGTCAGAGTGGACGCCGAGGCCATTGAAAAAACCGGCTCTGAGATTTATCTCGCCGGTCTCCAGGGCATTCTCATTCCAGGTGGATTCGGAGATCGTGGAACCGAGGGCAAAATCAATGCCGCACGTTATGCCCGCGAGCACCAGATCCCCTACTTCGGCATTTGCCTCGGAATGCAAATCGCAGTCATCGAGTTTGCGCGCAATGTTTGCGCTTTGGCCGGTGCCAATAGCACCGAATTTGAGAAGAGCACCCCGCATCCCGTCATCAGCCTGCTCGAAGAGCAAAAACGCGTCACCAGCAAAGGCGGCACCATGCGCCTCGGAACTTGGTCCACCGAACTTCTTCCCAACACCAAAGTCCGTGGCCTTTACGGCAAAGACACGATAACCGAGCGCCACCGCCACCGCTATGAATTCAACTCGGACTACAAAGAGAACGTCGAGTCAAAAGGGATGCTGATCTCGGGCACATCGCCCGATGGAAACTTGGCAGAACTCGTGGAACTCAAGGATCATCCTTACTTCGTTGCCTGCCAGTTCCACCCCGAGTTTCTATCGAAGCCCAACAAGCCCCACCCATTGTTTGATGGCTTCATCAAAGCGGCACTTCATCACCAAACTGCCGCTTTGGACGCAGACCCAAGCTAGCCTTAAGGGTTGACCACATTCGTCGGTGCACCGTTGATAAACGCCTTCACGTTTTCAGCGGCAGCGGCGATGAGGCGGGTGCGCGCCTCGCGACTTGCCCAGGCGAGGTGCGGTGTGATCAGGCAGCTCTTCGCCTGAAGAAGTGGGTTCGTCTCAGGCGGCGGCTCCGATGAAACCACATCCACCGCGGCTCCCGCGAGGGTTCCTTCATTGAGCGCCGCCGCCAGCGCCGATTCATCCACCAGTGGGCCTCGCGCCGTGTTGATCAAGAAGGCGCTCCGCTTCATCCGCGCCAGAGACTCAGCATTGATCAAATGTCGGGTCTCCTCCGTCAGTGGGCAGTGAAGACTGATCACATCACTTTTTTCGAGCACCTCGTCCACGGTTGCTGGCACCACACCTTCAGGCGGCGGCACGGTCCACGAACGACGCGCGGCGATGACTTTCATCCCGAAGGCCAAGGCCACCCTGGCCACCGCGGATCCGATATCGCCAAAACCAACCAATCCCAAAGTGCGACCTTGCAACTCGATGATTGGGAAATCCCAGTAACAGAAATCGGGACACGAACTCCAGCGCCCCTCCCTCACTGTCTTGGCATGGTGGGCCGTGTGGTTTGTCATCTCCAGCATCATGGCGATCACGGCCTGAGCCACAGAAGGGGTACCATAGCCAGGCACATTCGCGACCAGGATTCCCCGCTCCTTCGCAGCAGCGACATCGACGATATTGAATCCCGTTGCGATCACACCGATGTATTTGAGTTTTGGGAGCCCCGAAAGGGTCTCCCGCGTGAGCGGCGCTTTATTTGTAATGATGATCTCAGCTTCCGCAGCACGCTCGACGATCTCACTGACGGGGGTCCGATCATAAAACGCGCACTCTCCGAGCGCCTCAAATGCAGACCATGATTGGTCACCTGGATTGGCTGTGAATGCGTCGAGAAATACAATTTTCATGGCCGTAGAAGTACAGAAGAAGTCCAGCGTCGCAACCAAAAGGGAAGCTTGATCATCCAGACGGGTGGTGTCTTAGTGCGCGCCTCATGCTGAAAAAAATCATCGCCCCGCTGCTCTTAGGCGCCGCAGTCATCACGGCAGCCGTCTTTGCGGCACCCCCTGCCGGAAAAAAGAAAATCCTCTTCTTCACGAAGTCGAGTG
This sequence comes from Prosthecobacter debontii, assembly GCA_945869695.1. Taxonomy (GTDB): domain Bacteria; phylum Verrucomicrobiota; class Verrucomicrobiia; order Verrucomicrobiales; family Verrucomicrobiaceae; genus JAIBCL01. Next base: position 17,206 of record CAMBPV010000050.1, read on the forward strand.
GCTATGAGCACAGTGTGATCTCCTGGAAGGCAGGCAAACCCAGTCACGCCGAAAAAATCCTCCTCGAGTTAGGTGCAAAGCATGACTGGGAGTTCGAGTTCTCCAAAGATGGCTCCAAATTCAGCAAAGACTACTTGGCCCAATTTGATGCCGTCTTCTTTTACACCACCGGCAATCTTTTGGAGCCGGGAACCGACGGAAATCCAGGCATGAGTGCTGAAGGTAAACAAGCACTCTTCGATTATGTAAAGAGCGGAAAAGGGTTTTTGGGCACCCACTCGGCCAGCGATACCTTTCACACCGATAATGAGGCCTTGAAAGGTCCCGAGCGATTCCGCAACCATGGTGAAAAAGCGGATCCTTATGTGAGATTCCTGGGCGGAGAATTCATCCGCCACGGGGCACAGCAGATCGCCAAAAATCGTGTCATCGACCCCAAGTTTCCTGGCTTCGAAAAAGTGGGTGCTGAGTTTGCCTTCCAGGAGGAGTGGTATTCCCTGAAAGACTTCACACCCGACATCCGCGTCCTCAGCGTGATTGATGCACCCGCGATGAACGGCAAAGAATACGTCCGACCGCCCTTCCCATCCACTTGGGCCAGAAAAGAAGGCTCTGGCCGCGTTTGGTACACGGCCATGGGCCACCGCGAGGACGTTTGGACCAACCCGGTTTTTCAAGACATCCTTGTGGGAGGCATGAAGTGGGCGATGGGCGTCCTCGAAGGTGATGTCACACCGAATATTCGAACGGTCGCGCCCGGTGCTTACACCAACCCTGAGTTCTTTGAAACTCCGCCACCCGCACCGAAAAAGGCACCCAAAACAGCCACGAAGTAACACCAAAGAAATCATTTTATGGGAGCACAATGGAAACAAAAATGGCGCGAGTTAGCAGCCGATCAAAAAGGACGTGTCACGGGTAAACTCGTCAGGGAAATTCAAGTCGCCGCGCGCCTCGGAGGAGCCAGCATCGATCTCAATGCCCGACTCGCCGCAGCCGTGGTCAATGCCAAGAAGGCATCGGTGACCAAAGACACCATCGAGCGCGCCATTGCCAAGGGCTCCGGCACGGGCACGGATTCCGTGATCTATGACACCGTGCTTTTTGAAGGCTTCGCTCCCCATCAGGTGCCAGTCATGGTGGAGTGCCTGACGGAAAACAACAATCGAACATCCTCGGATGTTCGGGTGATCTTCAGAGATGCCGCCGCAACGCTGGGAGGCAAAGGCAGTGTGGCCTGGATGTTTGACCACTGCGGAATGGTGGAGGCACATCATGCAACGCCATCTCAAGACATCGAGACCGCAGCCCTCGAAGCAGAGGCCGACGACGTCGAACCCGCTGAAGCTGACTCAGAAGAAGCCACCGGAACTTTCGCGCGGTTTTTCTGCCAGCCCGCCAGCCTGGATGCCGTGACAAAAGCCATCAAGGCTCAGGGATGGATCGTGACCACCTCCGAGCTTTCCTACCGGGCAAAAACCTATCCAGAACTCAGCGAGGAGCAAAGATCCGAGGTGACTGATTTTCTTCAAGACCTTGATGCTCACGACGATGTTCACCGAATTCACGCAGCGCTGAAATAGCAGAGTGTCAAAACGGATTTGGGCGACAGGAGAGTGAGAAGTGATCATCGACGAATCAGAACTCATCCGCAAAGCCCAGACCGGGGATCTCGAATCCTTTGCCAAGCTCGTGGCCTTGCATCAGAAGAGCGTCCGGGCCTGTGTCGCGGTTCGAGTGAACTCGCCTCACGACGCCGACGACATCGCTCAGGAGGTGTTTTTGACAGCGCATCGCCGGCTTCATGAATTGGATGCCGGCCAGTCCCTCGGTCCTTGGCTTCGGACGGTCGCCTTTTTTATCCTCAAAAACCACCTTCGAAAACTTCAGCGCAGCCCCGTCCACGCAGTCGAGGAAATCACCCAACTTGCGGATACCGCCTTGATTCAAGAGGAGCCCGATGACCGGGATGAGGCACGGATGACGGCGATGCAGCACTGCCTCGGCAAGCTCGAGGGGCCCGCGAGGGACCTCATCCGTTTGCGCTATGAAGAGGACCTCTCCCTCCAAGAGATCGGAACCCGCTTAAACCGAAAACACTCGGCACTCACCATGGCCCTCCACCGTCTCAGGCAGAGCCTGAAAGATTGCGTAGCCGCCCGACTCACGGAGGTGAATCCATGAACCAGACGGAACAACTTCTGGCACGTTTTTTTGAGAACGACCTCAACGCTGCGGAGGAGGCCCAGTTGCTCTCGGCCTGTCAATCCGATGCCGACTTACGCAGGGAACTGATCGACATCACCCGGGTGCACCGCTCTCTCCAATGGCTCCATCATGAGGAGGACACCCCGCGCTTTGAGTCCGAGGTCATGATGCGTCTTGAACCCGATGAGATTCAGTCCGCCGCCTTCGTCGCGGGCGTGATCGCCAAAGTGCATCCGGCACCCCGGAAAAAATCTTGGTTTTGGATCAGTGTCAGCGCAGCCGCAGCAGCCATCGCCTTACTCGCGACTGCAGGCTTGTTTTTGAATTCGAGTCAAAAACCGAATGTCGTCGCTGGACCCCATGTGGCCGTCGTCACGAGTTACACCGGATCATCCGACCCCGAGTTCAAAGTGGGTCAGGCGCTCAGCATCGGTGCGTTAAAAGTGAGATCGGGTAGTGTCGGCCTGAGTTTTGCGGACGGCGCACTCCTCAGCGTCGAGGGACCCGCTGAATTGATGTTGATCTCGTCAGGCCGCGCGCGGTTGATTCAAGGCAAGGCATCAGCCCATGTGCCCGACGGCGCTGAGGGATTCACCATCGAAACACCCGGCGTTGAATTGGTCGATCTTGGCACCGAGTTCGGGGTTTCCGTCAACGCAGCAGGCGAAGCAGACGTCCATGTCTTCACAGGCGAAGTCGAGGCCCGACTTCCCGGTGATGAAGCCAGCCCCGGCAGCCTGGTCGCGCTGAACACCGCCGACAGCCGCCGTTTCGCCAGCGATGGAGCCAGTCTCGGCTCTCCGATTGGACCTAACGACTACCCCTCCCCTCCCTCGCCGGGAATCGATGCACCCCGCACTCAGGGAGCCGTGCATTTCTTGCAGCAACCCCCGCTCAGCGTGGAAACTGGACACCTTCAAAGCAATGAATTCATCCTCCTTTTCAAAGAGCGTGACTCGGTCGAACTGACGCGGGAAACCATCGTCTCTTTTGCCAAACCAGGGCGTTACACCAGCGCACAGAAGAATCCGACAAAAATCCGCCCCCCTCACCAAGTCACCAGCTACCTCCTCCACTACGACCCCACCCTTCCCAGCATCAGCCCTTCAAAACAACGCCGCGAGGGTAGCGTCACCTTCTCCACTCCCGTGGTGGGTGTGATTCAAAAACACATGGCGCTCAATTTGACTGACGATCTTTTTGGCCATCCATCCGCGGTTTACGATCAAGCCAAAGGCCGTGGCTCGGAGCGCAAGCTGAAGGATGCCAGCAGTGATGTCATCGTCTTGAGCCGAGACCGCCGCACCTTGCACTTTAATCTCGCGGTCTCTGGTGACCTTGATCAAATTCGAGTTCTCGTCAAAACGCCCGACTCACCTCCGCTCCGTTAATGCCATGAAAAAACCATCCCTTGCTCTTTTCCTGTTCGGACTCCTATCGAGCGTGCTGCCCGCGCAGCAGACTGCCAGCCCGAATACCACCCTTTGGCATGATGCCAAAGGCCGCGAGTTGATGGCCACCTTCCGAGGCATCAAGGATGATAACATCTTTCTCCAGACGAAAGATGGAAACGTTCATCGCATTCCCCTCGCCCTTTTAACACCCGACGACCAGCAAAAGGCCCGCTCCCTCAAGGTCGAGGGCCTCGGAATACCGATGGATCCGGGAGTTGCTCAGGCCGCAGCGGCCATCGACAAAATCGTTCTCGCTCGTCTTCAAAAAGCAGGCCTCCAGCCCAATGCTCTCGCGAGTGATGAGCAGTTCGTGCGTCGAGTCTATCTCGACCTCACGGGCCGCATTCCGACCCGTGAGGAGACCATTACCTTTCTCACCGATTCGAGCGCCAGTAAACGCGCGAAACTGATCGACCAACTCGTCAACAGTCAGGGTTTTTCTTCACGCATGTTCAACTACTTCGCCGACATGCTGCGCCTCACGGACGACGCGAACAAGATCAAGTACTTCAATTACCAAGAGTGGCTCAAGCAGCAGATCGCCGAAAACAAACCCTGGAACCAAGTCGTGCACGAGATGCTGAGCGCCAAGGGCACCATGTTTGAGAATGGCGCATCCGGCTACCTGCTCAGGGACAAAGGGATGAAATTGGACAATCTCAGCCTCACCCTCACCACCTTCCTCGGAGCTAACGTCGCCTGTGCGCAGTGCCATGACCATCCCTTTGCCGACTGGACCCAGAAGCAATTCTATGAAATGGCGGCTTTCATGGGCGAGACCGAAACGGAATCTCGCAACCGGGGCAACGCGAGAAAACTGCTCGCAGATCTCGACCGCAAAACGGCCCAGCAGGCCAAGAACATCCTACGCGTCAATACCGCGTCGATCACCGAGACAGGCACCAATGAAATGAAGTTGCCCAAGGATTACAAATACAAAGACGGCAAGCCCGGAGACGAGGTCAAACCCACCCTCGTTTCATGGAGCAAAGATGACCTCCGCACCAAAGCCTATCGCGATGCCGCAGCAGAACTCAAAGCACCCAAGGGCAAAGAAGTGCCGGACCGTGAAGTCTTCGCCAAATGGCTCACCAGTGCTGACAATCCCCGCTTTTCCATGACCTTGGCCAATCGCCTCTGGAAGGTGGTCTTCGGCGTCGCCGTGCGCGAGCCCATCAGCGATCTCGATGACCCGTCCGCAGCGAGCAATCCCGAATTGCTCCACCACATCGCCGGCGAAATGAAGCGACTGAACTTTGATATCCGCGCCTTCATGCGGCTGCTGTGCAACACAGAGACCTACCAGCGCGAGGCCGTCACTCAGGAAATCAATCTCGGTGAGCCCTACTACTTCCCCGGCCCCATTCTCCGTCGCATGAGCGCCGAGCAGGCATGGGATTCCTGCGTCACCCTCGCCATTGGCGACAAGGTCGATGGCTTCAAACTCAAACGCGCTGAGACCTACACCCAGATCATGGATCTCGATCTCGCCAATGCCGGCCCCGGGGAGGTGAAAGCTCGCCTCGAAAACGCTCTCGCCCAGCGCGGTGAAATGAAGAAAAACGGTGCGCCGGGCAAAACAGGGAAAGCCGGAAAAAAACAACGCCGAATGATGGAAGAGGAGGAGGAAACTGGAGACGTGGATTTCACACGTCCAGCCGTGATGAGCGGCCTCGTTCTTGCTCGCGCCTCAGAGCTTCCGCAGCCGGAAAAGGGTGAGCATTTCCTCCGCATGTTTGGCCAGTCGGACCGACAGATCGCAGATAGCAATTCCGAAGAGGGCAGCATCCCACAGGTCATGATGCTCATGAACGGAGATGCCCAGGAGGTCCTCCAGAATCCGAAGTCCAAAGTGCTCGCCACCTCGACTGAAGAAAAGACACCGGAGGCTCAGGTCCAAAGTCTTTACATCAGTTTCTTGAGTCGAAACCCCAAACCCGCAGAGTTAGCTGAGGCCACCGCCGCTTTGGCAGGCGGACTCACGCCCGCAGACCTCACCTGGGTCTTGTTTAACTCCCGCGAGTTCATGTTCGTCCAGTAACCTCCCTTTCCCCATTGCCATGAAACACTCACTCCGCTCCTTTGATCCCCTCTCTCGCCGCGCTTTTGCTGAGCAGGTGGCACGCACCGCCCTCGGTGTTTCCATCCTGCCTCATTTCGCTCAGGGTGCTGAGCCCGCCGTGATCGATCAGGCAAAGCTTCCCGGTTTCGGAAAAGCCAAGCGCGTGATCTGGCTTCAGATGGAGGGAGGCATGTCTCACATCGACACGCTCGACCCCAAGCTGGGCGACACCAAAGGCCCGAAGGATCCCATCAAAACAAAGGCGGGATACATGCTGGGTGGTTTTTTACCCAAGCTTGCCGCAGAGCAGGCGGATAAACTGACCCTCATCCGCTCCATGACCTCCAAAACAGGCGTGCATGCCTCCGGTCAGTATCTCATGCGCACAGCCTACGAGCAGCGCGGCACCATCAAGCATCCCACGCTAGGAGCCTGGGCTCATCATCTGCTCGGAGCCAGCCATCAAACGCTTCCCTCCTCGGTTTGCATCAATCGGAACCCGGGACATGGCAATGGCTTCTTTCCCGCCTCCCACAGCCCGCTACCGGTGGGCAATCCCGAGGCAGGACTCCAGTTTGCCAAATTCAGAACATCGGAGGACATCATCGATAAACGCATGGCCTTGCTGAACAAAGTGGACTCCGAATTCCGCGCCAAGTTTCACGACACCAACCTCAAATCCTACGGCGACTTTTACGACAACACGCTTCAACTGCTCAAGGGCGAGGAGCTCAAAGCCTTCCAAATTTCCAGTGAGCCCGGAGATCTCCGGGAGAAATATGGCAAGAGTGATCTCGGCCAAGGCTGTCTCTTAGCGCGCCGATTGATCGAGAACGACGTCCGCTTTGTCGAGGTCGCATCCGGCGGTTGGGACATGCACACCGATCTCGAAGACCGCATGGGAGAAAAAGGAAACGCACTCGACACCGCCCTCGCTGCCCTCATCGGCGACCTCGGATCCCGCGGTCTCCTGGACTCCACCCTCATCGTTCTCTGCTCCGAGTTTGGTCGCACCCCCGAAGTCACCGGAGACGGCGGACGCAATCATTACCCCAAAGTCTTCAGCACCCTCCTCGCCGGTGCCGGAGTCAAACGCGGGTTCACCTACGGCTCGAGCGATGCCGAGGGTGCTCATGTCGCGGATAAACAGACCACCATCCAGGACTTCCACTCCACCATCGGTCACATCATGGGCATGAACCCCAATGAAGTCGTCATGTCTCCCTCCAATCGCCCCTTCACCATCGGCGACAAGGGCGCAGTGATCTCAGACATCCTCGCATAGCGATTTCCACATCGCCACGCGGGAGTAATCTACCACGTTCTGTCGCGAATCACCCCCTCTTGTCCGATCTCAATCATCACATCGAGTAAAGCGACGTCTCCACTCCGCAAAGCCGACGCAAACCATCTTTGCGCTTCGGGCCCAATGTATCTCGGTTCCCCTGAAACACACCCTCCAACAGGTGGCAGGCGGGTGAGGACTTCGCGCAGGTAGCCCTGCGGGTCGGTGCCTCGGCTGCGACAGGCTTCAATGATTGGAAGGAGGATGGGGCTGCATCTCCATGCTTCGGCTTCGCCGATGAGCAGCCAGTGCCGACTCTTTTTTGTCGCATCGCCTCTCTGGAGTAACCGCATCAACCGGCGGTCATCGAGCTGCTTGCTGCTCCGGTCAAAAATTCACCGCACGAGCAAATGAACCTTTTCGCGGTGCAGTTTGCTGCACAAGCCCCCCCGCAAAGCGCTTCGCGGCGATTGAGGGTTGAGAGGAGGGGAGGGCATTTGCCATGCGATGGTGGCTCGCTCGTGGGTTGGATAGCTGGCGGCTGCCAGCCCGATGAAAAAACATCAACTGTTTATTCTGCTGTCCTCGTCTTCGCTGCCTCGAACGGAAGATATCCGGCATGCATGGCACTAACTTCGGCGGGTCGAATCGCGTGCGATATGAGCTTTCGGATACGCCCGCTGCCTCAAGTCACCACCGGAGTGAAAGCTAAACCTTGTCACCCAGCCTGCTCATTGGGTAGCAACAAAATCAAGACCACCAAATGGCTTTGTATCTCCACATTCTGCTGCCCCGATTCTGTTGCCATCATCTCCCCGATTGCAGGGGAAGAGGGAAGATGCCTTGCCACTTTTGAAGACCCTCGCCGCAGGATCGAATCCGCCACAAAGCCGCACCGCCGAGATCAAATAGTCGAAACCCGGCACGATCTGACCCCACGCCGTCGAAGAATCGGCCCAAAGCTTTCCCCAAGGAGTAGGCTCAAGCCACCTCGACCGCAACTCGTTCAACAACGGTTATCCTTGCGGCTTCGCGCAATGATAACCATGTCCGTTAGGCGTTGCGGTTTTTGGCATTGGTGATTGCATCGCTCCATTGTTTGCGGCCCTCAACGACAAACCGCTCTACCGCACCCGAAGCGGTGGAAATAGAAAGACCATTGGGGATAAAGCCAGCAGTGGCTGAAGGTGTCGCAGTGGAAATCTCAGTAAGCGGCAAGTCAGTCTCGTGTGGCTGGAGGTTGACGCGGTGCGAACGGAAAAGAAGGCGACCCGTTGTGAGATACAACCATCCGCCGACACCCTCGCCGTGGAAAAAGTGATTGGCTGGCCCCTCGTGAATCAGCTCCTCGCCGTGGAAATCAGGGCGCTCTGCCTGAAACCGTCTCCGCTGATACGACGCGAACAGCGCCATGCAGATGCCAAAAAGGACGCCTGCGAGCACGCCGGAAGTGATGCTGATGGAGCGATGACCGAAGAAGAACCAAAAGAACGCTCCCATGAAGATGCCGAATGGAATGCCGGTCCGAAGTGCCATGCTGAGAAAGTTCATGTTGTAGTAGAGTTTAATTTCGATTGGTTCGTTCACAGGAAGCGCGTAGCAACGCCTAACGTTTCGGATCAGGCGACGGCGAGCGTAAGACGTTGCTGACACGACAAATAGCCTTCGAGCCGTTCCCTGCATCCGTTTTGTTGAACGAGTTCGCTACGCTCAAGCGCTTCGCGGCGGTTGATGTTTGAGAGGAGGGGAGGGTGGTTGCCATGCGATTGTGGCTTGCTCATGCAGCGGATGAGTGGACTCTGGCAGTCCTATGAAAAAACATCAACTGTTTCTTCGGCTGTCGTCGTTGTCGCTGCCTCCGGTGCGACTTCTTTAGTCTCGTATCCTTCGGTCGTCCGCTTTGTCGGG
>CAMBPV010000051.1 GCA_945869695.1 Prosthecobacter debontii
AGCAGAATCACCTCCGCGCCCTCGGCCGTGACGGTCTGGCCCACTTGATCGCGCACCATGCCGTAGAGCGTGTAGTAGGGTGCGGGTGGGAACGCCTGAGCGATGCTCCCTAACACCGCACCGGCGACAACTGACCCTGCGCAAGCCCAGAGCCGTCGCACCCATTGACCCGGCGGAATCATGCGGGAAGCCGGCGAAGTGCCGGATGGACGGGAATTCAAAACATGATTCATGGTGGGAAAAAACACAAGGGAAAGGATGACAGGGGTCTGGTGGGAGACACCCCTTTAACCAATAGCCAGTAGCGCGGATGCTGCAGCTGGCAATCTTTTTTCGACGAACTTGTCAGAATCGTCACCGAACTGGTCAGAATCGTCGACGAACTGGTCACGAGGCTGGGATTTCCCGACCCGCTGGCCAGCGGTGGTGGCGTTGGCATCCCAGATCAATGTCTGGGAGTGAAGCGTCGGGACAGCGCAGGAGATCGCCGCCGTCGCGATGAGGCGAAGGTACAAAAGTTTGGTGTTGAACATAACTGGGGGTTTTTGTCCATCGAGAAGTTGGGTGACAGTCTCCGCTCACCGGACCGATGTCCGAGCATCGTAGCAGTGACTGTCACACTCGATGTGGATGTGGGGGACTGCCCAAAGGAGCAGTGGCAATGCCAATTTGCGGCGAAATGCAGGCGTGGAACAACTTCACTGTTTCTTCGTCTTCTTGGCCTTCTTCACCGGCGCGGGATGCACGGGAAGGTTGTCATGGGGTTGATCGGCAAAACGCCAGGGATCATCCAGGCGGCGCATCTCGCTCAGAAGAAGCTTTTTCATCTGCCCGAGCTTTTGGCATGCTTCGGATCATCAGCGAGATTGGGCCTTCCGTGTTCGGGAAGCAGTCCGTCGGGGTTTTCGGCGAGGTTGAAGAGCGGTGTGTGCTTCGATGTGCCGGCGGCAGATTCCTATTGGGTGAATTTCCAGTCACCCTGCTCCAAGCTGCGCATGCCGGGCTGAGAGCCGCCGGCGTAGGCGCCGTAGAGCACATCACGCATGGCTTGTTTTTCGCCAGTGAGCACGGGCCTGAAGCTGCCAGTAAATGGCTTTTGAAGGGGCCGGGTCGAGTTGGCCGTGGACGTGGCGCGAGGACGGGGTGTAAGGGCGCTGCCGAAAGCCCGGGGTCGGAGGGGGGGGCGACCGAAGTTAAGCCGGAACGTAGATCGAAAACTCGTCGACCGGCCGGTAACCCATCCTGAGATAAGAGGGGTAGCCGTCGGCGGTGGCATGGAGGACGGTTCGCGTGATGCCCGTCTCCTCCGACGCCTTCTCCAAGCAGCGGCGCATGACGAGTTCGGCCAGGCCGCGGCGGCGATGGGCGGCGGCTGTGGCCACGAAGGCGACGTAGAGGACGCCGTTCTGCGGTGCGGCAAAGCCCGTCGCCACGGGCTGTCCTTCGACAAACGCGTTGCAGCCGTAGAGAGGCGTTTGCCATATCGACGCGCCGGCGACCACCCCGCGCACCCAATCGGTCGGAAGGTCGTAGGTGACAGCGTTGAGGTCCGAGAGGGCCAACCGGCCGCTCTCGTCGTCGATGAGACGCGTCTCCACCTCCGGCAGCGGGCGGGACGGCGGGGCGAGTTGTTCAGCGACCATGCCGGTGACACTGAATGCTTCTGTGAGACCGAGGCGTGACAAAGTCTCGGAGGAACCGTCGCCGAGCCATTCCTTGCTGCCGATGAAGAACCACGGATGTTGTTCTTTGGCGAAATAGGCCCTCGCCTCGTTGGCCCGTGCGGCCAGTTCCGCTTGGGAAGACACGGGCTTGCCGAGCGATGCGGCGTTCATGAGGAACCACGGCGAACGACCGTTCGCGATACAAAGACCTTCCATGTCGACGACCTCTCCGTTGCCGCTGCAACGCGCGTAGAGCGACCACGCTGCGCTGAACAGCTCGTGAGATTCCCTCACTTCTTTTTCGTCGATCATAGTTGGCTTAATTGATTGCTAGATGGCATCGGGTTGGCTCTTATGAAACTTCGGCCTGGACGGGTGTCAAGGCGAAGCCAAGTTGCTCGGTCTGGCGGTGCAAATAGAGCTCTTTCCGGGCGCGGGCTAGCTCGCAAAGCAGGGGTCAGGTGTTTCATTTTGCGGAATTCCAGTCTTTCGATTCATCGGTCGCAAGGATCGGGTTCCGCAGTCTCTTCAATTTCGCGTCCTTTGGCAACTCTTTCTCCAGGGCACCGAACACCCGCGCCAGCCCGAAGGGAACCGGATGCAGACCCTTCTGCGCCGGGTTTCAAGCCGTCAAATTTCTAGAATCTTGCAAGATGAAACACCTGACCCCTTTTACTGACCCTTTCCTGCTGACCCTTTCCTGCTGACCCTTTCATGTGACCCTTTCCTGCTCACCCAAGCTTCTTGCTGAAAGCCAAAATTCCCAAAGCGGAAATTAATGCACAACCAATTGCTAGCCAGATCATCAAATTATTTGCTTCAGGATTCGTTTGATCGTCCCCGACAAAGGAATTTGTGGGGCCACTCGTTTCTGCTCGAGGGGGTAATGCGGGTTCGGCACTGGAAAACCTTTTCGTCTTTGAAACATGTTCTGGCTCGACAGGAGCAGACGGGTTTTGAGTTTGTTCTATGAGTTGTTTATTTGTCCTATTCTTCGTTTCCGACAGTTCATTCAGCTGTTTAACAATGGCCTCTTGCGCCTCCAGCGCCGGATCTAGGACAATCGTGGGCTTCTCTCCTCCAAGCCGTTCGATCAGATTTAGAGCGAGGCTCCGCACCTTTGACTTCAGATGCATTTGGGAACCTGTATCAACTCCGTCTAAACGTGAAGCCGATTCAATTGCTGAATACAATGCAGGCAAGAGGTTTTTTTGGGGGGAGACAGTTAGGTATTCGAGTGATGTGAGTTGAACTGAAGTGGAGGGATGCATCAATCCGATTGCCACAAGATCGTTCCGCTCGCTCTTTGCGAAGTCGCCCAGAATCGACTGCACAGTTTGGGCTTCTGAGTCTCGCATTAATTTTAACGATGCGGTGAGTTCGGTCGACCTACTTTCCTTAAGTTCGGCATCAATCCTGTCACGGAAGGCGAGCAAGCGCGCGTCACCACTGGCCGCTTGGGCGAGGGATGCAAACAGCTCAAATAGAAGCAAGAGAATCCCTTTAAATTTAAAAGTCATTGTTATTGTCTTGGAAAAAAGATCCATTGTCGCGCCAGACAGCTGTCCCATTTTCTATTTTTTTTATCATCTTCGCATGGACTTTCCATGGCAGAAAGTCAGAAACCACATACCAACGGGAACCAATTTGCAACCGCACAAAATCACGAAAGTGGCTTCGATCCTCAATTGTATTTCCCGGGCTGCCTGCGGCAGTTCGCATAACAAAGATAGGGCCATCGGTTTGCGCGAGTGTCCCCAAACCAGTAGATCCCGGGGTATACGGGTCGTTGTCTTCGCCCTCGTCTGTCGGGTCATCATTACCTTCGGCACTACCTAGAGATGGATATTCCTCAGGTATGTCTGTCGCCAAAGGTTGATTGGCAAAGTATCGCTCAGGGCCTTGAGTGAGATCCGCCTTCGGGATTAGGTTTGGATTCAAGATTTTGATCCTAATTTGCCGAGAGACATCCCATTTTAATACTGCTCCGGCTCCAATAGGCGTATTGTCAACGACGTGCTTTTTGTCGTGATTTGGCACCTCAACCCCCTTCGAACGTTCACCACCCAACGCTGGACGTTCCGGATCTTTATATATCTCTTCAGGTTGAACCTGCCATTCAGACCTGTATCCCGCCAGAATTGCTGATTTTCCAGGATAGAGAAGCTCCCCAGTGTTGCCCGTAAATAACGGCGTGCCATCAGCCCACACCACCCAGACATGCATCACCACCGGCGTACCATTCGTCGGTTTGAGTTTGATGGTCTTTTGGTCGGGCGTATCTCGGCTCACCTTTCGAGTATCAGCGGTTGCGCCCGCTATTCCACCTTCCCAGCTCACTTTGGGATTCGTTCCTCCGAAGTCCGCAGCGGTGAATCCCTGTGCTCGCAAGACGACATGCTCATCGGGGATCTCGGTTGATTTCTTGGGCGTTACGAAATGTCGATCTGTGCTATCCGGCTTAGCAGACGGCACCACGTCACCCAGTCTGGCTTTACCGGCTGTATCAAACATGGTGCTGTCAGGCACGATATCGATCCTTTTTGCGGTTTGTGACACTGGGTCGCCGGATGCGCCCGGTGCTGCCGCAAGGACGATCATCCCAGCTGAGGCCACCGCTTTGGCAGCTAGTGTTAGCATTTTGGTCTCAATGATCGGCGCACCTAACCCGGTCTTCTCCACTAGAAATGACATGGAGAACGCCATGTTCGGGTCCCCATCCAGACTGCGCCTGAGGCGGATGTTTTGCTTGCTTGCTCCGTAGGTCTCTTCCCTCGTTGTGTAGCCATAGGTCGTCTCGAGTTGACCCAGGTTGGCGCCTGGTGCTTGGGGCGGAAAGGGCTCGGAACTGATCCCGCCGTCCTCTGCGTAACCGCCATCACAACGAAAGACATACTCTGCGGATGTCGTCTCCCAAGTTCCGGGCGTAAGATCGCGACCCATGGCTTGGGCCAGGGTCTCATTCTCCTCCGTGGTCTGACCGGTGACATTCCACCCACCCGATCTCCGCGTGGACGAGTCCATCCCGCCGTTGGTTGGTTCACCCCCACTCCAAATCGCCACACCCGTCATGGGGTCGATAGACCAAATCCAGTCACGTCTCACAGAAGCATAGACATCCCCGTTGTAGCTGGAGGATGCCGAGGCAACCTCGACAACCGCGGTGGATGGCAGACTTTCTGCGGGTTCGACCGAATTTTCCACGCTCTCTGTCAGTTCATTCACCTGTTGAGTGAAAACGGGTGAGGTGAGTTCAGAGCGGAGTTGAGCGAGTTCCGCGCGCGCTGCATCCACCTCCTGCTTCATGGCGGCCCACGCCGCCTCCCTCGCCCCGACCGAGCCATTGGCCGCACGAACTTGCAGATACGCATCCGCGAGAGAGACAACCGAAGCAACGCGCAACTGCATCAGCGAGATCGGGTTACTCGAGGCCAATGTGGGATCAAACGCCTTCGAAACCTCATACCCATCTTCAAACCCATCGCCGTCGCTATCCCGCATCCGGGGATGGGTGTTGTGTTCGAACTCCGCCAGATTAGTAAGCCCATCGTTGTCTGTGTCCTGGCTAGCATTCGCTGGGTCACGCAATTTTTCGGTAAATTGGTAACGCCATTCCCATGCATCGGGTAAGCCATCTGCATCCCAGTCGCCTTCTTGGAGCCGATCTCGCACCACAAACCACCTGTCCAACATTCCGTTTGACCAGTCGTACCCGGCACCATATTCCTCGGTGGGGTTGTCTGGGTTCTCGGTGAAGCGCGAATACATGTTCCTAAACAGTGCCTCAAAATCGGATCCATCGCGCCGGTACCCAAAATGGTAGTATTCGCCATCCACATCCATGTAAAAGGTGGTCATCGCGACTTCGGTATTGTCCACTACCGTGTTGGAATTGCGGGGGTCGTAACCCGACGGGTGGCCCTGAAGGTATCCATAATTGATTTCCTCAAAGTTAAACACTCCATCGCCATCGTAGTCGGCAACTGCATCGGCGTTCCAGTTTTTGTCCAGCTGCCAATTGTCTTCTTGCACATTTGTCAGACCATCATGGTCGGCATCGTAATCCTTGCATCCTTCTTGACGCAGATGTCTACCGTTCAGGAAGTCTTGAAGGTTGGTGTAACCATTGTTATCCAAGGCTCCACTGGCGTCAAAAGGGTCAAACTTGCTCAATCCAAACCCAAGGTTGGCAAAGTAGTCCTCGATTCTATCCGGAAGGCCGTCGTCATCCGAATCGAGCCTAGTTTCCGGAGGTAACGCAAAGTAGTCTAGGCGCCCAACGTCATATTCCATGCGCCCACTTCTATAATCGATTGAATTACCGTGAGTCGGATCGGTTTGATAGATTTTCACCTCCTCAAAGTCAGTGAGGTAATCCTCATCTGAATCAATGTAATCAGGGCGTGTGTGGGTGCGAGCACGCTCGGTGTAGTTGTCCAGACCATCACCGTCGCTATCTAGGCCGTTCTCAGGGTCATCTGGCCAGTTGTCCGCAGCGTCTGGTATCTCATCTCCATCCCGATTTGCCGAGCCATCGCCTAAATACTCAAAGCCGTTATAGGTGAAACGAGGAAGGTCGTTCCACGCATCATTGGGCCATTGATCTGCCGGATCAGGGATGGCATCGTTATCGCTGTCCACCCAAGTGCCACTGTATTCGGTATTGTTGTACCAAAAGCTGCCACCTGGATAGGCATCGGCAGCGTCAGGTATCCCATCGGAATCGGAATCTACCCATAAGCCTGCGAACTCGGTGCCGTTGTACCAATAGGAGCCGCCATTGGGGAAAGGATCTGCGGAGTCGGGAATCCAGTCGCCATCCGCATCCACCCAGGTGCCTGCATATTCGGTGCCCTGATACCAGTAGCTCCCGTTCGGAAACAGGTCTGCGGCATCCGGCACACCATCATTGTCTGTGTCCACCCAAAGGCCGCCGTATTGGGTTCCATTGTACCAATAACTTCCGCTCAGAGTGGGAAAGAGGTCGGCGGGATCAGGGATGCCGTCATTGTCTTGATCGATCCAACTGCCGCTGTATTCAGCGGCATTGTACCAGCAGCTCCCCGCCGGAAATGGGTCGGCCCAGTCCGGGATGGAGTCGCTATCTGCATCCTGCCATGTGCCACCGTAAACCACTCCTCCGTAAACATGACTGCCCGGCAGAGTGGGAAAAGGGTCGGGGCCGAATGGCACGCCATCGCCGTCAACATCCAGCCAAGGAGCGTGATACTCCACTCCTTCATAGGTGAAACTGCCGTCGGGGAAGTTGTCAGCCCAATCAGGGACATCATCGCCATCCCGGTCGGGCCGGATGCCCCCATACTCTGCGCCGCCATACCAGTAGCTGCCATGGGGAAAGGAGTCGGCAGGATCGGGGATCGAATCTCCATCCGTGTCGATGAACGTCCCTCCATACTCGCCGCCATTGTAGGTGTAGCTGCCATTCGGATAGGCGTCGCTGTAGTCAGGTATGCCATCCGAGTCGGTATCGGTGGTCGTGTCCGGCGGGGTGGTTCCGTTGGTCGGGTCATCCATCCACCCGTCCTGCCAGTTTAGAATCCCGTCGCCATCGCGGTCATTGTTCAGAGGGTCAGAATCAAAAGGGTTCTGCGTGCCATCACCGTCGGCATCATGAGTGGAGTAGAACGGAGTGGCTGCCGTAAGGAGAGAAACATAATTCACCGTCGGCACGATCCCCTGAAGGGCCTCGTAAAACTCATCGAAATCCGAGAATCCATCATCATCACTGTCGTAATCCCAAGGATCATTCAAGGGTGTCAGGTCACGCTCGTCTTTGTCTGTGAGTCCATCATAATCGCTATCCATCCGATAGGGGTCAGAACCGTAAATTGCCTCTTCTCCATTGGCCATGAGATCGGCGTCGCTGTCTGCGTCGAACCACGAATCACCGGTGGGTGGGTCAGCAACCCATTCCTTCACGCCATCTGAGTTAGGGTCCGTCCAGTAAGACTGCGCCATGGGTAGGGGCTGGAGGATGATACCCATGAGGGCAACCCACTGGAACCCGATGCCAAGCCGTGAGCGGCGGATGCGCCGAAGGACTGTGCAAGTCGCAAAGTGCGGAGATCGGGGATTTTGGCGCATTTCCTCGGTCATTTGACGGAGGCTAGCGAATTAGTGAAAAATTGGCGAGATTATTTTTCACGGAAAAGATGTTTTAACGGCCGTCACTAGGAGAAAATAATTCAGGGCTCTGATTCAATAGTCCATGATGGGGAAGTCATCAGAACCGGTGTGGCCACGCCAGAACAGCCCTTTCCGGGCCGGAAAACGCCCTCAGAAACGAAATCATGTGCCTTGTTCTTTTGGTTTCTGGGCCAGTAGGTACCCCCCATTGCCCCCAGAATCGATTTCATCTGCCTTGTTCTTTTCGTTTCTGGGGGCAATGAAACCGTTTTTGAGGGCAATCTTTTTGTTTTTGGGGGCAATCTTTTCATTTCTGAGTCGGTTCGGTAGGGAGTCGGGATCATCCTGATAGGGTGAAAGTTCAGAAGTCCTCACAAAAAGCGGCGTGGTCTGGCCCCTGGGGCTGTTGACTCGGACCTTGATAATCAGGGTATTAGCTCCGGCCAGGACTTTAATTTTTGAGAGTCCTTATTCTATGGGGATGAGGCATTGCCAACTTTTATTGGATTCTCCGGTTAAGAAATAGACCGGATCTTTCTGACATTTCATCTAGGTAAAATCAATAAATTACTTGAAGTGTTTACAATAAATACTATAATTTACTCGTTCCATGACTGATCCGATATGAAACCCTCATTCGAAATCACTACCTCCCGTCCGACGCGTGCCCCTTGGCTCACGCTGGGGCAGGCCAGTTCATCCAGCGTCGCCAGCGGATCCTTCCGCTTTCGCCTTCTGAGTGCTGATGCCTCCCCGGTCTCTGATTCAGCGGCAGACAGGGATCCGCTTTGCGGAACTGTCGGCAGCCCCTTGTCGGGGGCGGCCAGCTTTTCTGGACCGGGGGTGATCGATATCGAGTGGCGGAGGATCAGCCCTGGAAGCGAAACAACACATGCAGACACCAAACCCAGATCTCTGAACGCCCGGACCCAACACCGGCCCAAGGAGACAACACAACCCAAACAAACACATGAAAACAATCCAAAGCGCCCCTGAAGGGGACAACCCTGGCAATACCTCGAAGGCTGACCTCATGATGCAAGAAGCCATCCGAAAGGCAAAGGAGGCAAGTCCGGACGGTCCGCACTACGGTGACGGCAGCACCTACGAACATGCTCACTACGCCGTGGGTGACCCCGGGGTACCCATCAACGAGGGTGCCAAGGTGAAGATGGAACTCTCGAGCCGCTCGAACGAAAACCTCCAAGGCTATGTGGGCAACCACATCACCCAGATGACGGGCAATCCGAATTTCACCACTCCTGCGCCTACCGCCCCGGTCTTCCTGGGGCTGTTTCAGACCTTTCAAACCGCGCTAGCCACGGCGATGTCCGCCAAAACGGCGTATGAGGATGCGCTGACCGCAAGGGACGCGGCACGTTCTGCACTGGTGGAGGCGATGAACACCCGCGGTGCTTATGTGCAAACTGCCAGCAACGGTAACACCAACGTCATCGTGAGCAGCGGTCTCAATGTCCGCAACGCACCCACACCGGTGGGACAACTGGCACCCCCTGCGGACCTCAAGGCGGAATTGAACGGAGTTGCCGGGGTTGTAAAGCTCCAATGGAAGGCCACCCCTAATGCGAGAGGCTACCTCGTCCAATGCAGCCCGGATGTGCATCCGCGTGAGTTCACCAACCTGGCCAACACGACCAAACCCCGTGCTCAAAAAGAGCTAGTGGTGGGTGAGACCTATGTCTTCCGCGTGGCCGCCTCCGGTGGCAGCACCGGCCAGAGCTACTGGAGCCCTGAGGTGATCCGAGGCGCTGCATAGAGTGATGCTAATGAGACGGGAGACGCTCAGGTCGGGCGTCTCCTGGTCTCTGGGGGGCGGACGGGGGGACTTGGGGACTTGGAGTGGTGGGGATGGGTACGTTGTTCACGCTTTAGCGTGCCTCTGGGTGGGGGTGGCGTGAATGACACGCTAAAGCGCGAACAACGTACGGAAAACCTCCTGATGATGATCTCTCGGACCCCGGCGGCGGCTGAAGGACCAGCCGCCCTACCTTTCAGCTTCCATGCTCACTGCACCCGAACGACGAACAAATAACAACGAACCAAGAACTTTAGAATCATGAATGCTCAACTTTTGAAACGCCAACCCAAGGCCCGGGCCTTGAAATTGAAATCTTTTGATCCGGCGCAACCGGAGGACGGGGCGCTGATCGTGGCGGCGGTGCTGCGGGATCAGTTCAACAGCTTGCGGGCGGAGATCGCGGCGGTGCCGGTGATTGAGTCGGCGCAGGTGAACTCGACGACGACGCTGCCGCCGGGGTATCCGGCGGAGGCGGCGGTGGGGCTGATGGGCAACACGCTGGGTTTCACGTTTGGGATTCCGGCGGGTGCCGAGGGGCAGCAAGGGGTGATGGGACCGATGGGTCCTCAAGGGCCGGAAGGTCCGATGGGGCCTTCGGGTGGACCTCCGGGACCGGAGGGGCCGCAGGGAATTCAGGGTCCAGAGGGACCTCAAGGGCCGATGGGACCTGAGAGGGTGCAAGGGCCGGAAGGTCCGCAGGGGCCATCGGCCGGACCGCCCGGCCCCGAGGGGCCGATGGGTCCTCAAGGTCCGCAGGGGTCGGACGGTGCTCAGGGGCCGCAGGGTGATCCAGGTCCGCAGGGGCCTCCCGGCGAGGTGACGCAGAATGATCTCGCGCTGGCGATTCAGGGGACGAGCAGCAATAGCACCTCAGTGCCGACGCTGGACACGCCGTTTGCGGATCCGGATGCGGAGGCGCTGCGGGTAAGGTTGAATGATCTGATTGGGGCGTTGAGGCGGTAGGGGGGGTGGAGACAGGGGGACTTGGAGACTGTACGTTGTTCACGCTGCGTGCTCCGGGTGGGGGTGGGCTGCCTGACACGCTAAAGCGCGAACAACGTACGGAAACATCCTGCCGATGATGATCTATTGGACTGCGGCGGCGGACTGAGGACAGTCCGCCCTACCTTCGGAGGAGGCACGCTCTTGCGAGCGCAGCTAACGGGAGGCGTTGAGCTGCTTGCAGGCTTTGAGGGTGTTGGCCATGAGCATGGCGATGGTCATGGGACCGACTCCGCCGGGGACGGGGGTGATGGCGGCGCATTTGGGGGCGACCTCGTTGAAGGCGACGTCACCGACCAGGCGGTAGCCTTTTTCGGCGATGAGATCGTCCACGCGATTGATGCCGACGTCGATGACGACGGCGCCTTCTTTGACGTGCTCAGCCCGGATGAAGTCGGGACGACCGATGGCGGCGATGAGGATGTCTGCGGTGCGGGTGATGGAGGCGAGATCCCGCGTGCGAGAATGGGTGACGGTGACGGTGGCGTCTCCGCCCTTGCCTTTGGCCATGAGGAGGAGGGCCATGGGCTTACCCACGATCATGCTGCGACCGACGACCACGGCATGGGCACCGGAGGTCTCGATGCCGGCTTCGAGGAGGAGGCGCTGGCAGCCGAGCGGGGTGCAGGGCACGAAACCGGTGGGGTCTTCCAAGGCGAGCTTGGCCACGTTGATGGGGTGGAAACCATCGACGTCTTTGGCGGGGTCGATGGCCTGAACGATGGCTGCCTCATTGATGTGTTTGGGGGGCGGACTCTGGACCAGGATGCCGTGAATGGTGGGATCGAGATTCAACTGCCCCACGAGGGCGAGGAGTTCCTGCTGAGTGGTGCTGGCGGGTAACTCATGCTTCACCGAGTGGAGGCCGAGGTCTCTGCACTTTTTGTCCTTGGAGCGGACGTAGGCGCGTGAGGCGGGATCATCCCCAATGAGCACGACGGCGAGCCCTGGCTTCAGGCCGAGGCTGGCGAGTTGAGCGATGTCGCTTTTGCATTCGGCGAGGACTTTTTCGGCGACCTGGGTTCCGGAGATGAGTTGCATGACGGCCCACGAAACACACGAAAGGCACGAAATAAAATCCAATTGGCTTCTTTGACCAAAAACTTTCGTGTCCTTCGTGCCTTTCGTGGGCCGATCACTCAGAGGACCAGACGCTCAGACTCTACTTTCGTGTCCTTCGTGCCTTTCGTGGGCCGGTCCCTCAGAGGACCAGACGCTCAGACTCTCCTTTCGTGTCATTCGTGCCTTTCGTGGGAAACACCGTCTTGAAGCGTCTTTTCGAGGGCGGAGCGTTGGACCTCGAACTCGTCCTCCGTCATTCGGCGAGGAATCGGCTGGAGGTGATCCAAAATGATGCGGACGCGACTGAAGGGCAGCGGGAGCTCGAAGCGATCCCACGTGGGCATCTTCAGGGTGCGCTCAAACTGGAAGTGCATGGGTAAAATGGAGACGCCGGTGAGTTGGGCCAGCTTGATGATGCCGGGATTCAGCTGATAACAGGGGCCGCGAGGTCCATCCGGTGTGATGCCGATGTCGAGCCCCTCTTTCACGGCCTCAGCCAAGGCCACGAGCGCTCCGATGCCCTTCCGCGAACTGGAACCCCGGGCGGCGACAAAACCGAACTCGGCACAAATATCGGCAATGACCTGTCCATCCCCGCTGGCACTGCTGAGAATGCAGCCCTGGATGTGCGGGAAAATGTGATGATGCATCCACGGCGCGAGGAACATGCGATTATGCCAAAAGGCCCAGATCAGCGGTCCACGCGGCTGCGTGTGCAGAATGCCTGCGCGATCCACAAACTCGACCTTCAGCGTGGCTGCGATGCCGCGGATGAGCCAAGCGACGATCTTGCCTGCGTTCTGGATGCGGATTTTGGCCATCTGTTACGCGGGCAGGTTTTGTCCAAATTCTCTCAAAATGACAAAGATAGGACTGAGCATCGCGTAAGTCAGCGAAACGAACACGATGGAATGACAAGCAATAGAAACACAGACCCAACGGGTGGCGCTTATAATGCTGCTCTTTCGGAGTCTCCAAAACGGAAGCCCCACCAGCAAAAATGCGAGAATGATGGCCGGATACACAGCGCCACAGATTCCTTTAGCGATCCGAAAACTCTCCGGATAGTCTTCAAGTCCCAGAGACGGCATGATCCAATAATACATATTTTGAAAGTAGGGAACGGAAAGCCATACGAGGGCATTCATCATGGAGAAAATGGCTAGAACCGTGGCCAGTAGAGTTCGCAGGGATCGATTCGATTCGGACCCTCTGCTACTCTCTGTCTCGGAATTGGCCATTCTTTACAACCACCCTGCCTGTTCGAGCCTTCCGGTGAGTTCCATCTGGCGCTCGAGTTGGGCGGCGTAGAGGGTGGCGTTTTTCTTGTTGGGCTTGCAGCGGGTTTTTTCGTCCAGCTTCACCAGCTTCTTGCAAAGCTGATCGTAACTGACCTTCCCACCTGCCTGCGCATAGGCGGCCTGGATGGCACCCCCGAGGGCAGCGCCTTCAGCGGTGGAGAGGGTGACGACTTCGGCATTGAAGGCATCGGCCGCGATTTGTCTCCAGACGGCGCTCTTGCTGCCTCCTCCGGTGAGGCGGATTTCTTTGGGTGCCATGCCGAGGTCACGGAAGCGTTTCAACCCGTAGGCCAAGCCCAATGTCGCACCCTCCATGGCAGCACGGGCGATGTGCGCCGGGGTGGTGTTGGTGGTTCTCATGCCGTGGAGCACGCCGGTGCCACCGGGGAGATTCGGAGTGCGCTCGCCATTGAGGTAAGGCAACATCAAAAGCCCGTCTGATCCCGCAGGGACGCTCTTCACGGCGGCTTCGAGTTTTTTGTGATCCCAGCCAAACATCGTGCGGATCTGCTCGGTGACGACGGTGACGTTCATGGTGCAGACGAGCGGCAACCACTGGTCGGTGCTATCGCAAAAAGCGGCGACTTCGCCCTGGCCATCGACCACGGCCTGGGAGGCGACGCCGTAGAGAGTGCCGCTGGTGCCGAAGCTGGCCGTGACGACGCCGGGCTTGATGTTACCGGTGCCAATGGCTCCCATCATGTTGTCTCCCCCACCGGCGCTGATGATGACATCAGCACCAAGGCCCCATTTTTTAGCGAGGTCAGGGCGGAGGGTGCCATGCACGGCGCGGGAGGACCCGAGCGGCGGCAGCATGTCACGCACGCGTTTGTCGATGAAGTCGGTGATCTCATAGCACCACTCACGGGTGCGGACATTGAGGATGCCCATACCGGAAGCGTCGCCATATTCCATGCGCTTCACGCCGGAGAGCCAAAAGTTAATGTAGTCGTGCGGAAGCAGGATGGTCTTGGTTTTGGCAAAGTTCTTGGGCTCCTTTTGCTTCATCCAAAGAAGCTTCGGGATGGTGTAACCGGGCAGCATGGCATTACCGGCGAGGTGGATCACTCCGGGCTGACCGCCAAACTCGTGTGCCATTTCCTCGCACTGCGCCTGGGTGGAGGTGTCACACCAAAGTTTGGCCGGACGCACGACTTCATCTTTTGCATCGAGGGCCACGAGACCGTGCTGCTGTCCGCTGACGCCGATACCGCGGATGAGGCTTTTCTTTTTCCCGAGCTTCGTGAGGCACTGCTTGATACTGGCCTCCACGGCATGGATCCAGTCCTGCGGATGCTGCTCCAGATGGCCAGGCTTCAGCCCTTTGATGAGCTCATAGCCTTTGCTGCCGGTGGCGAGGATTTTGCCTGTGTCGAGATCGAGCACGATGGCTTTCGTGCTCTGGGTGCCGCTGTCGATGCCGAGAAAATACATGCTGGTGGGTAAGTTTGGACCCGATCGTTTTCAACACAAAACGCCGTCGAACACAAGACTGGTTTTGCGATTCCGGAAAATGGCTCTTATGCTCGGGCCATGGTCAAAAAGCTACTTCACACCCGATACCGCGTTAACGATCTCGAAAAGACAATTTCCTTTTACAAGGACGTCCTCGGCCTGGAGGAAGTCAAAAGGCATAAATCACCCCGTGGATCCGAACTGGTTTTCCTCAAAACGCCGAACAGCGATGAGCTAATCGAGATCTGCAGCTACCCCGCCAGTGGCCCGGTGACGTTTTGCTCGGACCTGACCCATCTCGCCTTTGAAGTGGAAGACATCGCCACCTTCGCCGAGCACTCGGCGGCGAAGGGTTACCCCCTCTCGGACGGCCCGACGGAAAGCAGCAGTGGAGTTTTTGCTTTCATTGATGCACCGGAAGGCTATGAAATAGAGCTGATTCAATATCGCAAATAAAGTGCTGATCCTCAGCACGGCACCCCCTTCCCTCAACCCCCATGGACTTTGACTGGCTCGATGTTTCCTTTGATCTGACCCCGGTGCCGCCGAGGGACATCGAGGAGAGCTTTGAAGATCCTTTCTCACTCAAGCTCCTGCCGGATGAACAGGGAGATCAGTCATCCGCCCGCTACTACTGCCTCGGGAAATCATTGGGAGGCAGGCCGGTGTTCAGCGTTTTTTGGACGGATGGCAAGCGCTACCGCGTCATTTACGCCCGGCAGATGACCCGAATGGAAGTCGACTTCTTCGACCGCAAAAAAGCAGAGGACCTCTAAACACGGTGAGCGCAGAACCCCATTCATCCCCTTCCCCTACATCTGCCGCGACGCTGAAAATCGTGCGGACGTGGAGTGATGTTCCCGACTTTGAAGATGAGGAAGCCGAGGGGCGTTTCTGGGCGGAGCACCAGCTCGATGTCCGGCTGATGCAGGCATCCGTGCATCGCCCTGATGTCAGGGAGTCCACCACCATCACGCTTCGTTTTGATCCTCGAATGCTCTCCCGCATCAAGCGCATCGCGCGCCGCCGCTACCTGAACTACCAGAGCATGATCAAGCAATGGCTGAGTGAGCGGATGGAGCAGGAGATGAAGGACTGAGTCACCCCGGTTCATGCTCTCCGCTCTGCGCAGTCCGAAGTTCTGGTATGGGATGGTGGTCGTCTGGTTTTTGACCCTCTTTTTCCTCTCGTCCCTGCCCAAGCTTCCACCCGGCCCCAAAATCCCCTTCGAGGACAAGGTCATGCACCTCATTTTTTACTCCATCGGAGGAGCTTGGTTTTATCTGGCACGCCGTTTTCAGCTGCCCCCAATCAGCGGTCGGGCTGCGATGTGGGCGGCGGTTTTGTTTTGTGCACTGATCGGTGCTTCGGATGAGTTTCACCAGTCCTTCGTCCCGAACCGTAGCGGGAATGATCCATGGGATTGGTTGGCCGATACGCTGGGCGGAATGGTCGGCTCCTTATTCGGATGGATCGGCTGGCGGTTGATCCGACCTACCGGTCCGCGCCTCTGAGCAACTGCTCCGCGAGCACCAGATCTTCGGGGAACGTGATCTTGGGGTTCGGCGTTTCATTGGTGACCACTCGGACAGGAACTCCGATCGCTTGCACGGCGGACACCTCATCGGTGACCAGAGCCTTCTCAGCGATCACCTTTTCATAAGCCTTCAATAGCAAATCCAACTCAAAGACCTGGGGCGTCTCCATGACCCAGGCGTGCGTGCGGTCGATCGAGTCAATGATGCAGCCACTGGCATCACAGCGTTTCAGCGTCTCGGTGACGGCCCGTGCGCACGTCACGGCCCGGTGGAGCTTCGCCTGTTCGACGCAGCGCGTGATTTGATTGGCCGAAATCAAAGGTCGTGCACCATCATGGACTGCCACGATTCCGCATTCGGCGCTCACGGCCTTCAGACCGGCGCTGACTGAAAAGTGACGCTCGGCACCGCCCTCCAAAAGGTGAGTCACCTTGCTCAGGTCATGCTCACTCTGCCAGACTCGGATCTCCCGCTGAATGTCCGGTCCAGTAACGATGATGATTTCATGGATGGATGCGCACTCCTGAAACGCTTGGATGGATCTCAGCAGAACCGGCACTCCCAAAAGCGGCGCTAAAAGCTTGTCAAACCCCATGCGACGACTGCTGCCAGCCGCCACCAAAATGGCGCTCACGCGAGAGGGCTCAACGCTCGGATCCATGCGCTGAATCGCCTATTGGAGACGCTTGCTCACTTCACCGGAGAGAACTTTCCCATCCGCACGGCCAGCCGCCATCTCCTGCACTTTTTTCATCACAGCGCCCATGTCCTTTTTCGTCGTGGCGCCCAGCTCGGCGATCACCTTTTCGACCAGTGCGGTGATTTCATCCGCGCTCATGCCAGCGGGCAGATACTTTTCGAGAACAGCGATCTCTGCTTTCTCGACGTCCGCCAGATCGGCACGCTTGGCCTGCTCATAGCTGGCGACCGAGTCCTGGCGCTTTTTGATTTCCTTTCGGATGACAGTCACGGCCTCCGTGTCATCCAGCTCACCCTCGGCACCGTGCTTCTCAATGGCTGCGTACTTCATGGCGGACTTCAGTCCACGCACGACATTCAGAGCCACGGTATCCTTTGCCTTCATGGCGGTTTTCATGTCTTCAACAATGCGGGCGGAAAGTGTGCTCATGGGTCAGAAAAGAGGGGTTGTTTGGACGGGGACATTCGGCTTTGCGCCTGCCTTGTCCACCGCAAAGAAGATCAGGCGCGTCCGAGTGCAGCCATGGCCACCTCACGTCCCCGGGCGACAGCTAATGAGTAATGGCCATCCTCCTCCGTCCAATGGGGGGTGACGTTTGGCAGAAGAGCCGCCAACTTCTCCGCATACGTGAAGGGAATATTTCGATCCTCACGCCCATGCCACATGTGAATGGGGAACTGAATTTTCGAAACATCGAAGCCCCAGTCTTCCAAGTAGATGTCCGCGTCCGCCTGAATGTGCGCCACCTTTTGAGCGATGGACTGACGGAAACCCTCAGCGATGACCTGCTGCCGGGCCACGTCTTTCATGATCACTTGATCCATCGGATTCAGCATCCCGATGAGCCACCTCATCGGGAGGTCCGTCGGACGCTGCCGCGAGATCAAAGCTCCCATCCGAAAAACAGGTGCCATCAAAAAATTCAAATGCCGACGCAGCAGGAGCACAAAGCGATAAGGCCAAAATAGATCCTGTGTGCCGAAGAGTGTGAGCGGCGGCGCTCCGCACACCGTGCTGGCGCTGATAATGCGCTCCGGCATCGCATGAACAACCGCAAGGACATACGGCCCACCGCCGGAAACTCCGAACAGGTGAAAGCGGTCAAAGCCAAGCTGGTCCGCCATTTCGGCCAAATCACGCGGCCAATCGAGAAGCTTTCGTCCAGGCTGAAAATCCGACTGCCCGAGACCCGGTCTATCGGGAGAGATGATCCGCAGGCCGAGTTCTTTTCCGGCCGCGTCCATCAGAGTGCCTTGGACACCAGAACTGGGCCACCCGTGAAAATAAAACGCAGGCACTCCGGCCGGGTCACCATTTTCATGATAGGCGATCTTTCGACCTGAGGAAAGCGTGACGAACTTCATGTTAGATTTCAAATAAACAGCGACTCTGTGACTCAGGTATCCAATCCACGCTCTCCCAGCAACATGCTTTCCTTACTGATGCGACGCCGACGCAGGCCGAACTGCTTCACCGCTTTATCCTCCAAGTGAGCCACCGCCTCCTCGATCGAGTCGGTGTATTTAATCAGGTTCAGATCTTCCGGGCTGATCGTGCCTCCGACGATCATACCTTCGATCAGTTCTTTGAGATCTCTCCAATAATCACCCCCCATGATGACCATCGGAAAATTGTGAATCTTCCCTGTTTGAATCAGGGTGAGTGCCTCAAACATCTCGTCCATGGTCCCAAACCCGCCGGGCATGATCACATAGCCGTAGCTGTATTTGAGAAGCAATGTTTTGCGGACGAAGAAGTGATTCATCGTGACCGAGCGGTCCACGTAGGTATTGGCATCCTGTTCAAAAGGCAGCTTGATGTTACACCCGACGCTGCGACCCCCGACATCTCGGGCACCCCGGTTGGCCGCCTCCATGATTCCCGGTCCGCCACCTGTCAGAACGGTGAAGCCCATTTTTGCGATCGCTGCGCCCATTTCTTGAGCGAGTTTGTAATAAGGATGATCCTCCTTGTAACGCGCCGAGCCGAAAACCGTGATGCACGGCCCCACAAAGTGTAGCGCCCGAAAGCCACGCATGAAATCTCCCATCACGCTGAACAAAAGCTGGAGATCACGTCTTCGGGAGTTGGGGCCGCCCAACAGCGCGCGGTCCTCGAGGCGGTTCGCGTATTCGTCGTCATCAAGAATCTCGTCGACCGAGACTCGGGCTTTCGGACTTTTAAGGAGCGTGGATTCAGAGGGTGTGGCTGACATGGAATGATCGATAACGAGGAAAAAGATTCGATCTCGAAAGATCAAATCCGGTTATTCTGGAAACATAAGCCCCGACTTAGACAAAGACAATCGTCCTCTGTTTTCATGAAAACCCCGGTCCATTGAAAAGCCTTGGCACCCCACTCCCGAGTGCTAAAATGCTGCCGATTCTCCTCCAAATCTGCATGACTCATCCGCTCTCAAAGCTCTCACACCAAGTTCCCCACCCGGAAGGAGGCCGCCAGTGAGTTCGGGCCTCATCGCACTCCTGGATGATATCGCAGCGCTCGCGAAAATGGCGGCATCCTCCTTGGACGATGCCAGCGCACAAGCTGCGAAAGCTACCAGCAAGGCAGCGGGAATCGTGATCGATGATGCGGCGGTGACGCCTCGATACGTCGTCGGATTGGCCTCTGATCGCGAGCTGCCGATCATTCGAAAAATCGCCCTCGGCTCGCTGAAGAACAAAATCTTCTTCTTACTACCCGGAGCTTTGTTGCTCAGCTTTTTCGCCCCGTGGGTGATCACTCCCCTGCTGATGATCGGCGGCGCTTTCTTGTGCCTTGAAGGCTTTCACAAAGTCATGGATCTGATCCGACCGGGACATCATGCTTCCGACGAAGAGGCAGAGACCACTGGCAAGACAGCCGAGGAGATCGAAGACGAGCGCGTCGGCAGCGCCATCCGCACCGATTTTATTCTCTCCGCCGAGATCATGGCGATCACGCTCGCCTCCGTCTCAGCAGCGACCCTTTGGATGCAAGGCGGTGTCTTGGCGGTCGTCGGCATTGGCATGACGTTGTTGGTTTACGGTGTCGTTGCCATCATCGTGAAGGCGGATGACGTCGGTGTTGCTCTGGCAAAATCCGGTTCAGGTGTCATCAGGGGACTTGGAAGGGGCATTGTTCTCGGAATGCCTTGGTTTCTAAAAACGCTCAGCATGGTCGGCATGATCGCCATGCTCTGGGTCGGCGGTGGCATCCTCGTGCATGGACTCCACGCTCTGGGTTATCACGCGCCTGAAGAGATGATTCACCACGCGGCGGAATCCGTCGCCCACCTGGCACCTTCGGCCGGAGGCATTCTGAACTGGGTCGCCTCAGCGGGTATCGCTGCGGTGCTGGGACTCATTGTCGGAGCCATCGTGGATCTTCTGGTCAACCACGTCATCATCCCGATAACCCGGAAACTCCGCGGTCAATCGAAGTCAACCGCCTAGCGATCCGTCAGCACCAACATCCCTGCAAAGGTGTTAGGCGTGAATTCGGCCCGATCAGGTGGGGAGAAAATCATCTGCGAGATATCGCCATCCAGGTAGAGCGCATCCTCGCATCCGAGGTGGAGAAAGAGGCGCGCCAACTGATGAAAAGTCACTCTGCCCTTCTCCCGATCCTCTCTTTCACTCATCACAAAAATGATCTCGCGACTGGCTCTGACAATGCCCACAGCGCTGCGCTGCCTTCGATTGGGTGACGTGGGCATAAACGCAGGGTGGATAACGCCGCGATGCAGCAACAATGGCCCCGACTGATTGGCCAGACGCGGCCGCACGGACAGAGCCTGATATTGCCCCGTTTCAGCGATCCCCGGACCGGTGGAATCATCGATAAAAAAGACCCCATTTGGCTTCAGATAGAAGTTTCCAAATCCGTCCTTAACATTCAGTGGAACCAGCTCTTTATTATCACAAATCGTCAGGCCACAAGGTCGAGGACCCCGCTCATAAATGCCTGCATTGGTTGCAAAAAGGATCTTCTTTCCCTCCGCTGAGAGTTCTTTTTGCAGTGCCCCGAAGTTGGTTAGCGGCTGCCCACAAGAGTCGAGCCATCGGAGGTGGAGTCTTGACCAATCCGCCGCAGGGATCCGCTGAACCTGATACTTCCCTGACTCGAACTCGACGGTCTCAGCTCGACCCGAGACGACCGCCGCCAATCCGAGCAGCAAAAAGAACCGTCGGATTGGCTTCATGGTAAAGAATCAAATACTACTCTTTCGAGACACCGTTATTCCAGGCCGCGAACATCTCCTCAGCGGTCGGGATCTCGAGAGGACGGACAATCCGGAAGCCGAGCCAAGTGGCGTCTGTGAAGTACCAGACACTTTTCGGAAGCTGAGGATCCTGCTGTTTCCAGTTGGGCTCCGAGTAACGGCGCGCGGCACTGCGGAGCATTTCTGGATCATCATCATAGTGACCGCCCCGGGCAACGTGTGGGTAAGGCGTCTTGGACTTGATCCATTGATCAGCCGAAGCTCCACCCGCAGACCAGTTTTTGTAGGTGTCGGGGTAATACTGATCCATCGTGAGCTCACACACGTTTCCGTAGATGTCGAAAAGGCCCCAAGGGTTCGGCTTTTTCTGGCCTACTTTGGAGTACTGGAAATTCGAAGCGTTGTCGAAGAACCAAGCATAGTCCTTCAACTGAGCCGAATCATTGCCAAAGAAATAAGCCGTGGTGGTTCCAGCACGGGCGGCATATTCCCACTCAGCCTCGGTTGGAAGTCGGTAAAAATGGCCCGTTTGTGCGCTGAGCCACTCACAGTATTTATTGGCTGCGTGCTGGCTCATGCAGATAGCCGGGAATCCATTTCGACCCATGCCGAAATCCATGGGCTGGTAAGGCGGAGTCGGCTGCGAGATCAAATCCTGCGGCGCGTCAGTTTTGGCGAACACCTTTCTGGAGCCATCTTTATTTCGTCCATCACTCGTGAGCATGTAGGGTTCATACTCATCCCAAGTCACCTCAAACTTACCCATCCAGAAAGGCTTCACCTTCAACTTGGCCTGAGGTCCTTCATCTGGCTGACGTCCCGCCTCTGATTCAGCGCTGCCCACCATGAACTCACCGCCTTTGATGGCGACCATGGTGTAGGGCACCTTGGTCTTCGGGATCTCTCCCGCGTATTCCTTCATCTCGGCTTCGGTCTTTTCCTTGGACGTCTGAACGATGAAGGCGTGGATCTTTTTGACCAACTCCAAGTTGTCAGGATTGAGCGCCGCAGGATCTTTCTTCTCTTTCGGCGCCAGAGTCAGTCCATCAGGCCAAGGCGCACCCTGTTCGATCCATAGCTTCAGCATGGTGATTTGCTCTCTTTTCAGCGGGCCGCCGCTTTTCACAGGAGGCATGAGGTCGT
Source organism: Prosthecobacter debontii (assembly GCA_945869695.1). Taxonomy (GTDB): domain Bacteria; phylum Verrucomicrobiota; class Verrucomicrobiia; order Verrucomicrobiales; family Verrucomicrobiaceae; genus JAIBCL01. Next base: position 22,036 of record CAMBPV010000051.1, read on the forward strand.
CATCATCAGCGTCGAGCGCGGCAAGCGTGTAGATGGCACTTTTCGCCAGATCGAAGGGCACAATGTTCGGAGCATTTTCACCGGTCTCGAAAGCTTCCTTTTTGCTGGTCAGAATCCAGTCTCCCTTGTGCTTTTCCGGGGTGTGACAGGAGACGCAGTTCTCCTCGAGAATCGGTTGGATATTCTTCACAAAATCTGCCCTCGGAGTTTCCTCCAGCGTGATACCCGCAGGCCAATCAGCGCCTTGCTCAATCCATTTTTTGATCACCTCGATCTGGCTCTTCTCCAACAGCCCGGATTTTGCAGGTGGCATGACCATGTCGTCATCCGCCGGCAGGATGAGGGTGGTGTAGATCGCGCTCTTCGTCAGGTCCTTCGGTGTCAATCCGGGACCATTTTCGTTTCCCTTCATCATGTCCTCACGAGTGTGCATTCGGAAATCGCCTTTGTCCTCTTTCGCCCCATGACAGTGGGTGCAGGCGCCTTCCAGGAGAGGCTTCACTTGTTCGAGAAAATCAATCTTCTCATCGGCAGCCGAGGCCGAAGAAAAAACCATGGCGAGAGGGAAAAGAAGGTTGGCGGTCTTGGGGAGGCGCATAAGGGCCTGAACTGTGCATCACCACGCGCCCCGGTCAAGAAGGCTTCACAGATTGAACGGATCAATGCCAATCCCGAGTTGGTGTTTCCGGTTGCGAACCCCAACGAGGGATGGAACCATATCTGTCATGTTTGATCTCGTGGTCTTCCCCCCGCAGACATGGTCGCAGGGTGTTCTGGTGCTTTTCGCACTCACCATCGGCCATGCATTCGCGGACTTTCCTCTGCAGGGAGAGTTCTTGGCCACGTGTAAAAATCGTCGTTACCTCATCCGACTGAAGGACCCAAACCGCCCGCCGGACATGTGGATTACCTGCATGGCGGCCCACTGTCTGATCCACGCCGGAGCCGTATGGCTGATCACGGGTTCTGCTTTTTTAGCGGCTGCGGAGTTGGTCGTACACTGGCTTCTAGACATGGCCAAATGCGAAGGGAAAACGAGTTTTAACTTCGATCAGTCGATGCACATCGTCTGTAAGTTCATCTACGTCCTCGCTGGGATGTTCAACTGCCTGCCTTAGGAACGGATAAAGCGGTCCAGAAAAACAGGAATGCAACGCACCGCTGTCATCAATGTCGTTGGACTGACCACCCGTCTCATCGGTGAATCCACGCCTCACATCCGATCATTCCTCGAGCGGAATCGGTTCGCCTGCGTCGAGCCCGTGCTGCCGGCGGTCACCTGCACCGCTCAATCCACTTACTTGACTGGCAAACTCCCGCGTGATCACGGGAGCGTCGCCAACGGATGGTATGACCGGGAGTATGGCGAGCATCGGTTTTGGAAGCAGTCGAATCTACTCGTCAAGGGAGAGAAACTCTGGGAGACACTCCGCCGCTCAGATCCGCACTTCACCTGCGCCAAACTGTTCTGGTGGTACAACATGTACTCATCTGCGGACATCGCGATCACCCCGCGCCCCCTTTACCCGGCTGACGGTCGGAAGGTCTTTGACATTCACACCCAACCCATGGGACTTCGTGAACGAATCAAGAAAGACCTCGGTCCATTCCCCTTCGCCAGTTTTTGGGGACCCGGTGCCGACATCAAATCAAGCGTCTGGATCGCCGAATCCGCCAAATGGGTGGAAGAAAAACATTGGCCCAGCCTTTCTCTCGTTTACCTGCCTCACCTCGATTACAACATGCAACGAGCGGGTATCGACTGGTCAGTCATCAAGCCCGACCTGACCCAGATCGATGACGTCGTGGGTGATCTCATTCGATTCTATGAGGCGAGGAATATCAAGGTCGTCCTGCTTTCGGAATATGGCATCACCGACGTCAGTCAGCCTGTGCATTTAAACCGGCTCTTCCGCGAGAAGGGTTGGCTCACCCTCAAGGATGAACTGGGGCGCGAGACGCTCGAACTCGGCAGCTCAAAGGTCTTTGCCATCGCCGATCATCAGGTGGCGCATGTTTATTTAAACGACCCGTCACTTCTCAGTGAAGTGCGCACTCTTTTGGAAAACACCCCAGGAGTCCAGCAAGTGCTCGGGAAGACCGAGAAATATTACGCGGGGCTCGAGCATGAACGAAGTGGAGACCTCATCGCCGTTTCCGATGCGAAAAGCTGGTTCACTTATTACTACTGGATGGACGATGCGAAGGCACCCGACTTTGCCTCCTGCGTGGACATCCACCGCAAGTGCGGCTACGACCCCGTCGAGCTATTTATCGATCCAAAGATCAAATTTCCAAAGCTCAAGATCGGCCTCAAACTCGCCAAAAAAATGGCCGGCCTCAGGATGCTCATGGACGTGATCCCACTGGATGCCACGCTTGTGAAAGGCTCGCACGGACGCGTGCCGGAAGATCGACACGACTGGCCCGTGATGATCGGTGACCTTCCCGGGCTCCCAAGATCAGGCTCCATCGCCGCGCATCAAGTCTTCCAAATGCTCTACGACCACTGTTCAGCCGGTCAGGGTTATTCGAATCCTTCGTTGTAGGTTTCGCGCCTTCCTCAATCAAAGCGATACTCCCGATCAATGAAGACTCGGTGCCAGAGTTCGAGAATGACCAGAGAGACGACCTGTTTGCAGTAAACAAACTCCCTCGTCTTGTTCATCAGCTCAATGAGAGCGTTGATCTTCTTCGGCTGAAAGTAGC
>CAMBPV010000052.1 GCA_945869695.1 Prosthecobacter debontii
ACTTGGACAAAGAGGTTGTTTTGTTTTCCGATGGGAGATTTGTCGTGCGTCTTGACCACAAAACTGACCTCTTTTGTATCCTTGTTCACCTTCGCTGACTCGATCGGGATGGTGTCAGGGACACCCACGACCTGAGCGGTCGCCTCACCGGCGAAAGGTAGAAGTTGTTCCAGTTTGGCCAGCATGATTGTCTCTTTTCCCTGCTCTACCGCGGTCAGTGGGATCGCGGGTGCACCCAGGAAGGCGGGGGCCGTGGTTAAATCGCAAAATGGAGATGCATTGTAAACGCGTCCATTCCCAGCGTCCGCCTCTCCCATCACAACGAATTTCCAAACGCCAGCAGGGGCGGCTGCACTGGCACTGAGTTCAAAAACGCATTCATCCTTGCCTTCAGGAATCGTCTGCTCACCCAGTGCACTGATGCCCAATGGTTTCCAAGGCAGAAAGACTCGGATCGGAGCCTTAAACCCCTCTTTGCGTTTGGATACCACTTTGAGCGCCAGAACACCGTTGGTCACAAGCGGGACTGCTGGCTTGATGATTTCCAGTGAGTATGGCGCCTCCTCAACGACGGCGACGGGCAGTTTGTCCTCCGTTTCCTGGTAGTAGATGACGTTGCCTGAGCGCACAATGTCAAAAACTTGCCTCATTTTCCCAGTCACCTTAACGCTAGGGTCAGTCGGCTTCAGTACGATTGGCACGATGGCGTGGCCGAGGGGAGCATCGGGTGCCGCCTCGAGCATCAACGGCACGTTTGGCAGATCTTTGGGAGCCGCGTCATGCACGACCTTCACTCCTGCCGGCAAACCAGGAGCCTCGAACTTGAAATCTCCACTCACATTATTGCGTGAGAAATTCTCAAGCAAAACCATTCTTCCCCCACGAGGAACTGCCATGAACTGGCGGTAGTGCGTGTCGTTCACCGTGTAGTCGGGTGAAGCAAAGAACAGCTCCGGTTGAGTTGAGATGATCTCCACCCGGTAAACGTAGGTGGGGCCACCCCGTTCGAGGTGATCAGTCACTCTTACAAAATAGTCTCCGTCGGCAGGAATGGCCACCTTCGCTTTGGAATCGAGCCGACGACGACCGCCACCGTCATCGTTTCCACCCAAGCTGCCACCCTTGTCGTTGTAAATATTCACCACTGAATCCAGGGGGGATCCCAAGCTCTGAGCGTAGGTCTGCATTTCAATTTGTTGCCCCTTTTTGAGCGTGACCTTGAAGTAGTCCACATCGCCCGGTGTGCCGATGATTCCATTCAATGCATAAGACTGACCACTCACAGAAGGACTGGCGGTAGCCTGATCTTGGTTCGGCTCAACTTCAAGACTGTTATCAAATGGAACCAATCTGAAAGGATTGCCTGATGGGGCTGGCTCCTGTCCCTTTGAGTAGATCATGAAGCCGGGGTCCTCTTCTGCAGGGAGTGTAATATCCTCATCAAAGGACTGTGTGTTTTCGATAAACTTCACCTTGGTAGTGGAGCCAATCTTTCCCCCAGCGGGATACACTACATCGGGACGTCGGAAACTTCCGATATGCAGACGGTAATGACTCGTGCCACCGCCGCGATACGATGACTCACGAATCATCAGATAGTAGTCGCCGTCATACTCAGCGATGAATGAGCAATATCCATCTTGGCGGTGGAGAATGGTGTCGTCCGAGAACGATTTTTCAAATCTGTCTTTGTCCAATATGGAGATGAACGGATCAAACGTGGTGTAACCCAGACGGAGACCATCTACTTCGAGACTGATACGCTGCCCTTTTTTTGCAGTGATCTTGAAATAGTCAACATCCTCATTTTGCACGATACCCTCGATGGTTTGATTCAAGCCAACAGGCTGAGCCGAATCAAATTCCGTATTCGGCTCTTTTTCTTCCACATTTGGGAATGGGCCGACGAAGAACTGGCGCGCGTGGGAGATTCCTGTTTTTGTCCGCAACCGCATGAGGTGGTTGCCTGGGGGCACGCTGGCGGCAATGGAAAGGGTGAGATCCACTTTCCCATTCTCAACTTTATCCACACTCTTGACGGCGAATCCGGGTGAGAAGAACATGATACCCTCGAAATCGGCAAGTCGGCTTCCATTGACTGTCAACTTGACCTCTGTGCCTCGCTGGGCTCCATAAGGTTTGGTCCCTGAAAATTCAGGATAGGCACCGAACCCACCGACGGTGAGGCCAAGGGTTAACAAAAAGCCGAGGGCGATTCTTCCGAGTTTCATGATTGAAAAGATGTTGAGACTATTTTGACACCCACAGGTGGGGCTGCTTTTCTGATAATTCGCGCAAAACGATAAAACGCACATAATACAGAGGCGGTGAGGACTTCATCCACACCGCCTTTGCCACCAAATACTACCTGAACGATTCAGACTAGGCAAGCCAGTCAGTCATGACTCGGCCACCATTCACGATATCGATCGGACGACCACCGTCGGCGACGATGCGCTTCTCACTATTGATACCCAGGAGACGGTACATTGTTCTAGCCATGTCTTCTGGACCCACGGCATCGCGGTCAGGTTCACCACCCAAGGCATCAGATGCACCGTGAATGTAACCTTCTTTGACACCACCACCAGCCATGGCAACCGAGAAGACGCGTGGCCAATGGTCACGACCATTCGTGCCGTTGATCTTCGGAGTGCGTCCAAACTCAGAGCTGACCATGACCAGAGTGCGCTTGAGCATGCCACGATCCGAAAGGTCCGTGATGAGTCGAGCAAAGGCTTGGTCGAAGCTTGGAGCCTGGCCATCGAAAGCGCTCTTGATGTTGGAGTGATGATCCCAGCCACCGTAGGTCACAGAAACCATCCGGACGCCAGCCTCAACCAAACGGCGAGCCAAGAGGAAACGCTGACCAGCGGTGTTACGACCATACTCATCACGGAGCTTATCCGTCTCTTGGTTTAAGTTGAAAGCTTCGCGAGCTTGCGAACTGCTGATCAGACCATAAGCGGCTTGGTAGAAGCTATCCATCGCGGTGATCGCGTCGGATTTCTCCGTGGTCTTAAAATGCTCATCAACCGTTCCCAGAAGACTGCGGCGACGCTCAAAGCGCTTGTCGTCAATATCCTTCGGGGTCAGGAGATCACGCACCGTGAAACCCTTGTCAGCCGGGTCACTACCCAAGGCAAAAGGTCCGAAGGCGCTGCTCATGTATCCGGTCCCTTGCTCAGGCACGCTGACACTCGGGATGGTCACATAAGGCGGAAGATTGTTTCTCGAACCTTGCTCGTGAGCGATCACGGAACCGAAGCTAGGAAACTTGATCGCTGGGCTCGGGCGGTAACCCGTGAACATGTTATGCGTTCCACGCTCATGCGCAGCTTCACCATGGGTCATGCTGCGGATGACCGTCAGCTTGTTCATGATTTTGGCGATGTTCACAAACTTCTCGCCCACATACTCCCCGGGGATTGATGTCTTGATCGGGGTGTAGGGCCCACGGTAATCAGGAGAAGCAAATGGCTTGGGATCCCAACCTTCATGCTGCGCCATTCCACCCGGAAGGTAGATATGGATCACCGAATCAGCGATTGCCTTGAAGGACTCCACATCTGGCATGACGGGCGCCGCTTGAAGGCGAAGCATCTCCGGAAGCGTGAGACCGAGGCCTCCGAGCATACCGACATATAAAAAATCACGACGGTTGGCTCCGGCGCGGAGGTCGAGATGATTACCTTGGCAATTGGGGTGCATTTTCATGACGAAGGAGAGTTTGTAGAGGAGGTTCCGAGAGTAACTACGCGGGCACTGACCCTCTCTATCCGGAACGCTGCATTTTTGTGAAAAAAATATTTTACCTGTGCAAAACGTCAGGCAAATCCGCGAATCCATAGATTTCTTTTCTGGCCATTTCGAAAGACAGCCTCTACAATCAAGGCTTGTCTGATCGTTTAGAAAAACAACACCTTCAACTCACAGCACTATGGCATTGATGGATTACCTCAAAGGACAGTTCCTCGAAATCATCGAGTGGACCGATGACTCTCGCGACACCCTCTCTTGGCGTTACCCCGACGAGGATAAAGAAATTAAAAACGGCGCGCAACTGATTGTCCGCGAATCACAAACTGTCCAGTTTGTCTACCTCGGCCAGTTTGGCGACACCTTCACACCGGGGAAGCACTCGCTGGTCACGGACAACATTCCGATCCTTTCAACCCTGAAAGGCTGGAAGTACGGGTTTAACTCTCCTTTCAAAGCGGACGTTTATTTTATCAACACGCGCCTTTTCACCGGCAACAAATGGGGAACTAGCAATCCCATCATGATGAGAGACGCCGACTTCGGCATCGTCCGTGTGCGTGCCTTCGGAACTTTTGACTTCCGGATCACAGAACCTCGTCTCTTCCTAAAAGAGGTTGCAGGCAGCGATCACCATTTCCGCCTGGACGAGTTCGCGGAGACCATGCGCTCTCGGATCGTGAGTGTTTTCAGTGATGCATTGGCCACCGCGAAAATTCCTGTCTTGGATCTCGCGACACGTTACAGCGACCTAGGCGATGCCCTGCTTCCCCTGATCAACCCGATCGTCAGTGGCAAATACGGCATCGAGATCGCGAGCTTCATTCTCGAGAACGCCTCGGTCCCACCCGAGGTGGAAGCTGCCATCGATAAACGTTCCAGCATGGGTGCTATCGGAAATCTCAATGATTACGTGAAGTTCCAGATGGCTGAAGGCATGGCCAATGGTGGCGGCGGCGCAGGAGGCATGGCCGCTGAAATGGCCGTTGGTTTCGGCATGGCTCAGCAAATGATCGCTCAAGGAGCGCTGAATGTGAACAGCACCCCTCCCCCGCTACCCGGCCAACCCGCAACCGCCGCAGTTCCACCTGCACTGCCGACAGTCGATGTTCTCACCCCAGCCCAAGTCGCCCAAACTCTCGGCGTATCCGAGGCGGACGTCGTCTCCAGTCTCGAAGCCGGAGAACTTAAAGGCAAAAAGATCGGGTCTCAGTATCGCATCACTCGTGCAGCGTTGGATGAGTTCCTAACTCACTAGTTTAGACAAAACTCCAGTCAATCTGGCCGGCTTCCTGGATCACACCGGAGAGCCGGTTTTTTTATCTTGAAGATGCAATCACGGCATCAGCTGCCCTCTCGCCACTCAACAAGGCACCGTTGATTGAGACATCCTCACAGTAGTCTCCGCATTGATAAAGCCCGGGCGAAAGAATGGCACTGGCGGGAGTATCTCCAACCTTTAACTGCCTGCTTTCAGGTTGGGCATTCCGGATCTGATAGGTGCGGAGATGACGCCATTGGTGGGCACTGCTTCCATACCAGGTTGCCATTTGATCCCTGACCACTTTTTCCAAATCCGTGCTGGAGGGAGCCCCCAAAATCGACGCAGCAATGAGCTTTTGGCCTTCAGGCGCATAGTCAGGTGAAACATTCGAAACAATGCACGCATGATTCACAGGCCCACGCCCGCATCCATCCAGGCAGAGAATAGGATCCTGCGGGAGCGGCTGATCCGTCGCAAAATACATGCAGGTTAACGAGCGAGAGTGGGGCATCCGAGTCGGCCCTGAATGCGGCAATAAACGCACCGCCATGTCTTCACTCGTCGCCAACACAATATGTTGAGCCTTGATGACCTCTCCAGTCTCCAGCGTTAAATGCCCGGGAGCAACCGCAGATGCCGGGCATTGGAATCGGAAACTCTCCTTTGGCAAACCAGCCGCTAGCTGGTCGGGGATCGATTGCATCCCCGCCGCAGGCAGCGTGGAGCCATCACGATCAAACATCGCAAACAGAAAGGCAAACATCCGCGACGAGGTGCGGAGATCCTTCTCCGTGAAAATTCCACCAAAAAACGGACGGAAGAACCGATCAATGAAGACATCGCTGAATCCGAAATCCCGAAGAAAATCCTCAGTTTTCTGTTCCGTCATCGCGCGAGGAACTTCCCTCACTCCTCGCAAATCGAGTCGGAGGAGGAGCGTGAACCACTTGTCTCTCCATGGCACCAGTTCATCCCACAAATGTCGAAGAGCCTGAGTCGGATGATGCAAAGGATCAGCCAATCGACGCAAACTGCCCGCATGAAAGACATCAGCACCTCGGAAGAATGGACGCAGGTCCAACTTGTCGTAGTCGAGAATTTTTCGAGCCGCTGGATAGCCCGGTAAAAAAACCTGAAATCCCCGATCAAGCCTAAATCCGTCAACGTGATCTGTCCTAACCCGACCACCCACACCATCGGAAGCCTCGTAAATTTTGAAACGCAATCCCGCCTTGGCCAACTTGCGTGCGCAAGCCAACCCAGACAGACCAGCGCCGATCACGGCAATCTCGGGAGTCGAAGGAACCATTCCGGTTCGCACTCTGCCTGCCTAGGATGTTGTTTGCAAGCGTAAGGCTGCCGTCTTGATCGAATTGGCGGCGGATTACGACAATTGTGAGCTAGGAAGCCCCTGCCCCGCGCAGCACGGCCGGCAAGGTGCGAGCCAGAATCTGAAGATCCAACCAGAACGTCCAGTTGTCGATGTACTTCAAGTCAAGCTCCACCCATTCCTCAAAACTGGAGATTCGATTTCTCCCACTGATTTGCCAAAGGCAGGTGAGTCCAGGCTTCACGCTCAATCGGCGCCGCTGCGCTGTTTTTTCGATGCGCTGAATTTCGTAAACCGGGAGAGGGCGCGGACCAACGAGACTCATGTCCCCGCGGAGGACGTTCAGAAGTTGCGGAAGTTCATCCAGACTTGACCGCCGCAGAAACGCACCAAAAGCAGAAACCCGCGGATCATTCTTGATCTTAAAAACGGGGCCGCTCATTTCATTCTGAGCCTCAAGGTCAGCCCGCTGCCCCTCCGCATCCGAATGCATCGTCCGAAACTTCCACATCAAAAAGGGCTTTCCGTATCGACCCGAACGCTCCTGCCTGAAAAAAACAGGTCCAGGTGAAGACAATCGAATTCCGACCATCGCAATCAACCACAGAGGCGCAGTCATGACCAATAGCAGCATGGCACCTAGGCGGTCCATCACTTCCTTGCAGCAGAGCGCCCATGAAATCTGGGGCGTGCTGTGAAAGACCAGCATGAGTTTTCCGCCAAGCACGTCAAAAGTCGGTCTGGCGATGGCCGTCTGAAAAAAGTCAGAAGAAATCCAAGCCTCAACGCCCTCTGTTTCACAGGCCTGCACCGCTTCCTCGATGCGACTGAAATGCACATGCTGCGCCGCAAAAATGATCCGACTCACCGCACCTTCACGCATGACCTTGGTCATCTCCTCGATCGGAAGGGTGGTGACATCAAACACACCAACGATATGAATCTCCGCACGATGCTCGTCAGACATCCCCGCCAAAAGTCGCGCTGTGTCCATCGGAGCTCCAGCGATGAGGACCCGCTCTTTGGCACCTCCCGACAGAAGTTTTCGGCGGATCGCACGCCGCTGCCAGCACTCCCTCGCTAGAAGAAAGAATCCGCTCATGGGAAGCGCGATCAAAACCACTGAACGGCTACCCACATTCCATCTAAAAAACACCACGAAGAAGCCGATCACCATTCCCATCACCACGGCGGTCTCAAAAAGCTGACGCAGGGAAAGTCGCAAGTTTTTGTTGAGGATGTTGTTGTAAAAGCCCCTCGCCTCCAGCACCATGGGAGTGAACGGAACGGTGACCGCCATCACCCAGAAGAAATCCTCAATCGGCGCAATGACTTCTAAATCAGGAAACAGGGATTGCAGGATGCGAGACCTTAGAAAATGGCTCAGCCAAAGAGCGATGGCGAGCAGAACGCTGTCCAGTAGCTCCGTCAATTGTAGATTGATCTCTTGCCTCCTGCCTAGCATGGAAATTCCATTTTAATCGATTTTAATATTTAATTTGCCTTTAATTATACTATTTATACGCAATGGCACAACTTGTTTCTTCCAAGAACCTCCTTCTCTCCTCCCGCCCCCTTTGCGTCGGTGTCGTGAGCCATGCAGAGACCCTGTCCAACCTCGTGTCAGACCTCTCAATCGGAAAACCCCCGCCCTGTGACGTGGTTGAAATCAGGCTCGATTTGATCGAACTCCCGACTTCTGAAATCCGATCCGCCCTGCAAGCGATCAAGATCCCCATTTTGCTGACCGCGAGGCATCCCGCAGAGGGGGGGCAAGGAGAACTGAATGCCGATCAACGTATGAGCAGGGTCGAGCCTCTGCTTGATTTGGCGGGAGCTGTGGACATCGAACTCCGAAGTGTCACGGAGATGAAGCACCTGATCGACCGCGCGAGATCCCTCAGTGTGCCAGTGATCGGCTCCTTCCACGATTTCCAAGCCACCCCTCCGGACGAAGTGCTGGAAGGCGCGATTTCTTTTGGTGAAAATGCAGGGCTAGCAGCCGTCAAGATCGCCGCCTATCTCAACTCGGCTGATGACCTCGGCCGGCTCCTGAAAATCACCACGGCCATTCGAAGACTGCGTCTCTCGGTCATGGGAATGGGACCGTGGGGTAGAGTTTCGAGATTGGTACTTGCAAAAGGAGGTTCATTGCTGAATTACGGATTCCTCGGAGAGTCCAATGCTCCCGGTCAATGGCCGGCGGAAAAACTCAAAGACCTCCTCGCTGAAATCTAATGTCCACAGACTGCTGTCATCCCGTCAAGAGACGAAAAACCTTCTTTGCCTTGCTCTTCCCGATTCTGGCCGCCTTGATGCTCGGGTCGTGTGGTGACCCTGAGAAGGAAGCCCGACTCCAGTGGCGCGAGGAAGAAGTCAACGCCAAAGAGCAGGACCTCATCCGGCGAGAACAGAAGATGAAGGAAGAGAGGGCCGCCGTCGATATTTTACAGAGCCAGCTCAACCAAGAGAAGGCTGGTATTGATGCCATTCGGGCTCAGGTGAAGACTGAACTCGAAAAGACCGCCCGGGCACGGAGGGCGCTCGAGATCAAACAGCTCCGCGGCCCCGTGCCAACCATCACCGCAGAACGAGTTATCGTGATCAATGTCGATTCCAATGACGTGTTGTGGGAAAAAAACGCCGACAAGAAAGGCCCGATCGCGAGCACCCAAAAGCTCCTCACCGCCCTTGTCATCGCAGAGGCCGGAGATTTGGAAAGCAAAGTAACCGTCGAGCTCAGCGACACTCAGTGCGCCCCCGTCCGCATCGGACTAAAACCCGGGGAGCAATACACACGCAAGCAGTTGCTGACCGCGTTGATGGTGAAAAGCTCCAATGACATCGCCCAAACTCTAGCTCGTGACAACGCAGGAACCGTCGAGGCGTTCATGAAAAAAATGAACACACGCGCTTTGGCCTTGGGTCTTCAAAACTCCTTCTTTGTCAACCCGCATGGCCTTCCTGACAAAGTCGAACAGTTCTCGACCGCGAGAGATCTGTCTGTGATTGCGCTTGCCGCTGACAAGCGCCCAGAGATTCGGGAGATGGTTTGTCTCAAAAGCTTCAAATTCGAAAAAGCAGATGGAAAACCTGAAGTTCTCGACAATACGAATCGAGTACTGAAATCCAACCCCTACTGCGATGGCATGAAGACGGGCTTCACCTCCGCTGCAGGTTACTGCCTCGTCGCGAGTGGCCAAAAAAACGGGAAACGCCGAATGGTCATCGTCTTGAACGGAACATCAAATGGCGTCTGGAAAGACGCGGACGCCCTCCTCGTCTGGGCCATGAAGGCCTGAGTTCAGTTGTTCACTCGCGCCGCCACGGATGCTCCATGCGCATCGAGACCTTCCACCTCACTGAAGGCGCGCACATAAGGGAGCGACTGAGCGCAGGCGTCTTTCGATAAGCGGATGATGCTGGTCCTCCGCTGGAACATATCCACGGTCAGCCCCGGGAAAGACTTGCCCGCGCCACCTGTCGGCAGCGTGTGGCTCGGACCCGCCAGGAAATCGCCAACGGCCACTGGCGAGTCATTCCCCAAAAACACAGCTCCTGCCGTGCGAATCCGAGGCAAAATCTCAGCCTCATTTTCCACAATCAAAACCAAGTGCTCCGGCGCGTAAGCGTTCACGAGATCGACGCCCTCTTCCAGTGAGGCTGCAAGGATCAAAAAGCAGTCTTTCTCCAAAACAGGAGCCAGATGACTCTGCCGACTGAGAGCCTGCACTTGCCTCTCAACCTCTTCCTTCACGGTTTCGAGAAGCGTCTCGTCGTCCGTGATGAATCCAGCCTGACTGTCCTTGCCGTGCTCGGCTTGCGCCAAAATATCAGCGGCAATGCATCTCGGATCTCCCGAGCGATCCGACAAAATGAGCACCTCGCTCGGCCCCGGGAGCAAATCGATCGACACCGCGCCAAAGGTCTGTCGCTTGGCTTCGACCACATAGGCGTTACCGGGTCCAAAAATCTTGACCACCGGCTTGATCGTCTCCGTCCCAAAAGCCATGGCCGCGATGGCTTGAGAGCCACCGACCTTGTAAATTTCCGTGGCACCCGCAAGCTTCAGCGCTGCCAGCAATCCGGCATTCACCCTACCCTCTCGACCGCAAGGCGTGCAGACGACGATCTCAGGCACGCCCGCGGCTGCAGCTAGACTCACCGTCATCAAGGCTGTTGAAACCAGAGGAGCGGTTCCACCAGGAACGTAGCAACCCACCCGATCAAATGGATAAAACACTTCCCCCACCTCTGCGCCTTGCTCATTGTGAAAGCTCCAGTTCTGACGGAGGCTTCTCTTCGCAAAAGCTACAATGTTTCGGTGAGAGGCCTCCAGCGCAGCTGTCAATTCCGCAGAAATACTCGCACCCGCAGCCGCACACTCCTCAGGGGTCACCTTGATTTCGCCCGCAGCTAACTGGACTCCATCATATCTTGCCGTCAACTCCAGCAAAGACTCATCCCCACGCGCCCGGATGTCTGCAATGACTCCCGCCACGACATCACGCACTCCGATGCTCGCCTCAGCCCGCCGATTGAGTTTGGCGATGGCGCTTGGATAGTCGGTGTCGTCTTTTCGAATGATTCTCATGTCTTTGATACGCAAAAAGCGGGTTGAGAGCTTACCTTTATCCACCATAAGTTCAAACAACGGATGAAATCGTTTCCGAGCCCGTGGGTCGGTGTGCTCCCGCTTGAGAAAGCCCGACTTTGTCAGCCATCATTTCCGTCCGCCCGAGACACTGTGTTTACCGAACGGCAGCACCACGGTCAGTTGCTCCGCCATCGACAAATCCTTGGGTGTGATCATTTCACGCTTCAAGGGAACAGGCCCACCTTCAATGGCACGAATAATTCTCTCGTGGGGTCTCCAGTTGAGCTCGCCGAGCATCCGAGTGATGCCGAGTTTGCCACCACCCGCCCTGAGAAAGCCCTTGTAGATCAACTCTGAACAGTAAATCTTTTCGTCATCCATTTCGTATTGAATGTCATAGGGCCGCCCGCTGAATTCGCGCGCCGCAGAGATCATGACAGAGATCCGGGGCTGGTGTTCTGGTTTGAGTCGACACGCTGAAAATTTCCACTCCCTGCCCTGCATCAGCCATTTCCAAAGCGGTGTTTCTTTTACCGGCCCGACTGCCTCCAGCACATGCCAACCGTCCTTTCGGGAGACCACAATTCCACAGTGCGAAAAAGGCGAGTTCGTACAACCCTCGATGGCATCGATCACTTCATTGTGCGGTAGCGACTGAAACAAAATGTCGCCCTCGCGCGGAGAATAGATGCCCGGCGGAGGCGAGACCACCTTCTTCGGTAACTCCTTCGACAGTGCCGCAAGGGTCAATGCAAAAGTGAAAGCTGATGCGATGGCTACCAACCGATTTCTCATTGCCTCATGCTGTCACGGGAACTGGTCTCTTGGAAAGGCAAAAAGAACAGCTAACGCCGACTCATTCGGAAGAAGAGCCACCCTCCGATACCCATGAAGAGCACATTGGGTATCCACATCAGGATGTGGGACTGAGACGCTGGATTTTCACTCAGATTGTCCGCGAAGATCACGAAGGCGTAATAGACAATTCCCACGATCAAACTGACCGCAAATCCCACGGACGTTTCACGGCGCTGCGCCGTCATCCCGAGCGGAATCCCCACCAGCACAAAAGTGATGCAGACCAAGGAGAGGCTATACCGCTTGCTCAATTCAGTGCGCGCCACGGATTTTTCCAAGTCGGTCATGGATAAACCATCCGTGCTTCCGACTCCCGAGACGACCTCACCCCAGAGAGCCGAAGTCGATTTCATGTCGGGCTTCAACTTGTCCGTCTTCTGCTTGAGTCGCGACAAAGGAAAGGTCAGTTGTGTCTCTTTGAAACGGACAAAATCCACGTTCTCCAACCCTAACTCCGGCGACGATTGCGCAGATTCGATCACCGCGTCTTTCATTTCGAGAACAAAGTCCAAAACACCCGGCTGCATGACCAGCGTTGCTTTCTTGGCGCGGATAATCCTCTTGGCCTTTGTCGAGGTGGCCAGCTCGATGATCTCAAGATTTCTCATTTCATTCCCGTCACGCTTCCCCGTGAAGATGCGGAAACCGGGGAACTTGGAGAGCACCTTTCCCTCTTGGAAAAGCGAGGCCGGGTTATCAAGAGCCACGTCGTAAAACAGCCGCTTGATCCGGTTCTTGGCGTCGGGCGCCATCTCGGTATTGACCCAAAAACAAACCCCCGAAAGCAGGATGGCAATCAGGAACACCGGAGCACAAATCCGAGGCATGGAGCAACCCGTCATGCGGATGGACACCATTTCGTTATCTGCCGACATCCGACCAAATGACAACAAAATGGAGGTCAAAAAAGCCCAGGGAATGGTGAAGATCAGCGAAAAGGGAATGATCAATGCCACGAACTGCAGGACGAGCTCGATCGGCAGTTCGGTATCTCCGAGCAACTGATCCAAACGCTTAAAGACATTCGCCAACACCATGACTCCACTCAGCACGATCACGCCCGTCAAAGTCCCAGAATAAATCTGGTGCCCGATGTAGCGGTCAAAAATGCGGATGAACATGTGTCTCTGAGCCTAGCGACGTTGCGGCACTTGCCAAGGAGGGAAACTGGCTCTCAATGGAGTCTTTGGAAACTCACTCAGGCGACACTTTGGCTTCGTCTGAAAAGCGGATGACATACTCGCCATCCTTCTGTAGCCCAAGACGATCTCTCGCTGCGATTTCAAGATAGTCCACATCTTTGCGGATCCAGTCCATCTTCCTCACCTGCATGTCTCTTTGCCGCTGGAGAGCGTCTCTCTCGGCGATCAATACATCCACTTTTCGACGAAGGGCAGCCTGCGCCTCGCGTCTGGGATAAAAGTAAACAAGCACCCCGGTCAAGAGCAAGACCACGAACAAGAACCGACCCAAGACGACTCCCCATTGTAACCAACGGGTGCCGCGCTCAGTCTCGACTCTTGCTCGGATCTCTTGGTAGTCCATAAGGTCACACTTTCATACGACCACCGAAAACCGCGTGGTCCCCGAGTTCCTGCTCGATGCGCAGAAGCTGGTTGTATTTTGCGATACGATCACTGCGGCTCAACGAGCCAGTCTTGATTTGCCCTGCGTTAGTGGCCACCGCGATGTCGGCGATGGTGTAATCTTCAGTCTCACCGGAGCGGTGGGAGATGACGGAGGTGTAGCCGTTCTCCTTGGCCAATTCAACGGCGTCTAAGGTCTCGGTCAGTGAGCCGATTTGGTTCACCTTCACGAGGATGGAGTTAGCCACACCCATGTCGATTCCCTTGCGCAGGAACTCGACGTTCGTGACGAAGAGGTCATCACCCACCAGCTGGGTGTTAGCCCCCATTTTCTCGGTGATCACCTTCCAGCCGGCCCAGTCATTTTCGGCACAGCCATCTTCGATCGAGATGATCGGGAACTTCTTTTGAAGGCCGATGTAGTAGTCGACCAACTCCGAAGCTGAGCGCTCACTCTTATCGGACTTCTTGAAAACATACTTGCCTTTCTCCTTGTCGAAAAACTCGGAGGACGCCACGTCGAGTGCGATGAAGATGTCACCACCCAGCTTGTAGCCCGCTTTGTCCACTGCCTGCGCGATGACGTCCAGCGCATCATCCGCAGACTTCAAGGTCGGAGCGAACCCACCTTCGTCACCCACAGCAGTGGAGAGACCGCGATCGTGGAGAATCTTCTTCAACGCATGAAACACCTCTGCACCGTAACGCAGAGCCTCCGAGAAGCATGGAGCGCCCTTGGGCATGATCATGAATTCCTGGAAATCGATCGGCGCATCGCTGTGGGCACCGCCATTGATAATGTTCATCATTGGAACGGGAAGAACTTTTCCATTCGGTCCGCCGATATAACGATACAAAGGCATGCCATACATTTGAGCAGCCGCCTTGGCCACCGCCATCGACACACCGAGGATCGCGTTGGCTCCCAGTTTGGACTTAGTCTTGGTGCCGTCCAGTTTCAGCATTTCCGCATCCACGGCCACTTGATTACCGGCATCGCATCCGATGAGGAGGTCAGCCAGTTCATTGTTCACGGCAGCCACCGCCTTCTGGACCCCCTTGCCCAAATAACGCTTCTTATCTCCGTCGCGCAGTTCCAGGGCTTCATGTTCACCGGTGCTGGCTCCGCTCGGCACCGCGGCACGACCGACGGCTCCGCCTTCGAGGTGCACGTCCACTTCCACCGTTGGATTTCCACGTGAGTCCAGCACTTCACGGCCGGTGACAGATACAATAGTAAGATCGTTCATTTTGGGATTATTTAAGATTTGCTAAGTTTCGCCCACATTCAAGGGCTGTTTCTCAAAAACCAAGATTGGCAGCAGCGCAAGTGCCAACCTAGTCACAAGGGGAAAATTCTCTCAAGAATGCAAGAATGGGCCTTTCATTGGCAGGGCAAGCTTGCGCTCACCAGTCCTCAGGATACCTTCGCAACCCCCTGCCCTCCTTTTTCACTGACCATGTTCCGCTCTCTTCTCACGACTCGTCTCCAATCGGCATTTGAATCCGCCAAGATCGACCTGCCGGGTGGATTTGAGCCCATGGTCAATTTGGCAGCCGATACCCGCTACGGTGATTATCAGACAAATGCGGCGATGATCCTCGCCAAGCAGGCCAAAACGAACCCTCGTGTCTTGGCGCAACAGATCGCTGATCATCTCCAGGTCAGTGACCTGTGTGAAAAAATCAGCATCGACGGCCCCGGGTTCCTCAATTTCACCATCAGTCGCACGGCTCTGGCCACAAAACTGAACACCATCCGCACCGATGATCACCTCGCCGTCCCTCCCGTTTCGGCACCCAAGACCATCATCATCGACTTCAGTGCGCCAAACATCGCCAAACCCATGCACGTCGGCCACATCCGGAGCACGATCATCGGAGACTGCCTGACTCGCGTCGCTAAATTCGTCGGCCACCGGGTCATTACCGACAATCACATCGGTGACTGGGGCACCCAGTTTGGCATGATCCTTCACGGCTGGAAGACCCAATTGGATCAAACAGCCCTCGCCCGAGACCCCATCGCGGAACTCGTCCGGACCTACAAGTCTGTCAACGCTGCCACCCAAGCTGATCCCGCTGTGCTCGACACCTGCCGCCGGGAACTCGTGAAGCTTCAGCAAGGAGATGCCGAGAACCTTTCGATCTGGCGGAAGTGCGTGGAGATGTCGCTCTCCCAGCTCCAGAAAATCTACGCGCGTCTCGACATCCATTTTGATCACTTCCTCGGCGAGAGTCACTACAATGACCAGCTTGCAGGCATCGTTTCCAAGTTACTTTCCGCAGGCATCGCCCGTGAGAGTGAAGGTGCCATTTGCATCTTTTTCGATGAGATCCCCGAGCTCGCGGATAAACCCTGCATCATCCGGAAGACCGACGGCGGTTATCTCTACGCCACCACGGATCTCGCGACCATCGATCATCGAATCGACGAATGGAAAGCAGACGAAATTTGGTACGTGGTCGGCGCCCCCCAGTCTCTCCACTTTCAGCAACTCTTCGCCGCCACCGCCAAGCGGGGTCAGACCGCTCGGATGGTTCACATCGCTTTCGGCAGCATCCTCGGCGCTGACGGAAAAATGTTCAAAACGCGCTCAGGCGAGTCCGTCGGCCTCATCGAGGTTCTGGATGAAGCGACCGAGCGGGCACTGACCGTCGTCAATGAACGGGAGGGTCTCTCGGACGAAGAAAAAGTAACCATCGCCGATGTCATCGGGATCGGAGCGGTCAAGTATGCCGAGCTCTCTCAGCATCGCATGACCGACTACAAATTCAGTTGGGACAAAATGTTGTCACTCCAGGGCAACACAGCCCCCTATCTCATCAATGCCTACGTCCGCACCCGTGCGATTTTCCGGAAGCTCGAAGGCGGAGTCACCCTCACAGAGGAAATCGAGATCACCGATCCCGCCGAAAGAACCCTCGCCATCAAGCTCACTCAATTGGCAGAGACCCTGCACGACGTTCTTGTAGACCATCGCCCCAATCTCTTGGCCACTTACCTCTACGAAGTGGCCGATGCGTACCACGGCTTCTACGAGGCCTGCCCTGTCTTACGCGCGGAGGGCACCATGAGGAACACACGGCTCGTCCTTTGTGAGGCCACATCCCGAGTCCTCAAGACAGGACTCGGTCTTCTAGGCATCAAAACCACCGAGCGCATGTAGCGCGCACCGGGGTCCTAGTATTCGAAGAGCTCCCCGTCCTTGAAGAAACGCTTCAGCTCGAGAGCCGCGTTTTCAGCAGAATCGGAGGCATGAACCACATTCGTCATCTTATCGACGCCGAAATCACCCCGAATCGTGCCCTTCGGGGCGGTGGTTGAGTCCGTCGGTCCGAGCAGGTCACGCACTTTCAAGATCACATTTTCACCTGAAAGAGCCACCCCGATCACAGGCTTGCTCTTCATGAAATCTGCCACACTCGGGAAGAAAGGTTTATCGGCAATGTGTGAGTAATGCTCCTTCAGAAGTTCGTCGGTCAAAAGGAACATTTTCATCCCGCGAATCTTGAAACCGTGGCTCTCAAAGCGTTTCAGCACTTCGCCGTTCAGGCTCTTTTCGACACAATCAGGCTTCAGCAGAATTAACGTAGTTTCTTGGGACATAATTTTTGGGTGGGCAAAGTGCCGTTAGTTCTCCTTCGAGTCAAGATCGAAGGCGGATTCACAAAACAGAGCCAATGCCCGGATCTCAACCGACCTCGGCCTGAATCGGGCCACCTGAAACCAAGGGCTCCACCATCGATTGCAGAGATTTCTCCTTCCCATAAGCGGTCAGAATGTCACCTGACAAGATCACATCCGTCGGCCCCGGCAATCCCGGCACCATCTCTCCATTTCGTTTCACCGACAGAATGATGACCCCCCGATCCCAAGGGCGTGAAACCCGCAGTTCCCGACCTGACAGCCAGGTATCGGGAAGCACCTCAATCTCTGAGACCACATAGCCGTGCTGGATGCGCAGAAGAAGCTCATAATCTAGAACCCTCACCATCCCCGTCCGCTCCAGTGTGCGTTGGATCGCCCGGTCAAAAAATCGCTGTAACCAACCAACCCTCGACAGCGCCATCAAAATGATCAAGCAGACGACCACACCCCCCACGACAAAGAGGAGATGTCGCGTCCCTGCCGTCTGCATCAGCGTGACCACCAGAGTCGCCAGTCCCGAAGTCAGACCCACATTTCCCGCGAGAATGAGATCCCGAATGATCCGCCGCCTCACCGGATGATTCACCACCATTTCCGCCTCCCGAGTGGTAAACCCCACCCCAAAGAAGGCCGAATACGATTGAAAACTCGCCGTATCCCAACTCAACCCCGTCATCATGAGCGCGGTCGCCCCTACCCGAACGGCAAAAAGGGAAACAAGAGCAATGATGAACAAGGCGAAAATAGAGGACATGAGCGAGCTGTGTGCCTATTGAATCAACGTGACAGAAGGATACAGTCTGCCATCTTTTCGATAAAGCTAGGCCCCTCTCCCCTCCGCAAGAAAACGCCCTTTTGGTTCGTTATTTGCTCGTCGGTCGTATCGTCAGATAACTGACAAAATTAACCCCTCATCGAATGTTCAAATGTTCTCGTTTCACTCAATGCTGCACCACGCTGGCCTCGGCCTCCGTCGGTGTAGCCCTGTGTTCTTTTGGAGCTGAGACTTTTCCGGCAGATCAGATCGAGTTTTTTGAGAAAAATGTCCGCCCAGTCTTGGCGGAGAACTGTTACGACTGCCACGGTGGGCACAAGCACGAGAACGGTCTCCGTCTCGATCTCTACAGTGCGCTTCTCCGTGGCAGTGACTACGGCAAAGTGGTAGAGGCGGGAAAGCCCGCCACCTCAAAACTAATCAAGGCCATCAACCATGCCCCCGGTGTGGAAGCGATGCCCAAAAAAGGCGACAAGTTGAAGCCCGAGCAAATCGCAGCCTTGGAAAAATGGGTCGAGATGGGACTTCCTTGGCCTGCTGAAAAAGCCACCGTGGACGCCCATGTGAAAGCGGACCCCATGCAGCACTGGGCCTACCAACCCGTGAAGAAGCCTGAGGCTACTTCCATGGATGCTCTCGTGGAAGCCAAGTTGAAGAAAGCCGGACTGAATTTTGCCCCTCCCGCAGACGCCGCCACCCTTTGCCGACGCATTCATGTCTCCCTCACAGGTCTGCAACCGACCTTCGAGGAGAGTCAGTCCTTCATTCGCGAGTGCAACTCCGAGGCGAATCGCAAAAAAGCCGCCGATGCCTTGATCTCGCGTCTTCTGAATCAACCTACCTATGGAGAGCGGTGGGCCCGCGTTTGGTTGGATGTGGCTCGGTATGCCGACACCGACGGCTATCAAGTAGCCGGCAGAAACATCAATTACCCTTACGCCTACACGTTTCGGGACTGGGTGGTGAAATCCCTGAACGAGGACATGCCCTATGATCAGTTTCTCATGCATCAATTGGCGGCGGACAAAATGCACCCCAATGAGCCCAATCACCCCTCTCTCGCTGCATTGGGGTTCTTGAATGTCGGAGACCGCTTCATCAGCGACCGCAACCTCCAGATCGATGACCGCATCGATGTCGTCAGTCGTGGGATGCTCGGCATCACCGTCGGCTGCGCGCGCTGTCACAACCACAAGTTTGACCCGATCCCGACCAAAGATTACTACGCGATGTACTCCATCTTCAGCAGCAGCATGGAGCCCGAGCAGAAGGATCTGCCCGTCATCGGAAAACCGAAAGATGAAAAGGCCTTCCAAGCCTATGAGGCCAAAGTGGCCGAGATCACCAAGAAGGAAATGGCCTTCAAACGCGAGATCTACGAGGAAATCCGGAAACCCGAGCGCCTAACCGACTACCTCTCCTTTGCTCAGGAAGCCTCCGCGATCAAAGATAAACAAACGCTCAAAGGGCGTTCAGGTCAGCTCAAACTGCGGGAGAAAGTCGCGGATAAATGGGGAGACTTTTTGATTCGTCACGCCCTCAAAGCCAAGCCGCATCCCGTGATGCTGGCTTGGAAGGAACTGTCTGACATTCCCGCCGCTGACTTCGCCGCCAAAGCACCGGGCGTGATCGCCGCACTCTCGAAGCCCGAGTGTGGACTCAATGCCGTCACGCGCAATGAGTTCATCAAGCGCCCGGCCCCCAAGAGCATGAATGACGTCGCTCAGGTGTATGCTGACATTTTCTCCACCTGTCTCTCCGGCAAGGAGCCCGACAACGCCGACTGGAAGCAGGTGCGCGAGATCTTGCAGAGTGATCCCTCTCCCATGTCAGTGCCCGTGGAGCAGGCAAATCTCTTCTACACCCGCCGTGATCTGGACACGACGGTGAAGCACCAGAATGAGCGCGTCAAACTGGAGACCGATGATCCCGGTGCCCCATCACGCGCCATGGTCTCCGTCGATAAACCGAAGCCCGTTGACGTGAGAGTTTTCGTACGCGGCAATCCTGGACGCCAGGGAGATGCAGCGCCTCGTGCCTGGCTCTCCATGTTCGGCGGCGAGAAGTTCACCGAGGGCAGCGGTCGATTGGAGCTCGCCAAAAAAATCGCCAGCAAAGACAATCCGCTGACCGCACGCGTCATCGTGAACCGCGTCTGGACTCAGCATTTTGGAAGACCCTTGGTCGGACAAACCAGCGACTTCGGCGTGCAATCGCCAAAACCCGTGCAAGCCGATCTTCTCGACTACCTCGCATTTTCCTTGGTGGAAAGCGGTTGGAGCCTGAAGAAACTGCATCAGGTGATCCTCAGCAGTCAGACCTGGCAGCAGAGTTCACTCAGCTCTCCCGAAAAGGACCTCAAAGATGCTGAGAACGACTTGCTCGGCCGCCAGAATCGTCAGCGCCTCGATTATGAATCCATGCGGGATGCCATGCTTCAGGCCAGCAGTGATCTTGACCTGCAAAAGGCCGGAGGCCGGGCCGTGCGTTACAACAACCCTGAAGCCGATAACCGACGCACCGTTTACATGATCGTGGATCGTTATGATCAAGCCACGGTGCCCGCGATGTTTGACTTTGCCAATCCCGACAGCCACAGCCCCCAGCGTTACGTCACCACCGTGCCTCAACAGGCACTTTTCTTGATGAACAGCCCCTTCATGAAGGAGCGTGCGCTCCGCATCGCCAATCGGACCCCGGTTAAAGGGAGCGCCCTCGATTCGCAGTCGATTCAGGACCTGTATCACCGTGTGCTGCGCCGCGACGCCGGTCCCATCGAGATCGAGCTCGCCCAGCGCTTTGTCATGGATGCCGAGGACCTCAATCAGCGCACAAACGCATTCCTCTGGAAATACGGATACGGAAAAGTCGAGAAAAACGCGAAGGGTCAGTTTCAACTCGCCGGTTTCACCCCGATGAAGCACTTCGGCAATACCCCTCAGACAAAAAATCGCTGGTTTCCCACCTCGACCTTCCCCGACAAAGAACTCGGGCATCTCTTCCTTTCCGGAAACAGCGGCCATCCCGGACCCAACGTCGCCTCCGTGATGCAGTGGACCTCCCCTTTTGAAAAAGAGCGCCTCCGTTTCAGCGGTCTGCTCAAACGAACCAGCGAGAGAGGCAACGGCATTCGAGGCCTTTTGATCTCCAGCCGCAAAGGCGTGCTGGCTAATCATTTGCTCAAGCCCGTGGATGCCATCGACATCCAGGCTGAAATCGACATCGAAAAAGGAGAAACGATCTCCTTCATCGTCGATTCCGAAAACAGCACCGACAGTGATGGCTACACGTGGATTCCAAAAATCGAGCGTGTCGGCGCAGAAGGAAGCCTCTCTCTCATCACCAAGTCCGACACCGATTTCTGCGGCCCTGACGCTTGGCCTCTCAGCCGCACCAAACCCCAGTCCCCGCTCTCCCAACTCGCTCACGTGCTCATGATGTCGAATGAGTTTCAGTTTGTTGACTGACCCCAAAACCATGTCCCACCACGCCCCCAATCTCGAACACGCCTTTCTCACCCGCCGGCAGATGCTCAGCCGCCTCGGCATGGGCATGGGCACCTTAGCCTTGGGCGAGATGCTCGGCACCGGCAAACCATCATCCGGATTAAACTCCACCAATCCCTTCGGCGTGCGGCAGTCGCACTTCGAGCCAAAGGCAAAACGGGTCATCCATTTCTTCATGAACGGCGGACCGTCCCAAGTGGACACCTTCGATCCCAAGCCCATGCTGGATAAGTTTAATGGCAAGACTCTGCCCAACTTGCTGAAGACCGAACGCCCCACCGGTGCCGGGTTGAAGTCGCCCTTCAAATTCCAAAAATACGGCAAGTGCGGGCTTGAGGTCAGTGACCTGTTTGGTAAAACAGCCGCTTATGCGGATGATCTCTGCGTCATCCGGTCCATGCACGCCGATGTGCCGAACCATGAGCCCTCACTCGGCCTCATGAATTGTGGAGACGGTCGCCTCCACCGCCCCAGCTTTGGCTCTTGGGTCACCTATGGGCTCGGCTCGGAGAATGAAAACCTTCCCGGCTACATCTCCATGTGCCCGACCGGGATGCCGACCCGCCGGACCAAGAACTGGCAGTCTGCCTTCCTCCCCAGCATCTATCAGGGCACTTACATCGACACCAAAGACACCGAGGTCGATAAACTCGTCGAGTTCATCAAGAACGGCTCGCTCGACCTCAAGCAGCAGCGCCGTCAGCTCGATCTCCTCCACGAGCTGAATGAAAACCACCTCAAACAACGGCAGCAGGATCAGCAACTCGACGCCCGCATCCACAGCTACGAGCTAGCCTACCGGATGCAGATGGAGGCCACCGATGCCTTTGACATCAGTCGTGAGACCGAAGCCACGCGCAAAGCCTACGGCGAGAATAATTTCGGACGGCAAACGCTCATCGCACGGCGGCTCCTTGAGCGCGGCGTCCGTTTCATCCAGCTCTGGACCGGGGCCGGACAGCCATGGGACAGCCATGATGAAATCCTCGATCACGCCAGACTGGCCAAGGATGTGGATCAAGCCATCGCCGCCTTCATGGGCGACATGAAACAGCGCGGACTCTTTGAGGATACGCTCATGATATGGGGCGGAGAGTTTGGTCGCACCCCGGTGGTCGAGCTCCCCACCCCGGGCTCTAACGCCGGAAAGCAAAGAGGTCGCGACCACAATCACTACGGCTTCAGCTACTGGCTTGCAGGCGGAGGTTCGAAGGGCGGTTACACCCACGGCGCCACCGATGAATTCGGCTTTGCCGCCATCGAAAACAAAGTCCACGTCCACGATCTCCACGCCACCCTTCTAAAGCTCCTCGGCTTTGATCACGAGCGCTTCACCTACCGATACGCCGGCCTCGACTTCCGCCTCACCGGCGTGAACGAGTGCAGCGTCGTGCAGGAACTCATCGCCTAGCGGTTCGAAGCTGTTTGCAGGGCCCTGATGGATTGGCCACCTCACTTCCGAAAACGAGGACCATCGACAAAGGTAAGGCCAAGGTCGCAGCCACCCAACGACCCTAAAAGCTACCTCGCCGCGATGACTCCGCCTTCTCGTCCTCTGTCAGGTGAGCGCAAAGATCACGCACTTCTGACGACTGAAAGGGCGACCAATTGTTCCAATCTGTTTTCGTCGTGCGAAGTCGGCTAAGGTTCAGGCTTGCCCCTGCCTCACCAGAGCGAGCCTTACTTTGGCCGCGACTGGAGCGAAGGAACAGATCCCAAAAATTGAATCTGCCCTTCCCTCCAGGAACACGCCTTGTCTAGATGGCCAAAGCCTGAGTGATGTCTGCTTTGATGTCGTCGATGTGCTCGATGCCGAGAGAGACGCGCAGCATGTTCGGCTGCACTCCAGCAGACATCTGTTCCGCCGCCGAGAGCTGCGAGTGCGTCGTCGAGGCCGGATGAATGATCAGCGTTTTCGCATCACCCACATTCGCGAGGTGGGAGATCAGCTTCAGACCATTCACAAATTTCTCCGCGCGCGCGCGATCCCCTTTGAGCTGGAACGACAACACACCGCCGAATCCACGCGTGAGGTATTTCTTGGCCATCGCATGGGTCGGGTGATTCTCCAGCCCCGGATAGTTCACAGACTCGACTTCAGGATGCGCCGCCAACCACTTACCCAATGCCAAAGCATTTTCACAAGTGCGCTCCACCCGCAGCGAGAGAGTCTCAAGGCCCTGGAGAAGGAGGAAGGAATTAAACGGACTCTGCGCCGGACCCCAGTCGCGCAGGCCCTCCACCCGGCAGCGGATGATGAACTGAATGTTCCCCATCGGCCCGCCGACACCAAAAATATCATTCAACACCATCCCGTGATAGCTCGGTGAGGGCGACGTGAACTGCGGGTATTTTCCATTCCCCCAATCGAAGGTGCCTGCGTCCACAATGACTCCACCCATGGTGGTGCCATGCCCGCCGATCCACTTGGTGGCAGACTCGACCAGCACGTGAGCACCCCATTTCAGCGGCTGACAGATCGCACCCCCTGCACCGAAGGTATTATCGACGATCAATGGCAAATCGTGCTTCTTGGCCAACGCCACGAACGCCTCAAAATCGGGGACGGTGAGCCCCGGATTACCGATGGTTTCGAGGTAAATCGCCTTGGTCTTCGCATCGAT
>CAMBPV010000053.1 GCA_945869695.1 Prosthecobacter debontii
TAGTCACGTGTCCCCTGCGTTTCTCGAGGAGGAGACGGGTTTTCGTCGTGAACCGCCGGACCTTTCCAGCCCCTCAGCCCTTCACGTGGTTTCCGATGTGCAAGATCACGCATCTCCCAGACCTCGACATGCAGCCGCCCAGGCCAGCACCGAAAGTCCACGCCCACACACCCAGGCTGGGCACCCGCGAGAGGCAAAACGAGGTGAAAAGCGGGGGGGGCGAGCCGCACCAAACCCACCGGCATGGCTTTTGAGTCCGCGAGAGGAGATCAACCCCAAAGCCAAACCCAAACGGACAGCGGAAACGACTGATACAAACTCCGGTAAGGGAATCGAGCGCGCGTAGCGGCTCAGTCCAACAGTAGTGTATCCGACCAAGAGCCGGTCAACCCACCTCCAGAAATCGAGTCTTGCCTCCGCCTCCTGCTCGGATACACTCCTTAACGTTAGGCGAACTGAGAACGTCACCCGCATGAACACGAGCCACAGCAGAATCCGGTGGGCGGCAGTGAAATTGTTCATTGCGCCTCCGATGTTGTTCGCCGTTCCGAGTGTTGCGCTCGTTTTATCAGATGTCGGCGTCAGTCATTCCGCCCCGTTTCTAGTTCAGGTTGGTTTCGCCCTGGTGGCCATTGCGCTCGCGTCCTATCTTCTCGCTCCAGTGTTCGCGCGGTTCTGCCTGGGATCGGTCGCTGCGGGATGCTTCTTCGGTGTTCTCGTTTGCGCCATTGGT
Organism: Prosthecobacter debontii; assembly: GCA_945869695.1. Lineage (GTDB taxonomy): Bacteria > Verrucomicrobiota > Verrucomicrobiia > Verrucomicrobiales > Verrucomicrobiaceae > JAIBCL01. The sequence continues at coordinate 734 of CAMBPV010000053.1, forward strand.
GCTTTGGCGTTTGGCCTCACTGCTGTGACTACCTACCCTGACTTTTCATTCCATGATTACGTCTTGAAGCCCCTTGGTTGGTTCGCCGCTTGCGGATTTCCTCTTGCTGCACTCACTGGCTTGTTTTTTGCTGGTGCTGCCCAGCGTCTGACTCCACCTCCCGACCCACATGAAACCAACGTTGCCTAACGGACATGGTTATCATTGCGCGAAGCCGCAAGGATAACCGTTGTTGGACGAGTTGCGTTCGATGTGGCTTGAGCCTACTCCTTGGGGAAAGCTTTTGGCCGATTCTTCGACGGCGTGGGGTCAGATCGTGCCGGGTTTCGGCTTTTGAATCTCGGCGGTGCGGCTTTGTGGCGGATTTGATCCTGCGGCGATGGGTTTGGGATGCGAGGAAAGATGCCAGACATTCTCCCACGACAAAGCGGACGACCGAAGGATGCGAGACTAAAGAAGTCGAGCCCGAGTTAGCGACAACGACGACAGCTGAAGAAGCAGTTGATGTTTTTTCAGAGGACTGCCAGAGTCCACTCATCCGCTGCATGAGCAAGCCACAATCGAATGGCAACCGCCCTCCCCTCCTCTCAAACATCACCCGCCGCGAAGCGCTTGAGCGTAGCGAACTCGTTCAACATGCGGATAGGCTTCTCAGGAAGCAGCCCTCGAATCCAATGCAGCCAGCACACCACGCCTTTTTTATCAAACGAGCTGGCCAAAGCAAGTCGGGCCGCAGCCATAAAGTCTAGCCCAAGAACCGAGCCGTGTGGACGCCCATCAAGATTGAGTCACGAAGCACGACGCTCGATCTGAGCGCTTCGGAGCAAGGTCACTGCACCGTTCGGCAAGTGGTTTGTGATGATGTCGTCGTCTGCAACGCCGCAGACTACATTGATTGGTCTGCTCATGCTGTTCAGTTTGAGTTGTGCGAAGCATGCCTTGTTGAGGGATGTAGTTCTGGCGGGCGTGTGGCGATTAGGCGCTTTGGTGACCGGGTTCTGATCATTCCAGACTTTGCAGCCATGACTCAGGGAGACTGGGAGACCACGGAGTATGCGCCGCCGCTTTGGATGGAGAAGCGAGGCCCTATTGCATTTTCGCCCTCGAGCTGGAGCGTGTTCCATCCAGCTTGCGTTGGATCACCCTCTTTCGACTCTATCTCTCCGGCATCCACTGCCGAGATGCTTCGCCTCTATCACTTCATGGCTCCACGGTCGTTTTTGCCTGACTACCTTTCACCATCGCTCGCGAAGTGGGATTTGATTCTTTGCACCAGTGGGCACGACTCGGAGATTGACCTTGTTCATCTGAGACGACTATTTTCTGATCCATCGACTTTTGACGGGCATGAGTTCTGCACACCGCAGCCAGACAGTTACACGGTTTCAGCCTTCCTTGATCTTTCGTCCGTCTCCGAATGGCCCATCTTCAGTTCCGAGCCTGATCCCGCAGTCCGCCTTTCTGATGACATCCACTTCCGAACAAAACCCAAAGAATACTTTCAGCTTTGAAGTGCGACAACTGGACGGCGAACGGATGCAGGCAACGGCTCGTATGGAATCTGTCGTGCCAGCTACGTCCTGCTCTCGCCGTCGCCTAATCCGAGATGTTGCCCAACCAAACACGGCGCCAGTGATTCAATGAAGCCTGCCCCAAAGGATATTCGACAGCGTAGAATCGCTTGGGAGGCTTTGTCGGATCTCTATCTCGACACTGATACATCATTGAGCCGAGAGTGGAGAGTAGAACGCCTGATGGACACGGGCTATACTACTGAGGAATTGGAGACGATCCTCGTGAATGAGGTTCACCCCGTTTGTCGCTGGAACATGATGTGTGTCGCAGGCGAGTGGGCAGCGTTTGACCCCGATTGGTTGGAGACCAAGATTCTTCGACAGGTTGCATCACCATCTTGGTTCCGATTGCCATTTGTCGGCACGCTCGTTCGACGGCACGGCGAGTGGCGAGCTACGAAGGATGCTCTATCACTACGCCGATCATCATTACGCAGCAACCAGGCACAGCCAGCATGACTGCACAGAAGACCACCAGCCACACAAGGAATACTTTCAGCTTTGACGTGTGACAACTGGACGTGAGAGCGCAAAGAGCGGGATCGATGGATGATGGTTAGAGGCTTCGTCGATTTCTCGGAGATGATCTCTGTGCCGCTTTAGTCGAAGTCGGGGATGTGCCGTCTCAGGGGCGTTGGGACCAGGCCCAGCGGAAGAGGTTTCGGGCATCGGCGTCGCGGGAGGCTTCGGAGGTGCTGCCGAGGACGACGACGTGGAGTCGCTGATCCCCCCGCTGACCGCTGGCGATGATGCAGTGTCCGGCTTGGTTGGTGACGCCGGTTTTGATTCCGTCGTAGCCGAGGCCGAGGTGGAGAAGTTCATTGGAGTTCTTCCAATTGGCCTGACGAAAGGTGCCGTCTGCTTTTTTGACCGGGGCTTCATGCTGGCGAGTTGCGACGGCCCGTCGAAATGAGGGGAGTTTCATGGCGGTGAAGGCGAGTCTCGAGAGATCCAGAGCGGTGGTGGTGCGATCCTCTTCCGTGCCGCCATCGCCAAAGGAGGAACGATAGAGGGTCTGTGTCATACCGATCTCTCGGGCGTGACGATTCATCTCGGCGATGAAATGGACGCGGGTCTTGAGGGCGGGGTTGTCGAGCCCCGCCTTAAGCATGGCGGTGTCGGGCGGAAGAAGGCGTGGATGGAAATGCTCGGCGAGGGCGTTGCCTGCATCGTTGCCCGAGGGCAGAAGCATGGCGAGGAGTGCGTCTTTGATTTGAATCTGTTCACCGGGTTTGAGTTCAGCGGTGGAACCGACGGTGGAGCCGGCCAATTCGGAAATGTGCATCCACTCGTCAAGGATAGCGGGTTCTTTTTCGGCCTGACGCAGCACGGTGTAGGCGCACATGGTTTTGGCGGTGCTGGCTGCCTTCCGGGGTTCGTTTGCGTTGTGTTGCCAGAGAATCTGACCGCTCTGAGCGTCGCTCACGGCCCAGGCTTTGGCGGTGACGATGGGTGGGCTCTTGAGGTCTTCCTCGGCAGCTAATGCCGTCATGGCGGTCGAGAGGAGCATGGCCATGGGGAGTCTCGTTTTCAAGGGCCGGTGAGAGACGAGGGCTAGCCGGAGATGGTGCCGTCGGTGAGGCCTTTGGTGTGGGTGAGGCCGGAGGTTTTTCGGGCGCGGGCTTCGGCGAAGAATTGCTTCAAGATGGCGACGGTTTCGTCTCCGAGGACGCCGCTGGTGATCTCGCAGCGGTGATTGAGATTGGGGGCCTGAAGGAGATTCCAAAAGCCACCGGCAGCTCCGCCTTTGGGATCGGGGCAGCCAAAGATGACGCGGCGGATGCGACAGTGGACGATGGCTCCGGCGCACATGGGGCAGGGTTCTTTGGTGACGTAGAGATCACACTCGTTCAAGCGCCAATCGCCCATGGCGCTCTCGGCCTGGGTGAGGGCGAGCATCTCGGCATGGGCGGTGGCGTCCTTCAAAGTCTCGACCTGATTCCAGGCGCGGGCGATTACTTGTCCCTCATGGACGATGACGGCTCCGATGGGCACTTCGTCTTGATGGGCGGCTTTTCGAGCCTGCCGGAGGGCCTCGCGCATGAAGTGGTCGTCACTGTTGAGATTGATGAGGGGCTCGATCATGGGGCAAGGCGGGGTTGAACTCCGAACATTCTATGGTTTAAAGAAGGCTCGGCATTTACGCAACCCCTCAATCGACTCATGGACTACCACTCTCGTCTCATTTTACCGTCTCTTCTGGCTTCTGACTGGTCGAAGGTGGGGGAGGAAGTCCGCCGGGCTGAGTCTGCGGGTGCCCGATGGCTGCATCTGGATGTGATGGATGGTAACTTCGTCGATAACATTTCCTTTGGTCCGCAAATGGTTCAGGTGGTGAGAAAGCAGACGCAGATGTTTCTCGATGTGCACCTGATGATTCACCGTGCGGATCATTACCTGGAGCGGTTCCTGAAGGCGGGCGCTGATAACATCACGATCCATGTGGAAGCTGACTATGACTCGTCCGTGGCGGAGACGCTGAAGCGGATCCGTGCTGCGGGGAAGCAATGTGGAATCGCCCTGCATCCGCATACGCCTTTTGAGGCGGCCTTGCCTTACGTGAAGGACATCGATCTCCTGCTCGTGATGACGGTGGTGCCGGGCTTTGGCGGGCAGCCTTTCATGGAGAAAGAAACCATGCCTAAGCTCGCAGCGGCGCGGGATTACCGGGATGCCAACGGCCTTTCGTATCACCTCGAGGTGGATGGTGGCATCTACACGAGCACGGCTCCGATCGCGCAGAGGAATGGGGCCAACCTGTTTGTGTGTGGCACCTCTTCCTTTGGGCCACCTGATATGAAAGGGGCCATGGCGGAGCTGGCGGCGGCAGTCGCCTGAGGGGTTACTTCGTGGTGATCGGGGGTCCGTTTTTGAAAGCGTAGAGGTTTCCGTCGTCGGCCCCGAAGAGGATGTAGTCACCGGCGAGGGCAGGGGAGGAGCGGACGGGTGCACCGACTTCGTAACTCCAGACCTCTTTGCCGTCTTTGATGTCGATGAGGTAGATGTAGCCGTCGTCACAACCGAAGAGCGCAGCCTTCCCGGCGCAGATGACGGCAGAGCTCTCGATGCGATCCCGCGCACGGAACTCCCAGAGGCCTTTTCCCGTGACTCGATCGATGCCGTGGAGCCGCTTATCCCGACCGCCGATGATGACGATTTTTTCATGAATGGCAGGTGCCGCGAAGTACTCGAAATCTCGCTCGCCGTAGTCCCAGACCCTCATGCCGTCGGTCATGGAGTAGGCTTCCACTTTGTTCCCGTAATGGCCCACGTAGATGACGTCGTCCGCGATGGCGACGTTGTTACCGATGTAGGAGCCGACCTCGATCTGTTTTAGTTCTTTCCCATTGGAAACGTCGTGGACATGCAGCACGGCGTCGCAGCCGCCGAAGACCACTTTGCCGTCGAAGATGGCAGCGCCACCGTTGATGTAGTAGCCGGTCTCAGCGGACCATTCTTTTTTTCCGGTCTCGGCATCCAGGCTGTAAACCGAGTAGTCGTAACTGCCGATGATGACCTTGTCTTTTTGGGTGGTCGGGTCCGTCCAAATGTTCGTGGCGGCGTGGATCTCGGCCATGGTCTCAAACTTCCAGACTTCCTTCCCGGTGTCTGCGTTCCAGGCATAAACGAATCCATCCTGACATCCTGCGATGACCAGAGGTCCTGAGAATCCGGCGGCTCCGTCAAAGGCTCCTTTCGCCGTGGCGGCCCAGAGCTGTTTCCCGGTGGCGAGCTCCGCACAGACAAACTTGCCGTCTTTACAACCCGCGTAGACCTTTCCTAAGCGCACGACGGCGGAGGAAACCAAAAGCTCAGACTGGCCCTTGGGTTTTTCCATGAGCTTAAGCTGCCAGGCGAGTGTCAGCGGCGGGCGAATCTCGATGGGAGAGACACCGGTCATGGCAGCATTGGAGCGGGTGAAGGTCCAGTCTGCCGGGTCTTGGGCGCCAAGGGAGGTGGCGAGGGTGAATCCGGCGAGCCAGATTAAAAGGTGCGATTTTTTCCCGTTGGGCATGGCAAGATTTCGTTGTGGAACGGACAGGAATCCAGCATTGTTTCACTCCCTCATGCACGACCTCGGCGAAAACCAAGAGCCTCCCCCTATCCCACCCGAACTCTATTCGGAATACGAGGAGCGTCCTTTCAAGTGCTGCTCACGGTGCGGGGAGTCGCTGTCTGATTTCGAAGGAGGCTTCCAAGTCTCGAAGGCTTACAAGCGGGGTGAGTGTGTGTTTGAATACGCGATCTGTGACCACTGCCGTGTGGCTCTGATGGAGGAGTTTTCGGATGAATCGAAGAAGAAGCTCATGGCTTTTCAAAACGATCAGGTGAGTCTCGACCGGGGGCTGGAGAGCTGCTCTGTCTGTGGGATCAGTCGGAGTGGCTCACCGATGACGGAGTTCGTGATCACGGGTATCTGCGAGCATGACCGGCTGATGCACGGGATGATGGTGTGCGGAAAGTGTGGTGAAAAAACGCAGGAGCTGATCTCCAGTTCGACGCGAGGGACCTGGCGTCGATTCATTTCAGAGAACTTCCCCGGGCCACCTGCGGATGTCTTGCCTGAGCCGGTGGGCGTTCCTGTTTTATGAATGTCTTTTGAAAGGCGTTGATTGAGGTGGGCTGAGAATATGCCAGAGTGGCCGCCCCCGATGCAGTCAGACCCCATGCCCGAAGGCACAGACCCTCCCAAAAGCCCGCTTTGGACGCTGCTGCGTATCGTGGGTGCCCTGACGCTGGTGGGGCTGGCTTGGCGTCATGCCTCGCAGATGGATCACTCGGAGCTTCCGTGGCGGACGATCAGTCTGCCGTGGCTTCTTTTGTGTTTTGGCCTCACGGCAATCTCGATCCTGGGGCTCTGGGTCCGGTGGTTGATTTTTCTCCGGATCACCGGCGTGCCGGCCACTCCGGGAGAGGCTTTTCGGCTGACGTGGATCGCGGATTTCTTCAACTACTTTTTCCTGGGTCCCTTGGCGGCTGACAGTTACCGGATCGTGATGCTGGCGCGGAAACATCCGGGTAAACTGCCGGCCATCGCGGCCTCGGTCGTGCTGGATCACCTGGCGGGCATGGTGGGGCTGGGTTTCTTTTTCGGAGGCGTCACCGTGCCCAATGCGCAGTGGATCATCGAGCGGGGAGGTCCCGTGGCCAGTGCGTGTCTATGGGCAGCGGGGATTGCTTTGGGCATCACTCTTCTCGTCTCGCTATCCGGTGTAGCGGCAGCCCAGACGCAGCAGGCTTTCCTGGCTCGCGTCCTGAAGCGCTGGCCCTCCTTTGCCAGCAAAGCGCTGGAGATGCTGGATCGGCTGCGGCAGGTGCGGGTAGCGTGGAAGTTATCGTTGCTGGGCGTCCTCGCCGCGGTGCTCTGTTTGTTGGCGAACTACGCTGCTTTTGGCGCTGCGGCGCGGGCCTGGCATGCGGCGCTTCCGTGGTCGAGTTTCTTTGCGCTTTTGCCCGTGGTGGATGCCTACAGCTCACTGCCCATCTCGGTGCAGGGGTTGGGGATTCGTGAGCAGTTTTTTCTCGGCGTGCTCGTCGCGGATGGAGGTGTCACGCACTCTCAGGTGCTGGCGGTTTCCTTGACCGGATTTGTGGTTCAGGCGGCGTGGGCGCTCATGGGCGGGGTGCTGCTCATTTTCAGCCCCGCTCCCTTTTTGGCGAAACCGAAATCGATCCGCTCACCTGAGGATGAGGATGGACCGCGCCCGGCAGTGACGCCGGGTCTGGCGGTGTCACTCTCGTCATCGTTTTACGGGTTCTATTGTCACGTCGGCTTCATGGCGGAGCTGCATCGGCAGGGGTATTACCCGGAGCAGATCGCCGGTGCCTCATCGGGTGCGCTCACGGCGCTGATGTGTGGGTCCGGGCTGCGGGGTGAGAAGCTGGAGGCTTTTATCCGTCAGCCCGGCGTGCGGCGCAGCATCTATGACTGGGGCTGGTGGTGGCGACTGCCGGGCGTGGTGAGTCATATTTTTGGCACCGGTGTTTTGAACGGAAACAACATGGTGCGCTTTCTGAAGGAGAAGCTGGGGCCATTGCGATTGGAGGACTTGAAGGAGCCGAAAATTCAGATCGCCGTGACCAATCTCACGCACAAGCGGCTGGATATCATCACCCGGGGTGATGCGGCCGAGTATGCCGTGTCCAGTTCCCTCGTGCCGGGGCTCTTTCAGGCGCGGCGGCTCGATGGCAGCCTGTGGTGTGACGGTGGAACCGTGGACGTGGTTCCCTTCGAGCACTGGCTGGATCAACCTGATGTCGAGACCATCGTGCTGCATGAGATCCTTCATGAGCCCGGCAGCGTGCCACAGGCCCCGGGAGGTGGGACCAACATCGCGGTGGCCATGGCGCTCTGTCATGAAATCATGTCAAACCAGATGCTCTCCTATCGGTTGAGACTGGCGGCGCTGACCGATAAGCGGGTCATTCACATCCAAACGTATGCGCCGCATCCCGGTCTCTTTCCGAGGAAGAGCCGCGAGGTCCTGCGCCAGCGAGGGCGGGAGGCCGCGGTGAGATTGTGTGATCAATTGCGCTGCCCCTGAAACGAATTTCCGGATGACATTCGGGGATCAAAGCTTTCCAGACGACAGGTCTGAAGTGGCGTTCTGTCATTTCATGCGAGGGCCAACTGCGCAGAGGAGCCGACTCAGAAATACAGTCATCGGAGCATTGATGGCACCGGTGGTGGTTTTTGCCTTGAGCAAGATGCTGGGCTTCAAGACTCCATCCTTTTGGATCTTTGCGATGCCGGCTTTGGTAACGGGAGCCATCAACTACTTTGGGTTCGATTCATTTCTTCGCTCGCGACTGCGCCGTTACTTTCAGCTCGAAGCTCGCGGTCGCCCAGCATGGGGGACGCGTTACCTTGTGGCGGACGGAAAGTTATCCTGTGTTTCCGACGGAGTGGAGCTAACCTTTCCGCTGAGTTCACTCGTCTCGGTTTCAGAGGATGACAGCCGTCTTGAAATCTCTTTTGGCCGGATTGGACTTTGTGTGATTCCCAAGCGCGCATTTGAATCTGTTAAGTTCAAGGAGGCATTTATTCATGCTATCAAGATTCGGGTGGCTGGGTTCTGAAGAATTACGGGGTGTTTCTCGTTTTGGGTTTGCAACTAGTCGAGAGGGCGTGCGTTATAGCTGGCAATGAATCGACTCTTCTCTCCCGTTTTTGCTGCACTGGTGCTGCTTTTGATTTCTGCGTCGCAGGGTCTGGGGCAGTTGGTGGTGTATAAGCTGACTTTTGATGTGGCGGGTGAGACGATCAATTATCGGCCGTATCAGGGCGGGTTTTACGTGGCTCCGATCGAGGGTGGGACGGGCACGCTGATCCTGACCCTGACGACGGGTGGGGTGAAGCAGTTCTTCTCGTATGCCAATTTTGGTGAGCTTTTTGTGGCGGTGAAGGGCGAGAATCGGAAGGTGGTGCTCTCCGCGACGGCGGCGAACACGGTGTCCACGACGACGTTCTTTGCCATCGGAACGGCGAATGATAAAAAGGAGGTAGAGACGCGGAGCTCGGATGGGATCATCTTTGTGGCGAGGGAGCTAAAGGGCTATGCGGTATCAGCCGATAGCGAGCGAGATCTGCCGTATGCGAGCAGCAGTCCGACGGATATCGGCGTGGCGGGGGTGAGCTACCTGCGGGCGCTGATCGACGATGGCAAAACGGAGGACTCGATCAAAAACACGCGCACGCTGGCGGATCAGGTGACGCTGATCACGACTGATCTCACGGAGGACGGCTATGTGAATGGGTTGACGACGACGACTGGCACAGGTGCAGGCGCGGCCCCTGCGGCGACGACGGGTGGAACCAGCAATGGGGCCACGACGACAGGCTCGACGACGGCGGCAGGTGGGACGAGATCGGCTGCGGCGACGACGACACGCTGAGCTTGATTTGCATCCCTTCAGCAGCGGGCTATGAGTCGGGTGATGACGGATTCTTTAGGACCTATTTTGGATGCACTTCCTCACCGGAAGTCTCCTTTGCTCACGCGTTTTGCCTCCTTTCTCGAGCCGATGGCTCCGCAGAAGCTGGAGGCTCTGGCGCAGGAGTCACAGGCGGTGACGCGTCGGAATTTTGGCCGCACGATGAGACTCTTTGCCCCGCTTTACCTCTCGAATGAGTGCATCAACAACTGCAAGTACTGTGGTTTCTCCCGGGATAATCCGATCCTGCGGGTCACGCTGACGGTGGATCAGGTGGTGGCAGAGGCAAAGCATCTGCGAGATCAAGGTTTTCGGAATATTCTGCTGGTGGCAGGTGAGCACCCGAGGTTTGTGAGTGAGGGTTACTTGGAAGAGTGCATTTCGGCGTTGCGGAAAGAGGTGCCGACTCTTGGGATCGAGGTGGGTCCGATGGAGACCCCCGAGTATCAACGCATGGTGGATGTGGGCTGTGAGGGGTTGGTGGTTTACCAGGAGACGTATGACCGGGAGGTGTATGCGCAGATGCATACTGCTGGACCTAAACGGGACTATGACTGGAGACTGGCTTGTCCCGAGCGCGGTTATGCGGCTGGCTTCCGACGCATCGGCATCGGTGCGCTTTTTGGCCTTTCGGATTGGCGTGTCGAGGCGATGCGTCTCGCCGCGCACTTGGAGCATTTGAACAAGCATTGTTGGAAGGCTGTTTTTACGGTCGCATTTCCCCGGCTTCGTCCGGCAGCGGGTGATTTCAAACCGCTGACGGATTTCCCAGACTGGGCCTTGGTTCAGACGCTGTGTGCATTTCGGCTCACGTTTCCAGAGGTGGGCATCGTTCTCAGCACTCGGGAGCCAGCGGGGCTGAGAGATGCGCTGGCTCCTCTGGGGGTGACGATCATGAGCGCTGGCAGCCATACCGAACCCGGTGGTTATACCGGGGCAGGTGGGGAGGATGTGCATCTCACGGTGCGGGGGCGCAGGGTGGAAGTGGAGGAGAAGGCGAGCTGCTCAAAGGCTGAAGGTCAGTTTGGCATCGCGGATGAGCGCTCGCCCGAGGAGTTTGTGCGAATGCTGCGAGCGCAGGGTCTCGAACCTGTCTGGAAGGACTGGGACCCCTCGATCCTCGAACCCGCAGCTGCTTAGAAATTTTATGTCGATGACGATAACCTTAAATGGAGAAAAGCGGACGTTCGATCAGGTGTCGACGGTGGGTGACTTGCTGGCTCTGATCGGACTCGCCGGAAAACCCGTTGTAGTTGAGCTAAATCAAAGGGCTCTTTTCCCGCGAGAAGTATCAGCCTCGCCGGTGGCGGAGGGTGATGTGATTGAGGTCGTCCAGGTAACTGCGGGCGGATAAAGGTAGGTTTTATCTCAACTGACTGCTGAACTGAATGGCGGCAATCTTTTCCGCCATGTCATGGCTGGAATGGAAGACGAGTTCAGCGGAGGCGGCTCTGGAAATCCGGGCGCGGAAACTAACAACGGTGCCTGCGTCCTCACCATCGACGAAGGCTTTGATAGGTCGCTTTTTGGGGTCGAGGCAGCGGACCTCGACGGTGGTGTCAGTCGAGAGGAGAGCGTTCTTCCAACCCGAGGGTTCCATGACGTTTGAGCCGACAAGAAGCCATGCGGGTGTATCCGCGAGGAGGGGAGACGCACCCATGCTTCGAGCGTAAGCGGTCGAGCCCGCAGCCGTGGCCACGAGCGCGCCGTCACTGACGAGCTTTGGAATGCGGCGGACTCCATTCACGGTGACTTCGAGCCAGGCGGATTGGCTGGTCGAGCGCTCGACCCAGGCGTCATTAAAGCCGTAGGTGCTCTTGGTTTTTCCGCTGGCATCTGTGAACTCCAAATAGAGCATCGGAAGCTGACGGAACACGACCTGATCTGGCGGAAAGGTCCCAGCCTTCAGGCCCTCGCTTTGATTCATCAAAAACCCCCGGTGGCCTGCATTGATGCCGAAGAAGGGAAGCCTGCGTCTCCAGTTTTGCCGGATGGCGCGGAGCATGGCACCGTCTCCGCCGATGGTGGCAATGAAGCGCGGCGCGCCCTTGTCCGGTGTGAGCTTTCGGATCCGATCTGCGAACTGGGTGGCTTTCGCATTGCGCGCATCGGTTTGAATTTGGAAGGGGCATCCTTTCAGAGTTCCCGGTGCCCATGAACCTGGGACGGGTGCGCGATAGAGGCCGTACCTTTCGATGTATTCCTCTGCACGCGGAGTGAGCCAATCGGACACGGGTTTACCACGTCCAACCAGATCTCGGATGTCTGTGCTGGCACCGGGAATGTCCACCTCGATCAGTCGGTGATACGGCGGGAGGTCTTGGGTTGCAATTTTGTGGCCGGGTCGCGTGAGGATGGCAAAGTGCGCCGTTTTCCAAAGTTTTCTCCCTTCCTTCCAACTGAGCTGAATCGGCGAACGCCCGCGCGCTCCACCCTCGACGAGGTCTGTGCCTACGACGTGCCAGATCTCACCCATGGGCGCGTAACGAGTCTGGAGATCGATGCTTCGCGAGAAGGAGTCCTGCTCGAGGTCAAAAAGATCTACCACCACGTGCCGCAGTCCGCTGAAGGTGATGTCAGCCAGGGCTGCACGGAAGACGGGGGGGATCAGATTGAGCGTCGGTTTGTCCGGGCGGGGACCACAGGGCACCACCCGCACCTCATCAAAATGACGAGCCAAAGTCTCAGCCAGTTTTCGATGGTGGACGCCTGGCGGGTTAAAGCTTCCCCCAAAAATCGCGATGCGCTTCGGCATGGGGAAACGTGGCTTTGATCTCGGAGCGGAACAAATTGTTTTCCTCCAATATTGATGATTTCTGCTCGAAACGCGGGTTGCGACTTGGGTGAGAATGGGTGATCTGTCAGCATCCCCATTCTCGGAACATGCCGGCCGCTGTTTTAGCTTGTCCTCATTGTGAAAAACCTGTCGAACTGCAGGTGACGGCTGTGACGCGTTCCCGTCCATGCCCGCATTGTGCGAAGCCGATCATGCTTCAGTTCACGCAGAAGGAGGGGCGGGTGAAAAGGAAAGCCTTGCTGCTGACGGAGAAGGGAGGATTGGATTTTGACGCGCTGAAGAATGAGGTGCCAGTCGAGGAGCCGATGCCTTTGCCCGGTGACGCTTTCGAGCGGATGAAGGCAGATCCAGAACTGATCGCGATCAAGAAGCGTTTCGCTTTGAGTGTCCTCATCGTGGCCGCTTTGGTGATTTTGGCGATGATTCTGAATTGGAATCAAGCCAAGCTCTTCCCCGCTCCTCCAAAAAAAGTTTCGGTGCCTGCGATTTCTGATTCGAGTCCTGAGGTGATCACGAATGGGGCCCGCGACACTCGGATGGCCACGGCGATGCGGCCGACGGCTAAACCTCAAGCGCTCGATTTCACACAGGTCAAACCGCAAGAAAATGAAAGACCATCCCTGAGGCCGATCAATCCGACGAATCCTTCCCGGGTGATTCCCGGCAGTGCTGCGACGAATCCTGTGCCGGGTTATTCGGGAGGAATTCCAACGCCTAGCCGTTTGTCAGTTCCGGGAAGGACCGCCGCTGGTAAAGCGGTGTCCCCGTTGCAGGCGGTTCCCAAATCGCTTCTTCGGGTAGCGAGAGCCCGGGCCGTGACCTTGATCCCGCATGATCTCAACAAAGCGAAGTCTGCATTGGTCGGGTTCCTCAAAGCGGCGGGTTCAAGTGAGCGGCTTCAATACGTGAGGGAGCGCTCGCTTGTCGAACCTCGATTGCGGGCTTACGAGGCTCGTTTTGGTCAAGCGGCCTATCCCTTTGAGAAAATCACAGACTCCATGGTGGTCGGCACGGGTGTGGCCTCGGAACATGACGTGATGATGTCTGATCAAAAGGTCCACCGCGCATCCGTGCTGAAAACGGATGATGGCTCCTACCTTGTGGATTGGCCGAGCTTTGTTGGGGAAGGGGATTTGCATTGGGAAGAAGTGACCGAGAAGAAGCCGGGACTGCCCGTTTTGTTGCGCGTCACGGCGGAACGTGGTGACTTTTTCGGAGGGGAATTTGCAGACGCGTCATGGCTCCTGTGTGTGAAATTGAGTCATCCCGTCAGAACGGGGTTGCCGCCGATTTATGCCTATGTCGAGAAGAAGAGCGTTCTCGGACGTGAGGTCGATTACTGGCTGCGTGAAGGTGGCGGACAGGTGGTGCCCATGACGGTGCGGGTGAAGTATCCCTCCGTGAATGCCACGTTAGATCAGGTGACGCTCACGGAACTTGTTTCACCCGGGTGGTTACTCAGCGGCGGACAAGCGGTGGTTGAGGCGCGTGGAACGGCGCCTGTCAACTAGGCCGAAAGGTGAGTCATCACGGAAACAATCCGCGCATCCGTTTGGCATCTGCCACTCTCTTTACACCTAGGCTCAGCGCAGCCATGCGCATGGTTAACTTTTGCTGCTTGGCCATATTGAAAGTCTGGCTGAAGGCTGTCTCGAGGATGCGGTAGAGTTTGTCCATGACCTCGGCCTCGCTCCAGAAGAAGCTCTGGAGGTCCTGCACCCACTCGAAGTAACTGACGACGACTCCTCCCGCATTGCAGAGGATGTCAGGAATCAAAAAGATCTCGGGTCGCTGGTTGATGATGACGTCAGCGTCGGGCGTCGTCGGTCCATTGGCGGCTTCAGCCAAAATTCGACACTGGATGCGGGCAGCGTTTTCACCCGTGATCTGGCGCTCCAAGGCAGCTGGGACGAGAATGTCACAGGGGATCAAAAGGAGATCTGCATTGTTGATGCTCGTGGTGCCTGGAAAACCATGAATGGAGCGGTGGGTGATCATGTGCTGGTCGAGAGCAGTCATGTCGATGCCGTTTGGATTGAAGATGCCGCCGTCCACATCACTCACGGCGAGGATTTTGATGCCCTGTTTGGCCATCGACTGCGCCGCCACGCAGCCGACATTTCCAAATCCTTGAACCACAGCTGTGGATTTGCTTGCCTCGATTCCCATCACGTCCATGGCGCGGGAGACCAGGAAGGCAACGCCGCGGCCCGTAGCTTCCCGACGTCCGAGAGAGCCACCGAGATTAACCGGCTTACCCGTGACGACACCCGGCACACTATGGCCGATATCGTTCGAATAGGTGTCCATCATCCAAGCCATCGTTTGCTCATTGGTGCCGACGTCGGGTGCTGGGATGTCGATCTGAGGACCGATGAAGGGGATGATTTCCTGCGTGAAGCGCCGGGTCAAACGCTCCAATTCTCCGGCGGACAGTGTGCGTGGATCACAGGCGACGCCACCTTTGGCTCCGCCATAAGGTAGGCCGGTGAGAGCGCACTTCCAACTCATCCACATCGCGAGGGCAGCCACCTCGCCGAGCGTCACGTCGGGGTGAAATCTCATACCGCCTTTGGTGGGGCCGAGTGAGAGGTGATGTTGGACTCGATATCCGGAGAAAACTTTGACCTGTCCGTCGTCCATCCGCACGGGAATCGAGACGACCAGGGAGCGCTTGGGACGCTTGACACGCTCTCTCTCACTCTGCGGCAATTGGAGGAGATCAGCCACGAGATCGAATTGCTCGCAGGCCATGTCAAAAGTTGGGTTTTTGTAAACGTCCATCATCTTCTGTGTCTACGTTTCAGGCTGCTGAGCGGATTTAAAGCTCCAATTGGATCCCTAACTCAATGACCTGCCGCGGTGGAAGCTCGAAGTAACCAGTCGCAGGCCGTGCCATGCGTGAAAGCAAAACGAAGAGCCTCTTCCTCCACACGGCCATTTTTCCGGGGCCGTTGGTGAGGAGGAGCTCGCGGCTTTGATAAAAGGTGATCTGATTGGGCTTCAGCTTGGTGTGATCTTTCAGCGCGATGCAGAGGTCATCAAACACCTGCGGTGACTCGGAGAATCCGTAGTGCAGAACCACCCGGAAGAATTCCTCATGCAGAACTTCCACTTCTGTCCTCGATGCCAGGGCGACTCGCGGGATATCAGAGAACTTTACGGAGAGGAGCACCACTTGTTTATGCAAAGCTTTGTTGTGCTTTAAATGGTGGAGCAGAGCCAGGGGAAGGCCCTCTGCCGATGCGGACATGAAAACGGCTGTTCCTGGAACTCGAATGATGCGGTCCTTTTTGATTTCATTGATCAGATGCTCCACCGGAAGTCGGCCACGCATCATCGCCGCGTAAAGAGCGGCTCGGCCGTCCGTCCATGTCTTCATGACGATCCACATGGCGGATCCGATGACGAGCGGGAACCAGGCGCCATCAAAAAACTTGGCCAAACTACCAAGGAAATAACCGGTCTCGATGATCGCAAAGCACAGCATGGGCAGAAGCGCTTTCCAGAGCGCCCAGTTCCAAACTCGCCATGCGACGAGGAAGAAAAGGAAGCTCGTGAGCAGCATGTCCATGGCCACCGAGAGTCCATAGGCTGACGCAAGATTACTCGAGCTCTTGAAATACATCACCAGACTGATGCAGGCGAACATCAGCATGTAGTTCACCTGCGGCATGTAGATCTGACCGCGCACGTCGGGATTGGTGTGGACGATTTTTAATCGGGGCAAATAACCCAACTGAACGGCCTGAAGAGTGAGAGAGAACACGCCGGTGATCATCGCCTGAGAAGCAATGACGGTCGCCAGCGTGGCTACCACAATCAGTGGCACCAACATGGAATCCGGTGCCAGTGAGTAAAAGGGGGATTCGAGAATCTCCTTCAGTTTTTCGGGATCGGAGGTGGAGGATACCAGCGCACCTTGACCCAAATAATTCAAGGTGAGCGCCGGATAAACAAGGATGAACCAGGCCCGCTGGAGCGCACTTTGACCAAAATGGCCGATGTCTGCGTAGAGCGCCTCACAACCGGTCACGGCCAAAAGCACCATTCCCATCAGGATGATTCCTTCCCGCCCGTGGTGAGCAAGAAAACTGATCCCGTGGTGAGGCGAGAGTGCGGAGATAATCTCGGGATGCTGAAGGAAGCGATAGAGCCCCAGACCTGCGAGCAGGCCGAACCACAAGACCATGATCGGGCCAAAGCCGACGCCGATCTTGGCGGTCCCGAATTTTTGTACGAGAAAGAGTCCCAGAAGAATGACGCAAGCCGTCGGCACAATGAACGGATGAAAGCCTGAGTTTAACTTTTCGAGTCCCTCAACGGCGGAGAGCACGGAGATGGCGGGAGTGATCATACCATCTCCGTAAAGGAGAGCCGCACCCAGGAGTGCGAGAAGGATGAAACTTCCCACGGAACTGCCAAGTGCCGTTGTCTTGGAACGGAGGAGTGAAAGCAGAGCAAAGACGCCGCCCTCGCCCTGATTGGTCGCGCGCGTCACCAGCAGGAGGTACTTGATCGACACCATGATCGTCAGTGACCAAAACATCAGCGAGATCGGACCATAGACCATGCCGAGATCCGGGTGGTGGGGATCAAAATGGGAGTGTGCTAGACACTCCTTGAGCGCGTAGAGAGGGCTGGTTCCAATGTCTCCGAAGACGACTCCCAAGGCGACTAGGGAGAGGGACCACTTGTTGGCAGTTTGATGATCTGACATGTGAATTTTCCAGGACGTGGCCGGAGTCCCGTATTGATCGGGTGGAGACTGCTTACCCGCGGGCAGGGTGATTGCAAGACAGAATTCCCCACCTCTGGTTCACTAGCCGGGGGGCCATTCCAAGGTGCGTCCGGCGAGAAGATGAACATGCAGGTGCGGAACTGTCTCACCTGCGTCTCTGCCATGATTGATGACCAGACGAAATCCCTGCGTGCGCTCAGAAACGCCGAGGAGTGTGGCGACTTTGCCTGCCGCCAAGAGAAGCGCCCCCAGAGTGGCTTGGTCCTCCCGCGTGGCCTCACCCACTCGTGGGATCACCTTTTTCGGGACAATCAGGACATGGACGGGGGCTTGGGGGTTAATGTCATTAAACGCCGCACAGTGCTCATCTTGATACAAGATGGGAGCTGGAATCTCACGATCGATGATCTTTTGAAAAATCGTCCTCTCACTCATGGTTGATCAGGGGAAAAGTTGGGGATGCGTGTCTTCGAGGGGATTGCGGGCGCCGAGTGACTTAATCTCACTGAGGAACTCGCCCACGTCTTCGAATTGCCGGTAAACCGATGCATACCGGACATAGGCGACCTGATCAATGCCTTCGAGTCGGCGCATCACTTTGGCTCCGATGACATTGGATGGGATTTCGCGGTAGCCTTCCTGCTCGAGTTCGTCGGCGATCTCGTCGACGGACTGCTCCAAAATTTCCGAGGTGACAGGTCTCTTCTCGCAGGCTTTCCTCATTCCACCGAGTAGTTTTTCGCGGCTGAAGGGCTCTCTCACACCATTGTTTTTCACGACCCGCAGTTCTTCTCGCTCCACGATCTCATAGGTCGTGAACCGAAACTGGCATTTCTGGCACTCGCGCCGCCGCCGGATGGCGTGACCGTCCCTCGCTTCACGTGAATCGACGACTTTATCTTCGGTGCTTCCGCATTTGGGGCATCGCATGGCCGGGTGGGGTAACCTCTGGAAGCTTGCCACGGCTGGGCGGGCAAGCAAGCGCCTTATGCCTGTCCGACTTTGAGTTGAGCAGGTGAACTGGCCTCGGGATACTCAAAGACTTTTCCCTCGTAGTTTCGGATGAGAACTCGCTGCTCATCCTTCATGAGCATGTAGTCAGGGTTCAGGGGAACCTTCCCTCCGCCTCCCGGTGCATCGATCACAAACTGCGGAACCGCATATCCCGTCGTGTGACCGCGCAGGGATTCGATGATCTCGATGCCCTTCGCCACACTGGCGCGCAGGTGAGAGGAGCCTTTGATCAAATCGCACTGGTAGAGGTAGTAGGGCCTCACGCGACACATCAGGAGCTTATGCACCAATGACTTCATGATGGCAGGGTCGTCATTCACATTGCGCAGGAGCACACTTTGATTCCCGAGGGGAATGCCATGATCCGCCAGACGCTCGAGGGCAGTGCGGACCTCGGTCGTGAGTTCCCGAGGGTGATTGGCATGAATGCTCAAAAAGAGCGGATGGTATTTCTTCAACATGCCACAAAGCTCGGGGGTAATGCGTTGCGGGAGGAAAATGGGAATCCGGCTGCCGATGCGGAGGAACTCGATGTGCTTAATCGATCTCAACCGAGAAAGAATGCCCTCAAGCTTGCCATCTGAGAGAAGCAGAGGGTCACCCCCAGAGAGCAGCACATCCCGGATTTCAGTGTGCTTCTCTAAATAACGGAAGGCGGCTTCATGCTCCAGGTGGAGAGTCTGCTCCCCCACGCCGGAGACGACCCGGCTGCGAGTGCAGTAACGGCAGTATGCGGCACAGCGATCCGTCACCAAAAAGAGGACGCGGTCCGGGTAACGGTGCACGAGGCCCGGCACTGGCATGTGTGAGTCCTCCCCACACGGATCTGCCATTTCGCCGGGATCATCGAGCGTCTCCTCGATCCTGGGGATCACTTGCCGACGGATCGGGCAGTCCGGGTCGAGCGGATCGATGAGATTAAAATAATGAGGCGTGATGGCCATTGCCAGCTTGTTGCCGGAAAGCAGGACGCCCGCGCGCTCTTCATCCGCGAGAACCAGGTGTTCTTCCAGTTGGCTGAGTGTGGTGATCCGGTTCTTGAGCTGCCACTTCGCAGAATTCCAATCCGTCTCGGGAACAAGTTGATCTTTCCAGTAGCCTGGAGCGTGGGAGCGGAACTCTTTTTCGGGCAAAAGCTCGATGGTGGGCATTTTCGTTGTCGGTGGGGCGGAGGATAGGCCCGGGTTTTGCCAAATGTCAATTTACGATCGTCAAAACCTAGGAGAAGGGAGAACGTGCCGACGATTGCCATGGATGCGTGGAGTGCTAGCATTCAGCTCTCCCCAACCATGTTGTTCAATATCCTTCGTGAAATCCTGAAGACTCCAGCAATGGAGATCATTCTCCTCCTGAAACGCTCCACCGGCATGTCGGTCAATGAGCTAACTGCCATCCTAAACATGAGTTACATGGGTGTTAAGCAGCACTGTGTTACTCTGGAGAAGAACGGTTACCTCGATACCCGGCGCCGACCCAAACCCACTGGCAGACCTGAAAAGGTTTATCGGCTCACACGCAAAACGGAGCCGCTCTTTCCGCAAACTGGGAATGAGCTCTCCTTGGATATGCTGACCACGGCTGAAAAAGTCTTTGGTGAGACGGCCCCTCAAAAGTTGCTCTTTAGCTTTTTTCAAACTCGTGGTGATCGATACCTCGCCAAGCTGAAGGGAAAATCCATCATCGAGCGTGCTGAAGAGGTGGCCAAGTTCCGAATGGCGGAAGGCTGCATGTCCATCGTCGAATATCATCCGGAAAGCGGATTGGAGATCATTGAGTTTCACAACCCGTTCGGTGAAGTCGCACGGCGCTATCCGATGATCTCCGAATTGGAAACGGAAATGATCGAACGGGTGCTGAACTATCCCGTGGAGCGAAAAGTCGAAGAGGCGAGCGGACTCCTGCGGATCGTGTTCAAGATCAGAGCCCTCGGGAGTTGATTCATCGAAGGGAAGAGGAGTCATTCACCGTTGATAATGGATGTTTCATCGGCTTTTGAACTCTTCCCTCATCCTGCTCGCGCTCCTCGTCATCACGAGCTGTCAGCATGATGAGCGTCCGCCCAGTATGGTGCTGCCTGAGGTTGGGCCGTTCCGAGGTCCGTTTCAGCGGCATGATCTCCACACTCCATTCCTCACCACGCGGCTCTACTACGGAGATGCGATGGATGTGAAAAAAATGATTCGCTCACAAGATGACGCGGTGCGCCATTTCCGTGGGCTGCACCGGGTGGGGGATGGCATCATCTCTGTCGGATTGAAAAATGGGAAGGGTCGGTGGCTCCGCAGTCATGAGTGCGGAGGCCATGTTTTTGTCGAGGCAAAAGCGGGTGAGCCTTGTGTGATTGTCGTTCGAAACGAAACTCGGAATCGGCTGGAAATCGTCTATGCCGTTGACGGGCAAGATGCGCTCACGGGTGCGGCGGAATCTGTCCACCATGCGGGCCTCATCTTTCAACCCAATGAGACGAAAATCATCGGAAGGAAGCGTGATCAGATGGGGGCCAGTCTTACGTTCGGGCTCGGCAGACCGGATCCCAATCGACCTGTGATTCATCCGTGGATGCGGTCTGCGTCTGGCTCCATCGTTCTCCATGCCTTTCATGATCGCAATCGTTTCCCGTGGGAGGGAAATCATCGGACACCGCAGACGCCTCCGATGAATCAGTTTCCTGCTCGAAAACATGTGCCTGAAGCCCGCTCGTTCGAATACCGTTGATTGACACGATGTCGAAAGAATGATCGGGATCACCCCGCGAAACGTTATCCCCAGAATGAACCGAAAACATAGGAAGTTTAAAAGTGGGAGTGACGTTTTGAGTCAGCCTGGGGGGATGGCGCATTAGTCATGTCGATCGCGACCAAAAAAGGAGATCAGGGCCAGACGGATTTACTTTTCGGATGTCGGCTCGCGAAGAGTCACCCGAGAGTCCACCTGCTCGGTGCCACAGATGAATTGAACGCGGCGCTCGGTTTGCTGCGGGTCTCGGCTCTGCGCGCGGAATCCAAGGAACTGATTGATCAAGTTCAGCGTTGGCTGATCGCCTTGATGGGAGAGATTGCCACGCCGCCGGGTTCTGAAAAACGCTACGCTGAGACGCATCCTGTGCAGATCGATGCCGCGAAGGTGGAGTTCTTGGATGGATGGGTGTCGAAGCTCGAAAACGACGGTGCCATGGAGTTCAAAGGCTGGGCGCTGCCGGGAGAAGCGGGTGTGATGAGCGGTGCCTACTCGGATCTCGCGCGCACGTTTTGCCGTCGGGCGGAACGCGGAGTGGTGGATCTGGAGGGCACAGCGGAAGCGGTGCCCAATCCGGAGATCGTGCGATTCCTCAACCGGCTATCCGATGTGCTCTGGCTTCTGGCGCGCTGGGAGGAGCGCGCCGCGTGAGTCATCAGGGGCGCGCACTGCGCATGCTGGTGCTGGCGTGCATGATGTGGGGGCTCAGCTTTCCGGCCCTGAAGGTGCTGGCATTGATTCAAGCGGAGACGTCAGTCGGAGTGGGCACGTGGTTCTTTTCGGCTGCAACGATGGTCGCGCGTTTCGCCGTGAGTGGAGGGGTTGCGCTGGCTTTGATTTGGGCAGGGGGACGGGGTTGGGCGCTGACACGCAACGAGGTTTTGCAGGGGTTCGGGCTCGGAATCTTCGGCGGATTGGCCATGCTCTTTCAGGTGGATGGTCTGTCGCACACAGCCGCCTCTACTTCTTCCTTTCTCACTCAGGGGTCGGTTTTTTTCATTCCGCTCACTCGCACTCTGGTTTACCGCAATCTGCCGACGGTGAGGGAAGGGGTGTTGTGTTGCTTGACCCTAGTGGGAATCGGGATTTTAGCTCAGTTCGATTGGCAGACGTTTCGTCTGGGCCGGGGCGAGGCTGAGACGTTGGTCGCCGCGGCGCTTTTCACCGGGCAGATCATGACGCTGGAGGTGCCGGCCTTTCGTTCCAATGACTCCTTGAAAGTGTCGGTGGTGATGTTTTTGACCATCTCGGCTTTGTGCCTCCCTCTCCTTTGGCTCACCGGTCCAGGTTTGGGGGCGGCGCTGGCATCCTTTGCCTCACCCGCCTCGCTGTTTTTTTTGGCGGTGCTGGTGGGGCCCTGCACGTTGATCGCGTTCCTGATGATGAATCATTTTCAACCTCACGTCAGCGCCACAACGGCCGGGTTGATTTATTGCCTGGAGCCGGTGTTTACCAGCTTCTTTGCCCTCTTTCTTCCGATGATGTTTTCACGGCTGGCCGGAGTCAACTATCCCAATGAGGTTCTGACGGTCCCCTTGGTGACGGGAGGAGGGCTGATCTCACTCGCCAATCTTTTCATGCAATGGCCTCCCCCCAAGAAGGGAAGCCTGATGAACGAACACGGCATCTGATCACCGATGCTCGATGATGGCCGACGCCTCGAACCGGACCTTCGGAAGGCCGGCATAACGGTCGTCCTCGGAGCGGTAACCCGCCGGGCAGAGAACGGCGGCTGTCAGCCCTTCTTTTTCTAGGCCCAAGATCTCGTCGAATTTTTCTGGGACAAAGCCTTCCATCGGACAGGTGTCGATCCCCAAAAGAGAGGCAGCCAACATGAATTGGCCGAGGGCGATGTAGGCCTGCAATTTGGCCCACTGCTCGAGTCCTCCTTTGGCTTCGAGTTGGCTGCGGAAACCGGCCACCATGTTTCGAAAACCCAGCAAGCCATCCGCAGATCCGCCGCGCACCTCAACCATGCGGTGGATGTTGGCATCAATGTGAGACTCCTGGAGCACCCGGGGCACAGCGATAACGAGGAGATGAGAACAATCGGCGACTTGGCGCTGTTTCCAGGCGTGAGGCACCAGTTCCTCACGCAGGGCCTGATCTCGAATCACAATGAATTTCCACGGCTGAAGCCCAAATGAAGAGGGCGTGAGGATCAGTGACTTTTCAAGATCTGCCCATGTGTCATCCGGTATCTTTTGATTGGGATCAAATACCTTCGTGGCATAGCGCCATTCCAAGGCCGAGAGGAGATCGGATGCGGACGACATAGGGGTGAAGATCAAGA